>DATEKH010000195.1:0-2013 GCA_035277525.1 Allostellaceae bacterium
CGCCCGCGCCAAGAACGCGAAGCCGTCGCCCAGATGCGGATCGAGCGCGGCGAAGCTGAACGCCGCATCTGCCATGCTGCGCGCGAGGATGCCGGGCGTGTCGAAGGTGAAGCTCAAAGGCACCACGCCTTCGGCCGACCATCGCCCGAGCGTCAGCTTGATGCCGGCGTTGCCGGTCATCGAGGCCGGGATGCGCACCGAGCCCGCGGTGTCGGAGCCGAAGGCGAGGAGGGCCGAGCCTTCGCAGAGTGATACGCCCGCCCCGCTCGACGATCCTCCGGGCGAGCGATGGTTCTTCGCATCCCACGGATTGCGCGGCGCGCCGTAATGCGCGTTGTGGCCGGTGCCGCCGAAAGCGAACTCGACCATATGGGTCTTGCCCATGACGGTCGCCAATTGCCGCTTGAGACTCGCAATCACCGGCCCGTCGATCTCGTATTTCGCCGGCAGACGCTTGGGCGAGCCGGCGAAAGTCGGAAAGGCGGAATGCGCGAAGAGATCCTTGATCGAGGCCGGAATCCCCTGGAGCGAGCCGGCGCGCGCGCCCGCGGCGAAAGCGGCATCGGCCGCATCGGCGCATTGCCGCGCATGCGCGGGCGCCCATTGCGAATAGGCCATCAGCTTGGCGCCGAAGCGCTCGTGGTTGGCGATCGCCTCTTCCGTCAAGGCGCGTGCCTTGAGCTTGCCCTCGCTCATAGCAGTCGCGATCTCGACCATCGGTTTCGCCAGCACCTCGGTCATTGCCCACCTCGTTCTTGGAATTGATCGAGCCAGGATTCGAGCACGGCTTTGCCGCGCGGCGCAAGGATGGGCGCGTGGCGCGCCGCATCGGCGCGCAGCATGGCGACGCTCGTTCCCCGCGTCGCGGCGATCTCGACCGCATGGCCGACATACCAGCGCTCGAGCCCTGGCGCGGTTGCCTCGATGTGGAATTGCAGTCCGAGCGCATGGCGCTGATAGGCGAAAGCCTGGTGCGGGTTGCGCTCGGTCGCGGCGAGATGGCTGGCGCCCGCCGGCATGTCGAAAGTGTCGCCATGCCAATGCAGCACCTTCATCTCCGGCGCGATGAAGCGCAGCGGCGAGGCGCGGCCCGCCTCGGTCAGCTCGAGCGGCGCCCAGCCGAGCTCTTTCTGGCCGGGATAGACGCGCGCGCCCAGCGCACGCGCCATGAGCTGCGCGCCCAGGCAGATGCCGAGAACCGGGCGGCCGGCCGCGAGGCGCGCTTCGATGAGGCGAAGCTCAGCGTTCAGGAACGGATAGAGCGCTTCCTCATAGGCGCCGATCGGCCCGCCCAGCACCACGACAAGATCGGCCGCGGCGAGCTCCGGCGCGGCGAGATCGTCAACCGGCGCGTCGCGATAGGTGATCGCGTAACCGCGCGCGGCGAGCGGCGCGGCGAAACCGTCGAGATCCTCGAAGGCGACGTGCCGGATGGCGACGAGGCTCGGCAAGCGCTTACCCGGCCGGGATTTCCGGCTTGAACGGACGCGCCAGCAGGCCCTCGATCACCTCGTCGATCTTGGCGCCGTGATGGAGAATGGCGTCGACGGCGAAGACAATCGGCATTTCGATCGCGAGCTTGCGGGCCAAGGTCGCGGTCGCGGCGGCCGAGGTCACGCCTTCGGCGACCGAGCGGCGCGCCGCGAGAAAATCCCCGAGCGCCTCGCCCTTGCCCAGGGCCATGCCGAGCGCGTGGTTGCGCGATTGGGTGCTGGAGCAGGTCAGCGTCAGATCGCCGAGGCCCGAAAGCCCCATCAAGGTCTCGGCCTTGCCACCCTTGCCGATGGCGAGCCGCACCATCTCGGCGAGGCCGCGGGTGATGAGCGCGGCGCGTGCATTGTCGCCCAAGCCGCGACCCAACACGATGCCGCAGGCGATCGCGAGCACGTTCTTCACCGCGCCGCCGATCTGCGCGCCGACGACATCGTCGGAGAGATAAGGCCTGAAATGGCGCGTGCCCATGGCGGCGATGAGACGCTGGCCCAGCTCGGCATCGGCCGCGGCGAGCGTGAC
>DATEKH010000196.1:0-5951 GCA_035277525.1 Allostellaceae bacterium
CTTTCGCGGGAGTGACGAAGGTGAAGGGGCGTTGGCACTAAGGGAGGAGGAACTGATGGGCAGGCTCGACGGCAAGGTTGCGATCGTCACCGGCGCGGCGATCGGCATCGGCCCCTACTATGCGCGCGGCCTCGCCGCCGAAGGCGCCAAGGTCGCGATCATCGATGTCGATCCGGCCGACCGGGTGGTCGCCGAGATCAAAAAAGCGGGCGGCACCGCGATGAGCATGATCGGCGACGTCTCGGACCATGCGGCCGTCGGGGAATTCGTGCGCAGCGTGGAGCAGGCCTATGGCGGCGTCCACATCCTCATCAACAACGCCAGCCTCGCGCGCATGGCGCGCGTGCCCGTCACGGAGCTTAGCGCCGAGGAATGGGATCGCTATTTCGCGGTCAATGTCCGCGGCATGTTCCTCTGCGTCCAGGCGGTCGTGCCGATCATGCAGCGCCAGAATTACGGCAAGATCGTCAACATCGCCTCGGGCACGGTGTGGAGCGGCCCGCCGATGATGCTGCACTATGTCTCGACCAAGGGCGCGATCCTCGGCATGACGCGCGCGCTGGCGACCGAGCTCGGCAAGGACGGAATCCGCGTCAACGCCATCGCGCCCGGCCTCATCTCGACCGAGTATATTGGCGGGCGCAACGATTACGCCGAGTATCGCCAGGCGATGGCGAAGACGCGCGCGATCCAGCGCGAGGAGATGCCCGATGACCTCGTCGGAACTTGCGTTTTCTTCTCGTCGCCCGAGAGCGACTTCGTCACCGGCCAATGCCTGGTGGTCGATGGCGGCGCGCTGAAGCATTGAAGGGAGACCGGCAATGGGCAAGCTCGACGGCAAAGTTGCGATCGTCACGGGCGCGGCATCGGGCATCGGCCCTTCTTACGCGAAGGCGCTGGCGGCGGAAGGCGCCAAGGTGTCGATCGCCGATCTCGAACCTGCCGATCAAGTGGTGCGCGCGATCCGGGATGCGGGCGGCGAGGCCATGGCGCAACTCTGCGACGTTTCGGACGCGGCGGCGGTGGCGAGGCTCGTCGAGAGCACCGCCGAGGCCTATGGCGGGCTGCACATCCTCGTCAACAACGCCGCGATCTATGCGCGCTATGTCGCGGTGCGCATGGAAGAGATCAGCCCGGCGGATTGGGACCGCGCCTTTGCGATCAATGTCCGCGGGCCGTTTCAATGCGTCCAGGCGGCGCTTCCCCACATGCGGCGCCAGCGCTACGGCAAGATCATCAACATCGCCTCGGGCACCATCTTCAAGGGCGTGCCGATGATGCTGCACTATGTTTCGACCAAGGGCGCGATCCTCGCCATGACGCGCTCGATGGCGAACGAGCTCGGCAAGGACGGCATCCGCGTCAACGCCATCGCGCCGGGCCTGACCTCGACGGATTTCCTCAAAAGCCGCAACGACATTCCGGGCGTGCTCCAGGCCATGGCGAAGACGCGCGCCATTCCACGCGAGGAAGAGCCCGAGGATCTGGTCGGCGCCTGCGTGTTTCTCGCCTCGCCGGCGAGCGATTTCATCACCGGCCAGTGCCTCGTGGTCGATGGCGGCCAGGTGATGCACTGATAATCCGGCGGCGCGGCGCGAGAGTTGACAGCAAGGCGGCGATGGCCGCTAATGGAATGGCACTCACGAAAGCGCCGCCGAATAAGGCGCTCTGAACAGGGAGATGTCGCGATGAAGATCGGACTTGGAATTTTTGCGCTCGTGGCGGGGCTGGCGGCGATGCCGGCGCTCTCGCGCGCCGCGGACACGGTCACCCTCAAATTCGGCTTTCCGGCGCCCAGCACCTCCTACGTCAACACCGACGGCATGACGCCCTGGATCAAGGATGTCGAGAAGGCCGCGGGCGGGACGCTCAACATCAAGCTCTTCGCCGGACCGGCGCTCGGCACCTTCCGCGACATCTACGACCGGACGATCAACCACGTGGTCGAGATTTCCTTCGGCGTGTTCGGCCCGCTCGCGAGCGAGTTCCCGCGCACGCAAGTCTCCGATCTTCCTTTCCTCAGCAACAACACCGAGCTATCGAGCGTCGCGCTGTGGCGGCTTTACGCCTCGGGCGCGCTCGCGCCCGAATACAGCCGGGTGAAGGTGCTGGCGCTCTTCAACTTCCCGAGCTCGCTCCTCAACACCCACAAGCCGATCAAGACGATCGAGGACCTCAAGGGTCAGAAATACGCCGTCTCTTCGCGCATGGCGGGCCAGGTCGCCGAGGCGCTGGGCTCGGCGCCGGTGACGCTCACCCCGACCGAAATCTACGAAGCGCTCAACCGCGGCGTCGTCGACGGCGCCTTCATCGCCTGGACGGCGGTGAGGACCTTCAAGCTCGATGAAGTGACCAATCACCATCTCGAAGCGCCGCTCGGCGAGGCTCCCGCTTTCGTCTTCATGAACAAGGACGCCTATGCCAAGCTGCCCGAAAAGGCGCGCCACGCGATCGACGAATATTCGGGCGAATCCTTCTCGCGCCGCCTCGGCACGGCCAACGAGAACGCGGACCGCGGCGAAAGCAAGGCAGTGGCGGCGAAGAAGGGGCAGAGCGTAACGAAGCTCACCCCCGAGCAATATGCGTTGTGGAAAAAGCGCATCGAGCCCGTGATCAATGCATGGGTGAAGCAGACGCCCGACGGCGCCAAGGTGCTCGCCGCCTACCGCGAGGAGCTGAAGAAGCTGCACGCGACCGATTGAGGGTGTCGCGAAGGTTCGCCAGCGGAGGAGTTGATCCTCCGCCGCGAGCGCGTCCCTCGACTGCTCGCCTTCGCTCTCGCGCAGGCTCGCGCTCGGGATGAGGCGTTTTTTTAATGCCATCCACCATCCCCTCCTCACCCTGAGCGCGCGCGGAGCGCGCAGTCGAAGGGCGCAGGCTGTTCATGCAGCTCATACGCGATAACCGCTATTCCGCACGTCGCGATTTCGCGCTAGAGAGGCGCGGGCGGAAGGGGACCGGGGATCATGGCCGATAAAAGGCAGCGCTTGCGCGACATCATCGCGGCGAAATCGCTCTTGAGCGGCAGCTTCACTTTGGCCTCGGGCAAGGCCAGCGGCTATTTCTTCGACATGAAGAAGACCATGTTCGATCCCGAGGGCGCCTCGCTCGTCGGCGAGCTGCTCTGCGATCTGATCGCGGCTGATGCCAACTGCAAAGCAGTCGGTGGTTTGGAAATGGGCGCGGTGCCGATCGCGCTCGCCATCGCGATGAAGAGCAACGAGCGCGGCCGGCGGATCGATGCGTTCTTCGTGCGCAAGGAGGTGAAGGATCACGGCACCGCCAAGCTGATCGACGGCAATTTCGCGCCCGGCAGCAAGGTGATCGTGCTCGAGGACGTCACGACGACGGGCGGCTCGGCGATGAAGGCCGTCAAAGCGGTGCGCGCCGCAGGCGGCAGGGTCGAGAAGATCGTCACCATCGTCGACCGCTTGGAAGGCGCGCGCGAGAACCTCAAGAAGGAAGGGCTCGAGCTCGTCTCGCTCTTTACCAACGAGGACTTCAAGCGGTAGGCAGCGCCGCTCTCATCCGGAGCATCGATATTTGCCGCGCACACAGCGGAAGAAGTGGCTTCATCGAGGCAGGAAGGCCTCGGTGTACAGCGTCGACATGTTCGGCGGGGTTTGAACGAGCTTCAGATCGATGAAGGACCGTTCGAGATTGGCGAGCGACTGCGTATCGAATTTGCAGTCCGTGCTGAACATGCCGATCGTCAGGTCGTATTCTCTCGACATCACGGCGGAAGAATAGCCGGAAACGGCACTCTCGATCGCGACCGCCTCGGCCTTGTTCTTGCGCATGTAGTCGATTGTCTCGAGCCAGGCGGCGAGGAAGCCTCGCACCGCGTCCGGCTTGCTCGCCATGATCTGATCGGTCGCAAAAAGTACGCCGCCGCCGATGTTGCCGACATAGCTCGAAACGGGAATCAGCAGCCGCCCTTGTTGCTTTTCTTCCCAGGCGAAAATGTTCGAGGTTGCGATGATGTCGGCGTCGATCTCGTGATTACGAAATGCGGTCATCACGCCGGCGGCGTCGTTGCCGACCGAGATCGCCTTGACGCCCGCGGCGCCCCAGCCTTGCGTGCGCACGAGCTCCCGTGCGAGCCAGTCGGTCAGCGAGCCGCTGCTCGAGAAGCCGATCGTCTTGCCCTTGAGCTGATCGACCGAGTGGATCGGCGAATCCCACGGGACGGCGATGCCGATGAAGGGAATTGGCGGCGCGCTGTCGCAGATGGCCCGGATCGGCGCCCCCTTGAGGGTCAGGGCCATGAGAGGTCCGGCGCCGATACCGATATCGATGCTGCTCGCTGTCATAGCCTGCACAAGCTTGCTGCCAGCGCTGAAATCCGAAATCGTCACGGAAAGCCCATGCTTGGCGAAGACGCCCAGCTTTTCGCCGACATTGGTGGGCAGCATCGTCGACGTGTTGGCGGCCGCCTTGCCGACGGTGAGCACCGTGTCGGCAGCGGCCGATGGTGCGGCGATGATGGCGCCGAGCGCCGAGGCCGACGCGACCAGAAGCGCTGCGCTGAGCGTTTTCCAACTCATCGATCCCTCCCTGCCGGCTCTGTCATCGAGCCTTTGCCCCTGCCGGTACGATATCACGAACCGCATCTCGATTCATCGATCGCATGGGCGGCCGCGGATAGACTTGGCCGAGGAACCCGGTACACCTGACGCCGGCGACTTTGGAATGGACATGAGTAACGCCTTCTTCGAGCTTAGCCATCGCGAGGCCCTCAAGATCACGCTCGGGGTGCTCCTGCCGCTATTCCTCGGCTCGCTCGACCAGACGATCGTCGGCGCGGCGCTGCCGGCCATCGGCCGATCTTTCGGCGACCTGCAAAACGTTCCTTGGGTGGCAACGGCCTATCTCCTCACCGGCACGGCGGTGACGCCGGTGGTCGGCAAATTGAGCGACATCCACGGCCGGCGGGCAACCATGCTCGCGGCGATTTCCGTCTTCCTGGTCGGCTCGATCCTCTCGGCGCTGGCGCCGAGCCTCGTTGTCCTCATCCTCGGACGCGCGGTTCAGGGCTTTGGGGGCGGCAGCCTGATCGTCGTTGCGATGACCATCCTCGGCGACATCGTGGCACCGAAGGACCGAGCCAAGTATTACACCTATTTTGTCGTCGTCTTCGCGAGCGCGGGTGCGGCGGGGCCGGCCCTTGGCGGCTTCCTTGCGCAATATCTCGACTGGACGGTGATTTTCTGGATCAACCTGCCGCTCGGCTTGCTCTCCTTGCTGGTGTCGAACGTGCAGCTCCGGCGGCTGCCGAGACACGGGGCGCCGCACCGGCTCGACCTTGTCGGTGCGGGCATGGTCATGGTGGCGACGGCCGCGTTGATGGCCGCCATCGACCTCGGCGGCAACCGCTTCGACTGGGGATCGGCCCCCATCCTCGGTCTTGCGGCGCTCTCCGCGGCAAGCTGGGCGGGCTTCGCCGCGCGGCTGCGAACGGCGCTGGAGCCGTTGGTTCCGCTCGGCGTGCTCTCCAATCCCGTCGTCATCTTCGCGGTCTTGGCCAACGCGATGGGGGCGAGCTCGATCATGGTGCTGAACCTCTTCATGCCGATGTTCCTTCAGCTTTTGGTCGGGCTCGGCGCCTCGCATTCCGGCCTGCTGCTGATGACGTTGATGTTCAGCTTCAATGTCGGCGCCGGAATTTCCGGCCACGTCACCGGGCGGGTGCGCCGCTACAAGGTGTTGCCGATGCTAGGGGTACTCCTGGCGCTGTCGGCGACATTGGCGCTCGGCTTCGCTGCCGACCGGTTTGGGCTCGTTGTAATCGAAGCGCTGCTGACGATCATCGGGCTTGGCTTCGGTACAGTGCCACCCATGGCGACGGTCGCGCTGCAGAATGCGGTGGAGCGGGCCGAGCTCGGCGCCGCGACCGCGTCCCTCAATTTCGTCCGCAGCCTCGCCGGGACGATTTTCGTCGGGGTGTTTGG
>DATEKH010000197.1:0-2321 GCA_035277525.1 Allostellaceae bacterium
TCCGAGCTGGGATAACTTGAGCGCCCCCCGACCTTCTTTGTCCAGAAGGTCAAACAATTTTGCCGTTGCAGTTTTGAGACGAAACGCACCGCTCACCGTTTGGCCCATTTGTGCCGCAAGCTCATCAATTTCGCACGCGGATAGCCCCGCGCGCTCATACACAGCCTTCGCGACTTCGGCGGCGCTCTCTAGGTCGAGGTAAGGAAACGCAATAGAAGAACGATCATTCTTCTTCAATTCCGTGTCGGATTCCGACGATAGGTGCTTTTCGGCCAACATCCGCTCGCCCGCCATGTGTGCCTCCTACTTCCGGGGTCCAGGAACAATAACGGAACATAAGGCATGAGTCAAACTTTTTAGCAAACAAAATTACCAGTTTTTCAGGCACAATATTTTCGATTCCTTTGATGCCTTCGACAGGAATAAAACCCTTCCTGCCACTAATGTGCTAAGGAGGGTCACCCTTTTAATCTGGAGCGCTGGAAGGTTTCTATGTCCCTTGGACTTAGCATCGCACTTAGCATAGGCGCGACGGTGATTGCGGTTTTATCTGTTGTTTTTCGACGGCTACAAGAACGTTCGACCCCGCCGGATCGCGAACTGTTCAGCAAGCGAGACCTCGCGCAAAATCATAAACGTGCTCACGCGACTCGCTAGCCGACTAGGACATTTCTTTCATCCTTCTTGCGTTCTTCTCTCCTAATCTGCCCTGCCACACCAGCGACTCGCCCGCCGGCGCGATCAGCTCCGCGCCTTCGGCGCGCGCCGAATTGACCGCGCGGCCCAAGGGCACCGCGCGCAGCCAGTCGTTCGGCGCGGCCGTCAGCAGCGGCACCAGCTTCTCGGCGTCCTCATCCGGATCGAGCCAGCGGTCATAGGCCTCGGGCGCCAGCACCACCGGCATGCGATGATGGAACGGGCGCAGGAAATCATTGGCATCGGTCGTGATGATGGTGAAGCTGTCGGTGGCGGCTTTCGGATCCTGGCGCGGGCCCCAGCGATCCCAAATCCCGGCAAACGCAAAGGGCGCTGCGTCGCGGCGCTCGACGAGATAGGGCTGCTTCGAGCGATCGCCCTCGCGCCACTGATAGTAGCCGTCGGCCGGCACGAGGCAGCGCCGCCCGCGAAATGCCCCGGCGAAGGCGCGCCTCTCCAGCAGACTCTCGGCGCGCGCATTGATGAGCGGCGCTCCCGACTTGATGTCGTCGGCCCAGGGTGGAACGAGGCCCCAGCGCAACGCTTGAATTGTGCGCTCGCCCCGGGGCTCGCGGCGCTCGCGTACCACGGGCGCTGCCTGGGTCGGCGCGATGTTGTAGCGCGGCGCAAGATTGGGATGCTCGACGAAACGGAAGATCGGGCGCAATTCGGACTCGGCCGATTTCAGCAAATAACGCCCGCACATCGCGTTCAACGCTCCTTTCCCCTATTCTAGCAAGATGGAGCCCGGTCTGCGCGAACTCGTCGAAGCCGCGCGCCGCGCCGCACGCGCGGCCAGCGCCGCGATTCTCGAGATCTACGCCACGCCGTTCGACGTGCGGCGCAAGGAGGATTTGTCGCCGGTGACCGAGGCCGACGAGCGCGCCGAACGCATCATCATCGAAGCGCTGCGCGACGCGGCGCCGGGCATTCCGGCGATCGCCGAGGAACTCGCCGCAGCGCAGAACCTGCCCGCTCTCGGTCCGCGCTTCTGGCTCATCGATCCGCTCGACGGCACCAAGGAGTTCATCGCCAAGAACGACGAGTTCTCGGTCAATATCGGCTTGATCGAGGGCGACCGGCCGGTGCTGGGCGTCATCCATGCGCCGGTCGCGAACGTGACCTATGCCGCTGCGGGGCTCGGCAGCGCCACGCGCCAAGAGGGCGATAATGCGCCGGTTCCGATCACGGCGCGCAAGCCGCCTGCGCGCGGCCTCGTCGTCGCGCATAGCCGCTCGCATGCCGCCAGCCAGAAGCTCGCCGCCTTTCTCGCCGACTATCCGAACGCCAAGCGGCGCATATCGGGAAGCGCGATTAAATTCTGCTTCCTTGCTGAAGGTTCGGCCGATCTCTATCCGCGCTTCGGCACGACCATGGAATGGGATACGGCCGCCGGCCAGGCGATTCTCGAGGCCGCGGGCGGCAGCGTGACGACGCTCGATGGCGCGCCGCTACGATACGGCAAGCCGCTCTTCCGCAACCCGGGCTTCATCGCGCGCGGGCGTTGAGGCCCGGCCTCTCAGCCCGTGATCGCCAGCACGGAGAAGCGTCTCCTCGGCCAGCGCCGCGATCTCGGCAGCGGCCAGGCTCGAGGGATCGTATTCGAGGATTCCCTGGCCTTCGTT
>DATEKH010000198.1:0-18633 GCA_035277525.1 Allostellaceae bacterium
ATCCGCGGCGACGATCATTTGAACAACGCCTTTCGCCAGACGCAGATCTATCGCGCCCTGGGTTGGGAGATTCCGCAATTCGCGCATGTGCCGCTGATCCACGGGCCCGACGGCGCCAAGCTCTCGAAGCGCCACGGCGCCCTGGGCGTCGATGCCTATCGCGATATGGGCTATCTGCCCGAGGCGCTGCGCAATTACCTGCTGCGGCTCGGCTGGAGCCATGGCGACGCCGAGATCATCTCGACAGAGCAGGCGACCCGATGGTTCGAGCTCGACGCCATCGGGCGCGCACCGGCACGCTTCGACTTCGCCAAGCTCGGCAGCCTCAACGCACATTATTTGCGCGAGACCGAAGATGCGCGGCTCGCCGCGCTGACCGCGCCCTTCATCGCACGCGCGCTCGGCCACGCGCTCGATGGCGCCGCGATGGCGCGCCTCGCGGCGGCCATGCCCGGCTTGAAGCCGCGCGCGAAGACGCTCACCGAACTCTCTGACATCGCGCATTTTTACGTCGCGCCGCGGCCGATCCCGATCAACGACAAGGCAAAATCCGTGCTGGCACAGGCGAGGCCGCTTCTCGAATCTTTGGTCGCGGTCTTGCAAAACACGGCGTGGAGCGCCGGCACGCTCGAGGAGGCCGTGCGCGGTTTTGCCGAGTCGCGCGGGATCAAGCTCGGCGCCGCCGCCCAACCTTTGCGCGCGGCCTTGACCGGAAGCACCGCCTCGCCGCCGATTTTTGCCGTGATGGAGGTGTTGGGACGCACGGAAACCCTGTCGCGTCTCGCAGATGCGTCGGGCGGCTGAGCCGTGAATTGCCAAACGCATCATGCCGATCTATTCTCGCCGCACGGGGTGATTTTGCGCTGCAACATTAGCGCAACAGGAGGCGGAAATGGATAAAAAGTCCTCGAACCGGCAGACGGTGACCATCACCGACAATGTCACGGGCAAATCCGCCGACCTGCCGTTGCTCTCGGGGACGATCGGGCCGCAAGTCGTCGATGTCAGGCGGCTTTATTCCGATCTCGGCCATTTCACGTTCGATCCGGGTTACACCGCGACCGGCAGCTGCGAATCGAAGATCACCTATATCGACGGCGATGTCGGCGAGCTGATGTATCGCGGCTATCCGATCGAACAATTGGCCGACAAGAGCGACTTCCCCGAAGTCTGCTATCTGTTGCTTCATGGCGAGCTTCCGACCCGCGACCAGAAGGAGGCGTTCGTCCATGCCATTACGCATCACACCATGGTGCATGAGCAGCTGACGCGGTTTTTCCAGGGCTTCCGCCGCGACGCGCATCCGATGGCGGTGATGTGCGGCGTGGTTGGCGCGCTCTCGGCCTTCTATCACGATTCGACCGACATCGCGGACCCGCATCAGCGCATGGTCGCCTCGCACCGCCTGATCGCGAAAATGCCGACCATCGCCGCGATGGCGTATAAATACGCGCTCGGCCAGCCCTTCATGTATCCGAAGAACGCGCTCGATTACGCCGAGAACTTCCTCTACATGACCTTCGGCGTGCCCTGCGAGGAGTACCAGGTCAATCCGGTGCTCGCCAAGGCGATGGACAAGATCTTCATCCTCCATGCCGATCACGAGCAGAATGCCTCGACTTCGACGGTGAGGCTCGCCGGATCCTCGGGCGCCAATCCGTTTGCCTGCATCGCCGCCGGCATCGCCTCGCTCTGGGGACCGGCGCATGGCGGCGCCAACGAGGCGGTCTTAAAGATGCTGATGGAGATCGGCCACAAGGACCGCATCCCCGAATTCATCAAGCGCGCCAAGAATAAGGACGACAGCTTCAAGCTCATGGGCTTCGGCCATCGCGTCTACAAGAACTACGATCCGCGCGCCGCCGTGCTGCGCGCCTCGTGCCACGAGGTGCTCGACGAGCTGGGCGTGCGCAACGAGCCCCTCCTCGACCTCGCCATGGAGCTCGAGAAGATCGCCTTGAAGGACGATTACTTCATCGAGAAGAAGCTCTATCCCAATGTCGATTTCTATTCAGGCATCATCCTCAAGGCGATGGGTTTCCCGACCTCGATGTTCACCGTGCTGTTCGCGATCGCCCGCACCGTCGGCTGGGTCGCGCAATGGAACGAGATGATCGAGGACCCCAGCCAGAAGATCGGCCGGCCGCGCCAGCTCTATACCGGGCCGGTGAAGCGCGATTACGTGCCGATGGCGCAACGTGGCTAGTCCGCGCCCGGATCGCAGCGGCGGCGGCGCCGGCGCGCTGCGCCGCGCCACGGTGCTGCGCACAGCTCCGCGCCCGCCGCGTGCCGCCAACGACAATCCCGCGAGCTTCGCCTATCGGCTGTTCCGCATCTTTCCGTTCCTGATGGCGCTCGTCCTGCTGACCTGGGCGTTGTGGAATCTCGGGCCCTGATCGTCGCCGCTTCCCGGAACTTACGTTCGGTTAACCATATTGGCTTAGGCTTGCGGGCCATGACGGCGCCGAGCACTCCCTCTTCCGCGCTTGCGCGCGCGATCGATCCCGCGGTCTTGAGCAGCATCCGCCAGGCGAGCGCCGCGACCTCGACCGATTTCGGACTCTTGATGGCCCAGGCCGCGCAAGAGAGCGGCTTCCGCGCCGACGCCAAATCCTCGACCAGCAGCGCTGCCGGCCTCTTTCAATTCGTCGACAGCACCTGGCTCGATCTCGTCAAGCGCTTCGGCGCCAAATACGGCATCGGCCAGCTTGCGCAGCAGGTGAAGCTCGACGGCAGCGGCAAGCCCGGCGTCAGCGATCCCGGCTTGCGCAAGAAAATCCTCGATCTGCGCAAAGATCCGACTCTGTCGGCGGCGCTAGCGGGCGAATACACCAAGCTCAACGAGGCCGAGGTCGAGCACGCCTTGGGCCACAAGCTGCAACGCGCCGATCTCTATATGGCGCATTTCCTCGGCGCCGCCGGCGCCACGGCTTTTCTCAAGGCGGTCGAGACTCGCGGCAACACGGTCGCGGCCGATCTCCTGCCCGAAGCGGCGGCGGCGAACCAATCGGTGTTCTACGATGCCGGCACCGGCAAGCCGCGCACCGTCGCCGAAATTTATCGGGCTTTTGCGAGCAAGATCGACCACGCCGCGGGCGCGCTCGCGGGGCTCGGCACCGGCAGCGATGTCGCCGACGCCTCGGCGCGAGCGCAAGGCGCGCCCATCGCCGCACGACATCATGCGCTCGATTGGTCGGGGGTGACGCTGTCGCCGCAGCTCCTCGACATGCTCAATGTGGTCGCCTTGGCCGCGCTCAAAATGGCCGAGAACACAACGGCCGCACCCTATTCGCCCGCCCAGCCGATCGCGCCGCGCGAACGCCGCTCGATTTGACGCAACGGCATCGGCCGCAGGCACCGGCGCTTACATCGACGGCGCCGCGTAATAGGTGATGGCGTAAGCGTGCTCGTAGGGCCCGAGTTGCGCGTGCGTGAAATTGCCTTCCACATCGAATCCGACCTCGGGATCGGGGCTCGGCCGGTCGCGGCAGGTGATGTCGTCGCCGACGCTCTCGGCGTGACGCAGCCCGCCATTCTTGAAGAATTCGCGATCGATCACGCAGCGCGTCGGCTGCGGCTGTGCATGGAGATGATCCTCGACGCCGTGGAAAAGCTTCTCGCCGTCGGCGAGATAGGTGTAGCGGTAGGTCCCGTCGTAATCGACCACGCTCGCCGTATCGCGCCGCTGCGTCTCGGCGGCGACGGGCCGGCCTTTGGCATCGAGGGTGAAGATGGAAACCACCTGCTCGGCGCCGCCATCGGCGGTATAGGCGATGCGGACGGAATCTTCGGCATAGCGATAGGCGACGCGGGAAATCTCGCGCCCGTCGCCAAGGCGATTCTCGACCTCGAGCGGTTTGCCGTCGCGCGAATTGACGATCGTCACCACCTTCTCGACGCGCCCGTCGCTTTTCATCGTCGCGCCGACGAGGAAACCGTTCGCGTCGTAAGCGAAGTCAATGAGCTCGGCGGTGTTGGCGGCGTAATCGTTGCGCGCGATCTCCGCAATCTGATTGCGCCGGTTGTAGCGATAGACGGCGCGAAACACGATCTGATGGGTGAGAAGGTCGATGTCGGTTTCTTCCGCGGCACGCCCGTCGGGGTAGAATTGCACCACGGTCTGCCGGCTGGTCGCGAGCGCGCCGCGCGCGTCACGAATGGCGAAGGTCGCGGCGACTTGCTTCACCGGGCCGAGATAGCCCATGGCCGAAGCGGTGAACGGCACATTCTCGATCGGAAAGGCGAGATAGGATTCGAGCCAGATGCGCTCGCCGGACGGCATGGCGCCGGCCGCGGGTGCAAAGCACGCGAGCGCGGCAACAGCGAGCGAACAGAGCGCCAGGCGCATCGCCGATCAGGCCGCGGGCGCGATCTGCGAGCCGGCGCTGCGGCCGCGGCGATCACGCAGCACGATCGCCGCCGCGCGGTCGCATTGGCCGGCGAGGCCGACCAAAGCGTCGCGGACCTCGTCGGCATCGCTCGATTGGGCCGCGCGCCGCAACCGCGCCGCTGCGCGAAGCAAGTCATGCGCGAGATCCTGACCGGAGGCGATCGGAGCCGGCGGCGCCGGGCGGCGATGGGAAAGCGAGGGCACGATAACTCCAAGGTGCTGCGTCCCTGCGGCCGGAATTGTGGCAAGGATGTGTTACCAAAGCCTTGCCCCGGCCAGCCGCGATTCAAGGCCCGGCAGCCGCTTCGGTTGCAGGGAAAGCGCCACTTCGCGCTAGAATGAACGCCAGCTGGAGGTCCAACGGATTTGCCGCCCTCGACACGCCACGACGCATCCGGCGGGATCGAAGCGCAGCCTGGCGCGCGCCCCGCGGGAAAGGCGCGCCTCGCCGTGCTCGGCGTCTCTGCCGCGCTCGGTTTTCTGCTCATCCTGCTCGCGGCGCCGCGATTTTATGCCGGGGCGCTAATGCTGCCGGGCAATCCGGTCATTAACGTCATCGACAGCGACGAGCCGGTCGGCACGCGCGATGTCGAAGCCTTGATCGCGTCGCGCGAGCGGGCCCTTGACTGGACGCAATCGGGCCAGGCGCGGCTCGAGCTTGCCGCCGCCTACGTCCTCCTGGCGCAGGACGAGGTCGGCGGCGGCGAGCGGTATCACGCCTTGATGCGCCAGGCGCGCGATGCGCTGAGGGGCAGCCTCGCGCGCGCGCCCGCCGATCCCTATGCCTGGACGCGGCTCGCCTATGTGAGGTTGGCCGAGGAGGAGACGGCGGATCGGGTCGTGCCGATCCTGGCGATGGCGATCCGCGCCGCGCCCGTCGAGGCATCGCTGATCTTTCCGCGGCTCGAATTATGCCTGATCGAATGGCCGTATTTCTCGAACGCCCACCCCGATCTCTTCGCCCAGCAAGTCAAGCTCGCCTGGCGGCAATCGCATTGGCAACTCGTGCGCCTCGCTTTGGCGACCTCGCGCAACGACGCGATCCGCGCTTTGCTCGATCCCGCCGATCAGGCCGAATTCGATCGCGTCGCCGCCGATCTGTAGTTCTCCGCCGGCAAGGCGCGCCGCGGCCAGGATTGGATCACGGCCGCGCCCATGATCAGCGCGTAGGTCGCGGTGATCGCGGGAATCTCGAGGCTGAAATCCACCAGCGAGTGACAGGCGAGCAGAACGCTCGCGCCGATCCCGATCGCGGGATAGATCGCATCGCGGTGCCGGGCGCGCAGCCCGGCAAGGCAGCGGAAGAACAAGGCGGCCGCGCTCAGAGTGAGCAACAGCGCCGCGGGAATTCCGAGCTCGAACGCGTTCTCGAGATAGGTATTATGCGCGCGGTCCCAGCGCCCTTTGATGGCTTCGGGCTGGATCGGACGAAACGCTTCTTCGAAAGTTCCGTAGCCGGTGCCGAGCCAAGGCGCCTCGACGATCTGCTGGCGCAGCAGCGCGTAGACCAGCGGTCTGCCCTCTTGCGACAGATCGGTTTCGGCGAAACGCTCGGCCAGCTGCGCGCCGCTGAGCGAGCTGACGATCACGCCGGCGGCGAGCACCGAGCCGGCAATGATGACCACATAGCGGCGCTGCAAGCTGCGCGACACACCAACCGCCGCCACCAGCGCCAGCAATCCCGCGAAGGTGCTGGCCACCCCGCCGCGGGAATCGCTCATCGCGAGCGCGGCGCAGGACAGCACCCAGCCCAAAAGCAAGATCCCGCGCCAACCCGAGAGCGCCTGCAGCAAAGCGAGGATCTCGGCACGCCGGCTCGGCTGGCGCGAGACCAGGATGGCGAGCTGCTTGATGAGCATGCCCGAGGCGCAAATGAGGCCGAGCCCGTCATAAGCCGCGAAATTGTTGCGATTGATGAAGGTGGCGGTCACCGAATTGAAATAGGCCGCCTTGTTGAACCACAGCACCATCTTCGCGCCGCTGAACTCCTCGATGAGCCCGTAGGCCGAATACGCAAAAGCGGCGAAACTCAAGGCGAGGAACAGCGTCTCCGCGCGCCGGCGCGGCCAGCACAGCTGAACCGCGAGCCAGAAGATGCCGGCATAGGAAAAGAGCCGGATGATCGCCGCGGCGGTGTCGTCGGGATCGATCGAGATCGTGCCAGCGAGCGGCATTCGCAGCAGCGCCGACGCCTCCTGCCATACCGGGTTATGCCAGGCGGCGGGCGTCAGGGGCGAGACCTGCAAGGCGGCCCAGGCGGCCGAGGCGAGGAACGGCACGATCCAGGGCCAATTGGGCGCGACACGCTGACCGATGACCGCTCGCGGCCGCAACAAGCTCAACGCATGAGCGAGCAGCAGCGCGCCGACAGCGAGCGCGATCACCCACCAGCTCAGCTGCGCAACCGCGCCCAGCGGCAAGGGCAGCAGCAAAATGAATCCCAGGAGCAAGAGGAAGATCGCGCGGCCCGGCGCATAACGCTCGCGCGCGCGATGAAGCGCGCTCTCGCCGCCATGCTCACTGTCCTCGTAGGAGTCCGCGCCGGTCGCGCCCGTCATGATCGCAGGCGTAACCGCGCCGGCTTAGGGCATGGTCGGGCTCACCGGCGGCGGCTTGATGAACCGATTGAGGCCCGTCTGGACAACCGGCGGACCGCCGGCGAGTTTCGTCGGCCCGGAGAGCAACGCGTTCATCAAGCCAACTTGCGCATCGATGATCGATTTGTCGTCGTCGGAGCTCAGGCCGACGGTGTGGAACAGCGTGAAATAGGCGCCGCGCCGGTAGCTGCGCTCGACGTGATCGTCCGACTCGCCGAAAACCTCGCCGTCGAGCACCTGGACGATGGTCTTGTCGTGGCCGACGATGAAATTGAACTCGGTGCCGCGCACGCCGAGCGTGCCATTGGGCGTGGTGATCGCATAGCTCTGATGGTCCATATGCCCGGTGGCGAAGCGGAACACGCCCTCGCTCACGGTCATGTAGAACTTGCCTTTCGCCGGATCCGGATCGAAGACGAATTTGTCGAGCACGACCTTGGCGCGCGGCCCGAGGCTCAGCTTGGTGCCGTCGACGAATTCGATCTCCGAAGCGGCGTCGGGCGCAGTCGAGATCACCTCGTTCTGCGCGACGTCGTCATGGATCACGAGCTGGCGCGTCTGGGTCTCGAGCGTGCCGGTGACGGTGCGCACCACGACGATGGTGGTGCCAATGTCGGAGGTCGACGCATAGGCCGAAACGGCGAGCGTCGCCGCGGCGATCGCGCATACTCCCAAGCCTACGCGCCCCACTCGCCACCTGCGCATCGCACGCTCCCCAAGGTTCGGACCGCTTTGTTCTTTCTCCAACCCGCGAGTATTAACGAGACGTTGCTTTTTCTCAAGGCTATAGTGTTGAAACAAGGCCGCGATTGAGGGGTATGCCCCTGCGGCGGGACCGCCCGGGGCGGCCGGGGGGCCAGTCGGACAAACCATGCCGAGCCGGTGGCGCAATCGAGCACTCTCGAGCCTGATTCTGCTCTTGGGCTTGGCGTTGCGGATCGCCGATCCTGGCATCGTCAAGGACTTCCAGGCGCGGTATTTCGACCTTTTGCAGCAGATCAAGCCGCGGGTTTACGCCCCGGCCCCGGTGCGCGTGGTCGATATCGACGATGCGAGCCTGCAAAAACTCGGCCAATGGCCCTGGCCGCGCACCATGCTGGCCGAGCTCATCGGCCGGCTCAACGCCATGGGCGCCGCCGCCATCGCCCTCGACATCGTCCTCGCCGAGCCCGACCGGACCTCGCCCGGCCGGGTGGTGGGAGAGCTGGGCCAGGCGCCGGCCGAGGTGGCGCAGTGGATCGCCAGCCTGCCCGACCATGACCGCGTGCTGGCCGCTACGATTCAGGGCAGCCGCGTGGTGACCGGATTCGCGCTCACCAGCGTCGGCGGCGGGCGCGCTCCCGCCTCGGACGCCGGATGGGCCCGCGCCGGCGACGACCCGTCAGGCTTCGTGCCGGCCTATGGCGGCGCGGTCGCGACCCTGCCGGCGCTCGAACAGGCGGCCGCCGGCAATGGCAGCCTCAACCTCGTGCCCGATCGCGACCAGACGGTGCGCCGCGTGCCGCTGGTGGTGCGCTATGGCGACACCCTTTATCCTTCGCTCGCCGCCGAGGCGCTGCGCGTGGCGCAAGGCGCCGGCAGCTATCTCATCAAGGCCTCGGGCGCCAATGGCGTGCTGGCTTTCGGCGAGCACACCGGGATCTCGAGCATCCGCATCGGCGCCTTTGCCGCCGACACCGACGCGTCGGGCGCGGTGTGGCTCTACGACACCGGCCCTGTCGCGGCCCGCAGCATCCCCGCCTGGAAGGTCCTCGACGGCAGCGTGCCGCTCAATGCGGTGCGCGGCTCGATCGTTTTCATCGGCGCCGGCGCGGCGGGGCTTGGCGATCTCAAAGCCACGCCTTTGAGCGTCGGCGTGCTCGGCACCGAGCTCGACGCGCAGATCGCCGAGCAGATCATTCTGCAGAATTTCCTCGAGCGGCCCGATTGGGCGGCGGGCGCCGAGCTCATCTATCTCGTGCTGCTGGGCGCTGCGCTCATCTTCGGGCTGCCGCGCTTCGGCGCGGCGATGAGCGCGGTGTTCACCGGCGCGGTGTTCCTCGCCGCCTTCGCGCTGTCCTGGTACGCGTTCTCGCAGCTCCACCTGATCTTCGATCCGCTCTATCCCTCGATCGTCGCGCTCGGGGTTTATTTGAGCGCGTCGCTGCTCAACCAGCTGCAAACCGAATCGGAAAAGCGCCGCGTGCGCCATGCCTTCAGCCATTATCTGCCCTCGAGCCTGATCGAGGAGCTGGTCAAGGATCCGTCGAAGCTGCGGCTGGGCGGCGAGCTGCGCCAGATGAGCTTTCTGTTCTCGGACATTCGCGGCTTCACCTCGGTGGCCGAGAAATGCAAATCGCGGCCCGACGCCATCACCGAGATCGTCAATCGCTTCACGACGCGCATGACCGAGGCGATCTTCAAGACCGGCGGCACGATCGACAAATATATGGGCGATTGCGTGATGGCATTCTGGAACGCGCCGGTCACCGAGAAGGACCATGCGCGGCGCGCCTGCGAGGCGGCGCTCGCCATGCGTCAGGCGCTCGGCGCGCTCAATTCCGATCTTGCCAGCGAAGCCTCGGCCGTGCTGCTCGCGGGCGGCGAGCGGCTCAATGTCCGTCTCGAAGCCGGCATCGGCATCAACACCGGCGATTGCATCGTCGGCAATCTCGGCTCGGACACCCATTTCAACTATTCGGTGATCGGCGACGCGGTCAACCTCGCCTCGCGGCTCGAGGGCGAGTCGAAGGTCTACGGCGTCCCGATCGTCATCGGCGAGGAGACCGAGCGCCTGATCCCGGGCTTTGCCACGCTCGAGCTCGACATCGTCGCGGTGAAGGGCAAGCGCGAGGAGGTCCGCGTCTTCACGCTGCTGGGCGATGCGACGCTCGGCGCCGATCCGGCATTTCTCGATTTTCGCGCGCGTCATGTCGAGATGCTCGCCGCGTATCGCGCCCGCGATTGGGACGAGGCGCGCACGCTCATCGCCCGCTGCGAGGGATTCAACGCCGAGCTCGCGCCGCTCTACGAGCTCTATCGCGCGCGCATCGCCGCCTTCGAGCGCGAGCCGGCGAGCACGCCCCTGCCCGAGATCGTGCTCGAAGCGCCGCCCTGAGCGGCGCCGCTTCAGAATGACCGCGGCCGGCGCCGCCGGCGAAGATTGACCCTCGGGCGCGCCGCCTCTATGGTGCGGCCTTCCCAAAGAGCCCGTAGCTCAGCCGGTAGAGCACTTGACTTTTAATCAAGGGGTCGCGGGTTCGATTCCCGCCGGGCTCACCAAATTCGTCCCAATCGATCTCCTTGCGAAGCGCCTCGAACGCCGGCCGCGAGCGCAACTTCGCTTGCGGCACCGGCGCCGCCGAATTGTGATCCACATCACCGCGCGAGCGTCGCCGGGCTGGCACCTTTCCGAGCGATGAGGTGAAGCACCTCATCAGGAGGGAAGCGATGCTCACGCCGAAGGAGTGCCAAGAGCTGTCGTAAATCTTTCTCCGCTTAGCCGAGAAAGAGAGCGAGCTGCATTTGAAACGGCTGCTCGAAGGACATGGGCTCGCCTTGGCCGAATATGCGGCAAGAGCGCAGCGCGAGGGCGCGGCCTCACCGCCGCGCGTGTAATTGCGCCGGAGGATCAACGCGCCAAGCGCCGCGACCATCGCGGCGGCACGAGCACCCAGAGCGCGACCACGTAGAGAAAGATTGCTACGTAGAACAGCGCGAACATCCAGATCGGCAACGGCCAGAACACCAGCCGCGCGATCCATTCTTGGATGAGCGGAAGGTTCGAGCTGGTCTCGCCCGCGCGCGCGGCGAGATCGCTTTCCCAAAGGGTGAGAAAGCAGGCGCGCCCGAGCACGGCTTGGAGCGCGACGACGAGAAGCGCCGCCAGGTGAAGGAGCCGCCACCACGGCACCCGGATGAAGGCCCAGCCGAGCCAAACCCCGAGCGGGATCGCGATCAAGCCAAAGACGTTGAACGCGATGATCGCGATATGAACCCAGAAAATGGCTTGCGCGGCGAGGAACACCATCGCGAAACATCCCATCACTCTCAGGAGTCGAATATAGATAAAATTGAGGCAGAAACTATTTCTCGACTTGATGTCATTGCGATGCGCATGCCACAAGACTGCGCGAAATCGGCTATCATCGAGGGATGCCGAGCATTTCCTCGCCCTAGAACAATTCTGGCCGCAGCGCGTCTACGGCCCGACAATTGAGCGCAATCGCTCGGCACGGGCGAAAGCTCGCGAGGTCATTGCGTTGGAGGAGAGCGACAAGCGAATGATCTAACGACGCTCGCGGCGGTACGCCGAAATTCAACACCGCAATTGTCGAGCTTCATCGCCTGTCAGGGGAGGGTTGATTGTGGCTGTCGAGGACTTGGCCGGCGTTGACCTCGTTGCGCCCCTTGAAGCCGATCTTTGTATCATTGGCAGCGGCCCCGCTGCCTACGTCATTGCGGAGGAGCTGCGCGAGAGCAAGCTCCGCATTTTGATCGTCGAAAGCGGCGGGATCGAGCCCGAGCCCAGCTCCGATGCGCTGAACACCTGCATTTACATCGGAACGCCTTTGTCGATGAACCAGCGCGCAAGGGTACTCGGCGGCACCTCCGCCGTGTGGACGGGTCGGTGCGTGGCGTTTGATGACATCGATTATGAGGCGCGCTCATGGGCCCCGTTCTCGGGTTGGCCGATCGGCGGCGAGATCGTCAAACCCTATCTTGATCGCGCAGCGGAACTTCTGCGCATCGCGCCCTACGAAGAGCGCGCAGCCCGTGACGCAGAGCGAGGGTTTCACAATCGCGTGTCGAAGCCCGGGCTTGATCCGAGGCTGCGCGAGGCGCACTGGACAAGTTCTCTACCGCCGCCGCACTTTGGCGCCGCGCTGCTGACGCGCCAAAACTGGAACTTGCGAATTATCATCCATGCGACGGTCACGCATTTGAACACCGATGCGAGCCTCCGCCACATTGAATCGGTGGAAATCTCGGATGCCGCGCGCAGGCGCGGGATCGTGCGCGCGCGTGCCTTCGTTCTGGCGGCAGGCGGGATCGAAAATGCGCGCATTTTGCTCTACTCCAACCGCGTTGCGCCGAATGGCGTCGGCAACCAGCACGACGTGGTCGGACGTTATTTCATGGACCATCCGCGAGATTTGAATCTCATCGCCAGGATCGATAACCGCCACGCCGCGCAATTTCGCCGCATCTTCGGACCGCATCGACGCAATACGCCGCGCGGCCGCTGTTTGTTCGATCACGGATTTAAGCTCAGTCCCGCGTATCAACGGAGCGAGGGCTTGTTGAACGCGGCCGCCTGGCCATTCGAGGTCGTTGCGGACGACGATCCATTCTTCGCGATGAAACGCTTGGTCGCAGGGCCGCGCGCGCAGCCTCTGCACGACGGTTGGCAGGTCGCCTCTCAGCTACCCCTGTTCGTCGCCGGAGCGGTCTCGCATGCCGCGGGCCGGCGCGTGAAACGCAAGGTTGACCGGATCGGCTTTCTTGTCGCCTCCGAGCAGACGCCGGATCCCGACAGCCGTATCCGCTTGTCCGAACGACGCGATTGGCTGGGGCTGCCGATTACGGCCATCGATTGGCGCATCGGGCCGAAGGAAAGAGCATCCCAGGCCGCGCTCGCTCGGATTATCGCCATGGAATTTCGCCGCCTTCGTCTCCCTCCGATACGCCTTGCCGATTGGGTGGAACACGGGCGTTATGAGGAGGCCGAGTTCGTCGATGGGTGCCATCCAATTGGCGCAACCCGCATGGCCAGCGATCCGCGATACGGCGTTGTCAACGCCGATTGCCAGGTGCACGGAGTGGACGGGCTTTTTATTGCGGGAAGTTCGGTTTTTCCAACCGGCAGCCACGCAAATCCAACCTTGATGATTGCAGCGCTCGCGCTGCGTCTCTCGCATCACCTTCGAGATCGATTGGCGGAGAGGGTTTCGCCGCCCGCGCGTGCCGAATTGCCATACGCCTCCGGAGCGGCGGCTGCGTCCAATCAGCGCGACCCGATCCGAACCCCGGCGAATTTCAGCAGGCTCTTTCGCAGGCTGCGGCCCGCCCGCTTCCGCCACCCCTCACGACCCTGACCGGATCGCGGCGACCTGTTGCCGGAAGGCTGCGAGCACATGCGCGCCGTTGGGCGTGCTCTTCTCCCAGCTCGCGATCACCGGCTCGATGCGCTTCGTCCACAGCGCATGCTGCTCGGGGCTCAGCGTCTCGATGGTCTGGCCTTTCATGTGCTTGATGTCGTCGATCGCCTGCCAGGTGCCAGCCCGGCCTCATGCGCGGTGTTGGCGACCAGAGGCAGCGTGGCGACGAGCGTCTGAGGAAATTGCCGCGACACGGCCCGAGGATGCAGAACCCGATATGGGCGACGCCGTTCTCGACGCGATCATAGGCGTTGCCCATCGTCGCCAGCTAACCGCTCCGGGCATCGCAATGCAAGCCCGCAGGCTCGCGACGAAACTCAGCGCAGCGCCAGCCGGTCGCTTTTCGGCACGCGCAGCGCGCGGATCGCGCCGATCAGCAGCATGAGTCCGAGCGGCAAGAAACCGACGATCGCCGGGTATTCGGCCCGTCTCAGGATCAGACCGAATGTCGGCGCGACAAATTTATCCGGCGCGAGGCTGCCATTGCGCACGGCCTTGAGAATCGCCAGCCGGCAATCGCGGTCGAGAGTCGGCCCGGTGCACGTCGCCGCCGGCAAGGGCGCATGAATGATGACGGGCGCGAGCACGCGGGGATAAACCAGCCACACGATGAAGGCGAGCCAGAGAACCGCAAAGCCGAGACCGCAATGATAGAGAAACCGCCCCCAGCGAATCTTCGCCACCCGCTCGATCCGCCGTGCGCCGCGCCCGCCGGTCAAAGCATCGACGAAGGCCAGCACGACCAGACCGATGGCGAGAATCACGATCGCACGATACATGCATGCCCCCCACGCCCTGTGCTCGCCGCATGATAACGCGATCGATCCGATTCGACGCAACCGTCTGGATCGGCGGATCGGCCGGGGTTCAGTTTAATGATGCCAATATTGGTCGTTGTCGCGCCAGCCCTGGTCCCTGTCGGAGGTGTGGGGCCGGTCGTAATAGTGACCGCGATCGGAGGAGCGAAACCGCGCGGCCTCGTCGGCGCTCGCCCAGCCGTGCCAATGATGGCCGCGATCCCAGTAGCCGTCGCTGTAGCCGAACGCCACCTCGCCCCGCGGCGGAGCAACAACGCAGCTCGCCGGCGCCAATCCCCCCGCCAAGACGAGAGCGAGATGCGCCGTTTTTCCGAGACTTGCCACGCGCTTTTCCTCCGATTTCGTCACCGGCCTCAACGCCTCATTCAACCATGGGTTCCGACCAACATGCGATGGACAACCGTCGCGACTCACCCGTTATGCGCCGGCGCGCGCGGATGCTCGAGATCGACATGCCGCTTGCCGTCCCACAGCTCGAAGCTGTCGCCGCTGCTGCGCAAGGGGATCTCGCGCGCCTTGGCGATCGCTTCCGCATCGTCGCGCGCCACCAGCTTCTCCGAGGCGTAGATCCGGCCGCGGGAATCGACGAACCGGCACCAGTAATCCGTCATAGATGCTCGATTGCGGAGCGAGGTGGAGGAACGCGAGGCTGAAACGCGCGGTTGCATGACAACGGACGGTGAACGTCGAAGGTTGCACGGCTTGGCTATAAAGGCGCCGACGCTACAAGCCCTCTGCGTCAAGATCAACGCGCCCGGCGCGGCCCCGCGCCCAACTGCGCCGCCGGGCCGCGGCGAGCGCGGTTGTCGGTATTATGGTTAATAAAATCTAAATAAAAATTAAGAAAAAATGCCGTACATGCCAACGAATATTCTTTCAATTAACTAAAATTCTATGCTTTCGTCCCGCGGTGGATCGAACGCAGGACGAAACGCGAGAGCGAGAGCGGCGCAACCCGCGCCCTTCCCTCCCGTCCCGTCGGCGGCGCGATCCGGTCATGGCGTGGTCAATTGTGCGGGATTGGTGATGACGAATATCAAGCGCGTGCTGCCTGTCGTTCTCGGCGTGTTGGGCCTGGTTGCCGCCTTCGCTGCGCCGGCCAAGGCCAATGTTGTCGGCCCTTGCCTCTCCAATGCCGCCCTAGGCGCCGGCGGAAACCCTGCGATCTCGCTTTTGCCGATCAATGGCGGCGGCCAGACCTATTGCCAAAGCGCCTATGGCTGGTCGGATAGCTGGTTCCCCTCGAGCCAACCGAGCAGCTACGTGCAGAGCCTCGACGCGCTCTCCGGCGACAATGCTCCGGGTGTTTCCTACAGCTACATCGACAGCGCCGGCGCGACGAGGAATGTGGGTTCGGGCAATTCATATAATCTGATCTCGCCCTGGCTCGACGGCGGCACGCTGGATGCCAACCACATCGGCAGCGCTTGGCAGGTAACCAGCGACATCAGCGTCAGCGGCAATGTCGGGACATCGAAGATCGCGCTCAACGGCCTCAACCTCCTCATCACCACCACCGTGTTCTCCGGCGGGCTGACCGAGGCCTTCCAGTTCACCAACGACAACAGCTACGGCATCACCGATCTGCTGTTCTCGGACTATTTCAACTTCCATCCTGATGGCAGCGATGGCGGCGGCAACAGTTGCGGCACCACCAGCGTCAGCGGCGGCACGGTGACGACCGTCGCCGGCACCGCGGGCGGCTGCACGCCCATCGTCAAGAACGGCACCATGTCGGGCTCGAAGGCGCCACTCGAATGGGATCTCGGTCTCACCGCCGACGTGCTGAGCGACATCGCGAACGACATCTATAACGACGCTACCGGTCCGATCACCGGCGACGCCGCGGCTTATCTCACCTGGGATCTGGGCGCGCTCGCCGAGGGTCAGACCACGAGCTTTATCATCACCAAGCGCGTCAATGTACCCGAGCCGGGCTCCCTCGCGCTCGTCGCCGGCGGCTTGCTGATGCTCGGGCTGGTGATCCGCCGACGGCGCCCGATCGCCTGAAGCGTAAAACTTCCCGCAGTACTTGAGCGGCGCCGCGCACCCTCCGCGGCGCCGTCATGCGCCCATCCAAGCAAGGATGCGCGCGATGGCCTCGTCCTCGACGTCGTAGAAACCGGGCGCCGCGCGGCACCGCGTCGTCGCGTCAGAGCCGCGCGCCCGGCGTACCCTTGGGCAGGTTGAAGAGCCCCGAGGGCAGCGAGCCGAAATAGGCCAGCACCTCGTCGGTTGTCACGACATCGGCATATTTGGCGTGCATGTCGCAGAGATTGATCGCGTGACTCGCCTGCGAGCGGTCGAAGCAGCCTTCCTCGGCAAGCGCGACGTGGAAATTGTTGCTGAAGGCGTCGAGCACCGTCGCGCGCACGCAGCCGCTCGTCGTCGTGCCGGTGACGATGACGCTGTCGCAGCCCAAGAGCACGAGATAGCTCAGCATGTTGGTGCCGAAGAAGCCGCTCGGCTTCTGCTTGCGGACGACGACGTCCTGCGGCGCCGGCGCGATCTCGTCGACGATGTCGTTGCCGTCGCGATTGACGCCGGTTGCCCGCGGCCGCTCGCTATTGCGCGAATTCTTCCACGACCAGCTGCCGGCATCCCAGCCATCGTCGCGGCCGAAGCCGGTGGTGTAGATCACCGGCAGCCCCTTTTCATGCGCGGCGTCGATCAGCTTCCGGATATAGCCGACCGAGACCCAGCTCTCCTCGCCGCAGGAATTGCGCCATTTCTTGATCGATTCGAGGATCGGCTCCGGCCGCTCGCCGCAAAACGCGTAATTGACGTCGATGATGAGCAGCGCCGGCTTCTTGCCGAAGCCTTGCCGCGCGCCATAGCCGGCGGCGTCGAACACGGCCTTGTCGCGCTCGGTGAGAAATTGTCTCCAGATCGGCTCGGACATGATGCTCCCCAATGGCTTATGAATGGACAGGCGGCCGCCTCTCGCCGCGCCGGACACGGAATTATGCCGCGCCCGGCATTGAAGGCAAAGGCTTTGTCGGCCTCCTCCGGAACTTTGTGCTAGGCTTCGCTCTCGCGATCTTCGCGAAAGGAGGTGCGCCATGATCGTTCGCAAAGAGCCGGACGGCCGCTTGCTGCTCATCGGCCAGACCGACCATTCGCGGCTCGTCGGACAGCTCGGCGCGCATTGGGGCAATTCGCTTGCGGCGCGCCCCGAGCCCTATGATTCGGTCGCGCGCGCCGCGGCGTTTCACGACTATGGCTGGCTCAGATACGAGACCGCGCCCGAGCTCATGGCGAGCGGCGAGACGCCCGAATTTCGCCAAATCCCGACCACCGAGATGCAGCTCGCCGCCTATCAGTGGTGCATCGATTGGCTCGCCGCGACCGATCCCTATTCCGGGCTCCTCGTCGGCATGCACCGCACCGGGTTGTGGCGCGCGCGCTACGAGACCATCAAGCATCCGCAAAACGCCATCCGCACGCTGTCGCCTGCGGTCGAGAGCTTCATCGCCGCCAACGAGGCGCGCCAGGAGCGCGAGCGCAAGGCGTTCGATCCGGCGCAGGTCTGGACCAATTACCGGCTGCTGCAGGTCTGGGACCTGCTCGGCCTCTATTTCTGCTGCGCCGATCCGGTCGAGGATTACATCGAGCCGGTGCCGCTCTCTTACGCCGCGGCGCGCAGCGAAGGCGTGCGCCTCGCCATGACGCCGCAGAGTGCGCGCAAGGTCGCGTTCGATCCCTACCCGTTCGATGAGCGCCCCTGCCGTGTGCAGCTGTGCTATCGCACCCTGCCGCAAACGCGGTTCGGCGACCTCGCCTCGTTCCGGCGCGCCTATTTCACGGCGCCGGTCGCGGTGATGGAGTTCGAGCTGGTGTGAGGCGCTCGCGCGGTACTCAGAGGTGGGTATCAGTTGCGAGCACCACCTCACCCTCCCATCGCTGCGCGGCGGAGGGGGCAATTCCAACTTTCAATTCTCGCGCATGCCGCGCGCGAAGGTGCGGTTGACCGGGCCCAAAAGATAGTCGAGCGCGGTGCGCTTGCTGCCGAGGATCATGGCCTCGACCGGCATGCCGGGATAGAGCTTCACCTGCGGCATCGAGGCGAGCTGCTTGCCGTCGACCTGGATGCGCGCCGTGTAATAGGAATCGCCGGCTTTCTGATCATCGACGCGATCGGCCGAGACCCAGCTCACCGTGCCGTCGAGCGTCGGCGTGTCGCGCTGGCTGTAATTGACGAGCCGCAGCTGCGCCTCGAGCCCGGCGCGCACATGCTCGATATCCTTGACCGGCACTTTCGCCTCGACTTCGAGCTTATCGCCGCTCGGCACGATCTCCATCAGCGTGGCGCCCGGCGAGACCACGCCGCCGATCGTGTGCACGGCAAGCTCCATCACGGTTCCGTCCAGGGGCGCGCGCACCACGGTGCGATCGAGCACGTCGCGCGCCGCGCGCATCCTCTCGGTGTTGTCGAGCAGGTCTTTCAGCGCGTCGTTATGCTCTTTCGAGGCCTCGTTGACGCGGTTGGTGCGCAGCTCCGAGATGCGCAGCTGGGTTTCGCCGATGCTCTGCTTGGCGCGCGCGATCTCGGTGACGTTCTGATTCATCTGGCCTTCGATCTGGGCCGCGTTGCGCTGCAATTGCAGCACCTCGGGCTTGGGGATGAGGCCTTTCTGCAAGAGATAGGTCTTGTCCTTGATCTCTTCGGCGATGAGGCTCAGCTGCTG
>DATEKH010000199.1:0-10901 GCA_035277525.1 Allostellaceae bacterium
GCCATGGCGCCGTAGAGCGCGGCGCTGTCGATCTCGCCCTGAAGATTGCTGCGATAACGCTCGATGTCGCGATAACGCTCGACCGGATCGCTTTCCGCCATGCCCCGCTCCCCTCCCTTCGGCGACCGATCATAGCATGTCGCGGAAGGCCGCCGCGCGCGCTATCATGCGCCAGCCGGTGCGTCGTGCGCGATGCGAAGCGGCGGCCCGGCGGGCGGAGGCAAGCGATGAGCAAGGCGGCGGACGACAAAATCGTCAAATCGGACGCGGAATGGCAGGCGGCGCTGACGCCCGAGCAATTCCGCATCGCGCGGAAAAAAGGCACGGAGCGCGCTTTCACCGGCGCCTATTGGAACGAGCACACGCCCGGCACCTATGTCTGCGTGTGCTGCGGCCAGGAGCTGTTCGCTTCGGACACGAAATTCGATTCGGGCTCGGGCTGGCCGAGCTTCACGCAGCCGATCGGCGCCGACAAGGTCGAGACCGAGACCGACCGCAGCTTCTTCATGGAGCGCACCGAGGTCATGTGCAGCCGCTGCGAGGCGCATCTCGGCCACGTCTTTCCCGACGGACCGAGGCCCACCGGCCTGCGCTATTGCATCAACTCGGCCTCGCTGAAGCTGCGCCCGAAAGGGGAATAGCGCGGCTGCCGGCCGCCGGTCACGGCGTTGTCGGCGGCGGGCGGCGGTGATGCGTCGCCTGCTCGTAAGAATAAGCAAGACTCAGCATCGCCGCGTCCGTGTAGGGCCGGCCGAGGAAGGTGATGCCGGCCGGAAGCTGATCGGCCGTAAAGCCGGCCGGCACGACGACCGATGGAACAGCCGCCAAGAAGGTGTTGATGTGCGGCGCACCCTTCTGGTCGGTATAGGGCGGCTTGATGCCTTCTTCGATCAGGGTCGGCTGATGCTCGACCGCCTTGTGCACGATCGCATCGAGGCGGTGATCGGCCATTACCTTTAAGAGATTGGTCATCAGCGTGTCCCGCGCCTTGAGCGAGGCGTGATAGCGCTCCTCCGAACCGGTTCTGAGCCAGCGGTCGCGCGTCGGCTTGAGCAATTGCGCAAAGAGCGGCGAGGCGATCGCCTCCGCGCGCGAGGCGAAAGGCGGGTTGGCGCCGCGCGCGAAATAGCGCTTGAAGCTTTCGTCGCTCTCGGCCGCGCTGAACGAGCGTTGCGCGAGCAAAGCTTGGAGGTCCGGTATCACCACGGGTTCGACGATCTCGGCGCCCGCCTCGCGCAATTCCGCGACCGAGCGACCGAAGACGGCATCGACTTTGGCGTAATCCTCTGAGCCCGGCTCCGTCTTGAGACCCATAGGCTCGCGCAAAATGCCGAGCCGCGCGCCTTTCAGCGCGGTGCGGTCGAGCAAGCCGGCATAGCTCGCGGGCGCGTGCCCGACCCCGTGCGCGGTCGAGGGATCTTCGGGATCGTAGCCGACCATGACGTCGAGAAGCTTCGCCAGGTCGGTCACGGTGCGCGCCATCGGGCCGAGCGAGCCGTTCATCGACGGCCAGCCGCCATAGACGCCGCTGCGGCTGACAAGCCCGATGCTCGGCCGCATGCCGGCGATCCCGTTCCAGATGGCGGGCCGACGGATCGACGCGAGCCCCTCCTGGCCGATGGCGACGGTGGCGAAATTCGCCGAGACGCTCGCCCCCGGTCCGCCGGACGAGCCGCCGACCGTGCGCGTCGGATCATAAGGATTGCGCGTCGAGCCGAAGAGCGAGCCATGGGTGTCGCCGGCGCCGAGCTCGCCGAGGGTCGCCTTGCCCAAAAGGATCGCGCCCGCCGCGCGCAGCTTCGCCGCGACGAAGCAATCGCGGCCGGGCCGGTAATCCTTGAAGAGGATCGAGCCGAGCGTCGTCGGCATTTCTTCGACATCGGCCTGGTCCTTGAAGATCACCGGTATGCCATGCAGCGGGCCGACGAAGCCGGAAGCCGCGCGCGCGGCGTCGAGTCGATCTGCCTCAGCGAGCGCTTTCGGGTTGAGCGAGATCAGCGCGTTGATGGCCGGGCCGCGGCGGTCATAGGTCTCGATCCGCTCGAGATAGAGCTCGACCAGGCGGCGCGCCGTCAGCGCGCCCGCGCGATAGGCCGCGTGAATGTCGTCAATCGTCGCTTCGACGGGGTTGAACGAAGATGATGTCGCCAAGCTCAATCTCCTCCTCTTTCGGCCGGCGCTTCGCGGCGCCGTTGCTGTGACCATACCGCAAACGCCTTCGCCCGGCGCGGTCGACCGGGCGGCTCAGCCGGGCATCGCCACGACCTGTTGCCAGCCGGCTTCGGCGATGGCGCGGGCGCGCCGGCCCGAATCGAGCGCACGCTGGCTCGCGGCCGTGCCCTCGCGGATTCGTCCCATGATGCCTTGGAGGATCGCGGCCAGCCGGAACATGTTGAAGGCGATGTAGAAGTTCCAATGCGGCAGCGAGTCTCGTCCGGTTCGCCGGCGGTAAAGCGCGCAGCCTTCGGCTTCGGTCGGAATGCCGAGCGTCGGCAGGTCGAAGCCCGCGAGCCCGCGATAGGTGTCGGGCGCCAATCGCCACAGCATCATGTGATAGGCGAAATCCGCGAGCGGATTGCCGAGCGTCGACAATTCCCAGTCGAGCACGGCGAGAACCCGCGGCTCGGTCGGATGGAAGATCACATTGTCGATGCGGAAATCGCCATGGATGATCGTCGGCGTCTCGTCCGCGGGCGCGTGCTGCGGCAGCCACTCGATCAGCCGATCCATCGCCTCGATCTTTTCCGTTTCGGAGGCGCGGTACTGCCGCGTCCAGCGATCGATCTGCCGCAGGACGTAATTGCCCGGCCGGCCATAATCGCCAAGACCCAGGGCCGCGTAGTCGAGACCGTGAAGCCGGGCGATGGTGCCATTCATCGCCTCATAGATCGCTCGCCGCTCGGCGCGCTCGAGCGTGGGCAAGGTCGGATCCCAGAATACCCGGCCCTCGACATAGTCCATGATGTAGAAGGCGGTGCCGATCACCCGCTCGTCCATGCACAGGGCATGGCTGCGGGCGACCGGGAAATCCGCCGTGGCGAGCGCGGCGATGACGCGAAACTCGCGGTCGACCGCATGCGCCGAGGGAAGAAGCTTGCCGGGCGGCTTGCGGCGGAGCACGTAGCGCCGGCGCGGCGTCGTCACGCGGTAGGTCGGATTCGACTGGCCGCCCTTGAATTGCTCGATCGCGATCGGCCCGACGAAATCCGCGACGTGCTCCTTCATCCACAGTTCGAGCGCTGCGGGCTCGAAGCGGTGCTGCTCGCGTACCGGCATCGTGCCGGTGAATTCCTCGCTGAGGTTCATCGCTTGCCTCGCATTCGCGGCGACAATCGAGCCGGTTTGTGTCCTCTTCCCGCCCCCGCAGGAGCATAAAACTTACTTTTGCCATTTTTTTGAGCAATCATTTTAGGGGTAGATATGGTCGAATATCTATTGTGAGATTCGCAACAGCGAGTATCCGCTTCGACCAGCGGCGGTCGGAGCCATCGAAATCCGCGCGGCACCGGGTTTTTTGCGCGCATCTTTGCCTCTTGCCATGTGCGGTCGCGAACCCGATTTCAAGAGATAGCCCCTCGGCAGCAAAAGCGCGACTCGGCGCGAATTTTTCCGGTTGGCGCCCCGGTCTGGGTGCCCACCGCGCACGGTTCCGGCGGCTGGCAGGTTGTTATGGTTAATGAGTCTTAAACGATTTGAGATGAAGATCGATAGGATGGCCTTGGACTTGCACATGCGTCGGGCGGAGGTGGAGCATGAATAATCTGGACGGCGTTTTCGGGCTTTTTGCCAAGCAATACGACACGCAAAAAGAAGCCGAGATGTCGCTTGAGGATTACCTCAAGGCCTGCGCGCGCGAGCCGATGGCCTATGCGACCGCCGCCGAGCGCATGCTCGCCGCGATCGGCGAGCCCGAGATGGTCGATACCTCCATCGATTCGCGTCTCGGCCGCATCTTCATGAACCGGACCATCCGGGTCTATCCATCCTTCGTCGACTTCTACGGCATGGAAGAGACGATCGAGCGAATCGTCGGCTATTTCCGCCATGCCGCGCAGGGGCTCGAAGAGCGCAAGCAGGTTCTCTATCTCTTGGGTCCCGTCGGCGGCGGCAAATCCTCGCTCGCAGAGCGCTTGAAGCTCCTGATGGAGAAATTGCCGATCTACGTCTTGAAGGCGGGCAAGGAAATGAGCCCGATCTTCGAGAGCCCGTTGGGTCTCTTCGACCCCGCGACCATGGGCGACACGCTCGAGAAACAGTACAAGATCCCGAAGCGTCGCTTGACCGGTCTCGTCAGCCCCTGGGCGCTCAAACGCCTCGACGAGTTCGGCGGCGATGTGTCGAAATTCACGGTGGTGCGCGTCCACCCCTCGCGGCTGCGGCAGATCGCGATTGCGAAGACCGAGCCGGGCGATGAAAACAATCAGGACATCTCCTCGCTCGTCGGCAAGGTCGATATCCGCCGACTCGAATTCTTCTCGCAGAACGACGCCGACGCCTATGCCTATTCGGGCGGTCTCAACCGCACGACCCAGGGCATCCTCGAATTCGTCGAGATGTTCAAGGCGCCGATCAAGATGCTGCACCCGCTGCTGACCGCGACGCAGGAAGGCAACTACATCGGCTCCGAGAATATCGGCGCCATTCCCTTCCAGGGCATCATCCTCGCGCATTCGAACGAGGCGGAGTGGCAAGGCTTCAAGAACAACCGCAACAACGAGGCCTTCATCGACCGCATCTGCGTGATCAAGGTGCCGTATTGCCTGCGCTCGACCGAGGAGATGCACATCTACGAGAAGCTGCTTGCCAGCAGCGAGCTCTCGAACGCTCCCTGCGCGCCGAGCACGCTCGACATGCTGGCGCGGTTCTGCGTCCTGTCGCGCCTCAAGCCGCATGAGAATTCGAATCTCTACTCGAAGATGCGCGCCTATGATGGCGAAAGCCTCAAGGACACCGATCCGCGCGCGCGCACGGTGCAGGAATACCGCGACGCCGCGGGCGTCGATGAGGGCATGACCGGCCTTTCCACGCGCTTCGCGTTCAAGGTGCTCTCCAGCACCTTCAACTACGACACGCAGGAAGTCTCGGCCGACCCCGTCCATTTGATGTACATCCTCGAGCAGTCGATCCGGCGCGAGCAGTTCCCGGAGGAGCAGGAGAAAAAGCTTCTCGCCTTCATTAAGGCCGAGCTTGCTCCGCGCTATGCCGAGTTCATCGGCAACGAGATCCAAAAGGCCTATCTTGAGTCTTACGGCGACTATGGGCAGAATCTGTTCGACCGTTATGTCGCCTATGCCGATGCGTGGATCGAGGATCAGGACTACAAGGATCCGGACACGGGGCAGCTGATGGATCGCGAACTCTTGAATCAGGAGCTGTCGAAGATCGAGAAGCCGGCGGGGATCGCCAACCCCAAGGACTTCCGCAACGAGGTCGTGAAGTTCGCGCTGCGTGCGCGTGCCGCGAACAAGGGCAAGAACCCATCCTGGACGTCTTATGAGAAGCTGCGCGAAGTCATCGAGAAGCGCATGTTCAGCCAGGTCGAGGATTTGCTTCCGGTGATCAGCTTCGGCACCAAGAAGGACAGCGAGACCGAAAAGAAGCACAACGACTTCTTGGAGCGCATGACCTCGCGCGGCTACACGCCGCGCCAAGTGCGCCGGCTGGTCGAGTGGTACATGCGGGTCAACAAGGCTGGATAGACCGTCGCGAAGGAGCGCTTAGCGCCCGATGAACATCATCGACCGCCGGCCCAATCCCAAGGGCAAGAGTCTCGCCAATCGGCAACGCTTCATCGAGCGCGCCAAGCACGAAGTCAAAGACGCGATCGCCGACGCGCTGAAGCGCCGCAAGCTCGGCGAGGGCGAGGGCGGCGAGAAAGTCTCGATCCCGACCCGGGGCATTTCCGAGCCCGTGATCCACAGCGCCTCGCGCGGCGGCAAGCGCGAATACGTCGTTCCGGGCAATAAGAAATTCGTTGCCGGCGACCGCATCGAGCGGCCGCAATCGGGCGCGGGCGGCGGGCGCGGCCAGGCGAGCCCCGAGGACAATGGCGAGCAGGACGCGTTCGAGTTCATGCTCTCGAAAGAGGAGTTCCTCGATCTGCTGTTCGAGGATCTGGAGCTCCCCAACCTCGTCAAGACGCGGCTCAAGAACAGCGAGGCGACGCAGCTCACCCGCGCCGGCTATTCGATCGACGGCACGCCGGCGAATTTCAACATCCGCCGCACCATGCGCAACAGCCTGGCGCGCCGCATTTCCCTCAATCGCCCGAGCCCGGTCGACCTCGAGGCGCTGGAGCAGCTCGCCAAAACCGCCGAAGAGGCGGACGATGCCGAAGGCGCGGCGCAGGCGCGGCTCGATCTCGAGGCCGCGCGGCAGCGCGCGCGCCGTTTCGCCTATATCGATCCGGTCGATGTGCGCTACAACCGCTTCGACCGCGTGCCCAAGCCCAACACTCAAGCGGTGATGTTCTGCCTCATGGATGTGTCGGGCTCGATGACCGAGGCGATGAAGGATCTCGCCAAGAGGTTCTTCCTGCTGCTGCACGTCTTTTTGACTCGCCGCTACAAGACCGTCGATCTCGTCTTCATCCGCCACACCTCGAACGCGCAGGAAGTCGACGAGGACACGTTCTTCCACAGCCGCGAGACCGGCGGCACGATCGTCTCGACCGCGCTCGAGGAAATGCTGCGCGTCGTGCGCCAGCGCTACAATCCCGACAATTGGAACATCTACGCGGCGCAAGCCTCGGATGGCGACAATTATTCCGAGGACAGCGACCGCTGCAGCCAGCTCCTGGGCGGCGAGATCCTGCCCTTGAGCCAGTATTTCGCCTATATCGAGGTCGGCGCCGAGGCGACGCTGCGCCACGGTTTCCCCTCGCCGCCGACCGATCTCTGGCGCACCTATGCGGCGATCGCGCCGCAGCACGCGAATTTCGCCATGCGCAAGGTGGCCGATCCGTCCCAGATCTATCCGGTGTTCCACGATCTCTTCGCCAAGGACCGCGAGCATGCCTGAAGCGACGCGGCGCAATTCGCTGGTCGGCGACGACAAGCTCCTGTTCGAGGGGCCGGAATGGGATTTCGACAAGCTGCGCCGGGTCTATGACGCGGTCGAGGAGATCGCGACCAAGGAGCTCGGCCTCGACGTCTATCCCAACCAGATCGAGGTGATCACCTCGGAGCAGATGCTCGACGCCTATGCCTCGGTCGGGCTGCCGTTGATGTACCGGCACTGGAGCTTCGGCAAGCATTTCGCGCGCGAGGAAGCGCTCTACCGCCACGGCTATCAGGGCCTTGCCTATGAGATCGTCATCAATTCGAGCCCCTGCATCTCCTACATCATGGAGGAGAACTCCATGGCGATGCAGACGCTCGTGGTCGCGCATGCAGCCTTCGGCCACAATCATTTCTTCAAGAACAATTTTCTCTTCCGGCAATGGACCGACGCGACCGGCATTCTCGATTATCTGACCTTCGCGCGCGACTACGTCGCCCATGCCGAGGAGCATCATGGCGCGGAAGAGGTCGAGCGCACGCTCGACGCGGCGCACGCGCTGATGAGTCACGGCGTCCATCGCTACGCGCGGCGCCCGAAGCTCAATCTCGAGGAAGAGAAGAAGCGCGAGGAGGATCGGCGGCGCTTCGCCGAGGAAACCTACGACGACATCTGGCGCACGGCGCAGCTGGCGCGCGAGACCGCCTCGACCGACAAACAGGCTGCCGAGAAGGAATTGGCCGCGATCCGCCAGCGCCTCGGCTTGCCCGAGGAGAACATCCTCTACTTCCTCGAGAAGCGCGCACCGCGCCTCAAACCGTGGCAGCGCGAGCTGGTGCGTATCGTTCGCCACGTCTCGCAGTATTTTTATCCGCAGAAGCAGACCAAGATGATGAACGAGGGCTGCGCCACGTTCTGTCATTACGAGATCGTCAACCGGCTGCACGAGAAGGGGCTCATCAGCGACGGCGCGCTCCTCGAGATCATGCACTCGCATACGAGCGTCGTAACGCAGCCCGACTACGACGATCAGCGCTTCTCGGGACTCAATCCCTACGCGCTCGGCTTTGCGATGATGCGCGACATCAAGCGCATCTGCATCGATCCCAGCGAGGAAGACCGCGCGTGGTTCCCCGACATCGCGGGCAATGGCGATCCCTATGGCACCTTGCGTCACGCCTGGGCGAATTACCGCGACGAGAGCTTCGTGCTGCAATATCTGAGCCCGCGCGTCATGCGCGATTTCCGCCTGTTCAAGATCACCGACGACGCCGAGGTGGATGCGATGGTGGTCGATGCGATCCACGAGGAGCGCGGCTATCGCGAAATCCGCCGGTCGCTCGCGCGGCAATACGATCTCGCGCGGCACGAGCCCGACATCCAGATCCGCGACGTCGATCTCGAAGGCGACCGCTGCCTCGTCTTGAGCCACGCGGTTCACGACGGCGTGCTATTAGACGAGGCGAGCACCCATTCCGTGCTCGAGCAACTCTCAACGCTGTGGTATTACGGCATCCGCCTCGAGGAGGTCGACGCCGCGACCGAGCGCGTCTTGAAGACGCACGAGGTTCCCGCTCGCCACTGAGCGGGCCGCTTCACTCAGTGCAGGCTGAACGAGGTCGCAACGTAGCGCAGCCGCGGCGGCGCGATAAGCGGCGCCTGCGCCACCTTAACGGAATGCAGCTTGCCGTCGATGTTGTGCGTCCAGAAATCGAGGAAGCGGCGCAGCACGGGAAATTGCGGCGCCAAATCCAATTCCTGCCAGATAAAGGTCTGAACCAAATGCGGATGATCCGGCAGGTGGTAGAGAATCTCGGCGGTGGTGAGGCGGTAGCCTTCGAGTTGACGGCGCAGCATCGGGAACGACCTCGCTTGCACGGCAATGCCGTGCTTTGAGAAGAGTTCCAGGCTAGACGCAAAATCTCAAGAAAAAACTAACATTATCAAAGTATTAGCAGCCTTGGCCGGGCAGTGCTGCCAGACGGGCCAGGGCGGCGGAAGCCGCCCGTTTCCCGGGCCTTCGCGCTTCTGGTACCGTGCCGCGCGTGCTCGGCTTTTTGCGCAACCAATTCGCCGATATTCGCCTGGCGCTCGCGGCGCTCGGGGGCGGGCTGATCTATGTCGCGATGCCGGCCTTCCTGCCGCGCGTGATGCGCGGCGCGATCGGCTGGGATGGCGGCGCGCTGCTCTTCCTCGTGCTCACCGTGCTTGCGGTCGGTCGGGCGACGCCTGAAAAGCTGAGCAACCGCGCCAGCCAGCAAGACAGCAAGATGTGGATCATCCTCGCGCTGATCGCGACGGCGGCGGCGGCGAGTCTCGCCTCGCTCGCCTTCGTGATGCAGAAGGGCGCCAGCGCCGCGCCGACGCCGCTCCTTGGCCGGATCCTCGTCTCGAGCGTCACCATCTTCGTGTCGTGGATTTTCGTCCACACCACCTTCGCGATCCGCTACGCCCATTACTTCTACGGCGACCCCGGCGCCAAGGGCCGGCACCGCGGCGGCCTGGTCTTTCCCGGCACCGAACATCCCGATTTGTGGGATTTCATCTATTATTCCTTCGTCGTCGGCATGACCTGTCAGGTTTCCGACGTCCAAATCACATCGCGCGCCATGCGGAAATTGACCTTGGCGCACGGCGTTTTCGCTTTCTTCTTCAATGCCGGCGTGCTCGCGCTCGCGGTAAATATTCTCGCCACCGCGCTCTGAGGCGGCCTATACGCTCGGCACACATTCATGCGTCGCCGAAGGACAAGTTTACTTTCCGCTCGAACCACCGCGAGATGAAGAGCGCGATCTTCGACCTTTTGGTCGCGACGATCTGACTGCTTTGCGGATGATCGCGTCAAACTTGCGCCGATCTGCGGGGCCGATGCCGCGAGCCTCCTCCTGGGCCACAAAGTCCGATAATCGGCCCGTGCGAAGGACTTCTGCCAAGCTTAAACCGCAATCCACTGCCTTAATTAACCTTATTCGCCAATAGGTTATTAACCATTCGTTAATTTTGCTGCACCACCCTTGAATCCAAGATGACGCGCTCTAACACTCTAGAGTAATCTAGGTCTGCCTTCCGCCGCTAGGAGCATCTATGCCAGACATTGAACCTTCGACGGATACGAAGCCATCCGCTTCGCAAACTTTGCCCGTATTCGAGCCGCTTCGCGATCAGTTGACCGGAGCCGAGCTCGTCGTGCGTACTCCTGCGCCGAACTCGTCCGCGCCAGCGGTCCCCGTTTGTAGCGTCGGAGTAAGTTCACCACGCTAAGGCGTGAGTTGATCGTATTCGTCTGGAACTGCCGTTTCCACCCAGGTCACCGTCAGCAATCGCGAGACGCTCCGCATTTTTACGTCATATGCGCGACCGTCGACGAAGTGACCAACCGTCGGCGGATTAGCGGCCTCTAGGATACGAAGGGGAAAGGTTACCCATACCGGCCCCTCCGGCAAGATTCCAGCGTCTTCTGCCTTGGAAGCATCACGCAAGAAGCACGGCATATGAGTCGCGCCAGCTTTTGCGAGTCCATAAGCGCGATGATATCCGTTGTGCAAATAGTACCGTCCGTTGAAGCGAACGACGTGCACAAATGGGAGTGCCACATGGATTTGCATTCCTGCGACGACGGACTCATAGCCTGTCTGATTGTACCCAAGAGCGCCCGCCAACAACGAGCGCACGTTTAGGTTCCTGGACTTGATCGAGATCGATTGCGCTTGCCGATCGATTATCGGCTTCTGGTCTTGCAGCTTCGGTTGCTGCATCGGCAGACAGATCGCAAGCATCTGATCGAGTGTTGGGTTTTGAAGCGCTTGGCAATGCTGGCCCGACCTGTGACCGTCAACATGGAACTGGTAGGCGAGCAGTGGCGCAATTTCGACAAGCTTGAAATCCGGCTTGTAACTGAACAT
>DATEKH010000200.1:0-10516 GCA_035277525.1 Allostellaceae bacterium
ATCGCATCGCCGCAGCCAGGACGGCCGGCTTCGCCGCGGTCGAGTTCCAATCGCCCTATGCCGTTCCGGCGGCCGAACTCGCGACGCGGCTCGCGCGCAGCGGGCTGCCCGCGGTGCTGTTCAACGCGCCGATGGGCGATGTTGCCGCGGGCGAGCGCGGGCTCGCGGCGCAGCCCGGCCGCGAGCGCGATTTCGACGCCAGCATCGAGACGGCGCTCGGCTATGCCCGGACAATCGGCACGAAGCAGATCCATGTCTTGGCGGGCCTCGCCATGGGCGAGCGCGCGGCGCAGGAAGCGATCTATGTCGCCAATCTCAAGCGCGCGGCGGAACGCGCGGCGCGGGATGGGGTTACGCTGCTGATCGAACCTCTCAATGCACGCGATAATCCCGGCTATTTTCTCAACTCGACCGCGATGGCGGTCGCGCTTTTGGACCGCATCGCCTGCGCCAACGTCGCGTTGCAATTCGATCTCTATCACTGTCAGATCAGCGAGGGCGATCTCGCGCAGCATGCGCGCGACCTCTTCGGCCGCTATCCCCATGTGCAGATCGCCAATGTCCCGGGGCGTCACGAGCCCGGCCTCGGCGAGATCCATTTTCCTTTCCTCTTCGATCTCTTCGATGAGCTCGGCTATGCCGGCTGGATCGGTTGCGAATACCGGCCCAAGGCGGGCACGCTCGCTGGGCTCGGCTGGGCGCGGCGCTGGGGCGTCGGCGCTTGAGCCTCGTCGGCGGCGGGCGAGGATGCTATCATCGATGATCGGGAGGCATGTTGGATGACGGGAAGGTTGCGCGGCAAGAGCGCCGTGGTCACGGCCGCGGCGCAGGGGATCGGCCGTGCCGCTGCGCTTGCTTTTGCGGCCGAGGGGGCCGAGGTCCTGGCAACCGACATCAATCAGGCAAAGCTCGACGAGCTCGGCAAAGCGGGCGCGGGCCGGATCGCGACGCATCGGCTCGACGTGACCAGGCAGGACGAGGTTGCGGCGCTGGCGGCGGCGCAGGGGGCGGTCGACATCCTCCTCAATTGCGCCGGCTTCGTGCATCACGGCACGATCCTCGATTGCTCGGAAGCCGATTGGGATTTCAGCGTAAATGTAAATCTGCGCGGCATGTATCTGGTGATCCGCGCGCTTTTGCCGGCGATGCTGAAATCGGGCCGCGGCGCCTCGATCATCAATATGTCGTCGAGCGTCTCCTCGCTCAAAGCCGCGCCCGACCGCTTCGTCTACGGCGCGACCAAAGCGGGGATCATCGGCCTCACCAAGTCAATCGCGATCGACTTCATCGGCCAGCGCATTCGCTGCAACGCCATTTGCCCGGGAACCATCGCCACGCCGTCGCTCGACGATCGGATCGCGGCGCGGGGCGGGACCGAGGAAGCGCGCCGCGCCTTTGTCGAGCGTCAGCCGCTGGGTCGGCTCGGCACGGCGGAAGAGGTCGCCGCGCTCGCGGTCTATCTCGCAAGCGATGAATCGGCGTTCACGACGGGCGCCGTTCACGTCATCGATGGCGGCTTCACGCTTTAAGAATTCACTATAGAAAAAGGCTCCAAGATTATGAAATTGCTTCGCTATGGACCATCAGGAAAAGAGAAGCCGGGCGTTCTCGATCGCAACGGGGCGCTGCGCGACCTGTCGGGCACCATCGCCGATGTGACGCCTGACGCGCTGGCGCCGGCGATGCTCGAGCGGTTGCGCAAGCTCGATCCGGCCTCGCTTCCGCCGGTCGCGGGCCAACCGCGCATCGGCGCCCCGATCGCCGGGATCAGCAAGCTGGTTTGCATCGGCCTCAACTATCACGACCACGCCAACGAGACCGGCAACCCGATCCCGAAAGAGCCGATCATCTTCTTGAAGGCGATCAGCTCGATCTGCGGCCCCAATGACGATGTCATCTTGCCCAAGGCCGCGACCAAGGGCGATTGGGAGGTCGAGCTCGGCATCGTCATCGGCACCAAGGCGCAATATGTCGCCGAGCACGACGCGCTCAAGCATGTCGCGGGCTATTGCATCGTCAACGACGTGTCGGAGCGCGCCTTCCAAATGGAGCGCGGCGGACAATGGACCAAGGGCAAGAGCTGCGACAGCTTCGCGCCGATCGGACCTTGGCTCGTCACCGTGGACGAGGTTCCCGATCCGCAGGCGCTCGATCTCGTCTGCGAGGTCAGCGGCGAGACAATGCAAAAAGGCAGTACCCGCAACATGATTTTCGGCTGCGCCAAGCTCGTCAGCTATTTGAGCCACTTCATGACTCTCCTTCCGGGTGATGTGATTCCGACCGGCACGCCGGCCGGCGTCGGCCTCGGCAAGAAGCCGCCGCGCTTCTTGAAGCCAGGCGACACGATGCGCTTGACGATCACCGGCCTCGGCGAGCAGCGCCAGCGCGTTGTCGCCTATCCCGCCTAAAGCTGTGGAACGGGGGGCCGATTCGCGCTATTCTAAATTCGTCATATTCTGCGCGCAGGGGCACCATGTACGATAATCGGCGTCCGGGGTATTTCCGGAATGATGAGCCTCAGACGGGTCGCCGTGTCGAGGCGAAAGTGAAATGGTTCAATGCCGCGAAGGGTTTCGGATTCGTCACCATGTCGGATGGCAGTCCGGATGCTTTTTTGCCGATGGCGATTTTGCGTCGAGCTGGTTACGACGATGTGCGTGAAGGCGCATCCATCACCTGCGAAGTCGGCGCGGGCGCCAAGGGTCCGCTCGTTGTCAGCGTCCTCAATGTCGACAACAGCACCGCGGCGCCGGCGGCCAGCGCGGGCGGAGGACGTTCTTCCGGCCTCGGTGCGCCGCGCACCGTTGCGCAAACCCTCGAAGGGGCGGTCAAGTGGTTCGAGCCTGACAAGGGGTACGGCTTCATTTCGCCGGACGGAGGAGGAAAGGACATCTTTGTGCACATCACGGCGCTGCGTCGCAGCGGCGTGCAGACGCTCGGTCCCGGCCAGCGCGTGCGCGTCGATGTGGTCGATGGCCGCAAGGGCCTCGAAGCCGATCGAGTCACACTGATCTAAATGCGCCGTTGTTGAAGGGGGCCCGGCACGCCGCAAGGCTGCCGGCGGGGGTGTTCGTGCGATAGCTTTCGCGACGAGCACGCGCTAACGCATTCACGACAGGCGGGTAACGGGCATGGATTTGCAAGACACCATCAGAACCTATCGGCTGTTTTCCGGCTCTTATGATTTCCTGTTCGGCCCGGTCTTCCATCCGGGGCGCAAGGACGCCGTGCGAATCGCCAACGCTCAGGCGGGTCAGCGCATCCTCGAAGTGGGTGTCGGCACCGGCCTGTCGCTTCCCTATTTTCGCAAAGATTCCGAAGTCACCGGCATCGATGTGTCGGCCGAAATGCTGGAGAAGGCGCGCCGCCGCGTCGCCCGCAAGCAGCTCGCCAATGTCAAGGCGCTCATGGAAATGGACGCCGAGAAGATGAGCTTTCCCGACAACAGCTTCGATGCGGTGCTGGCGCTCTACGTCGCGTCGGTGGTGCCCGATCCGGCGCGCTTCGCCGCCGAGATGCGCCGTGTCTGCCGGCCGGGCGGCACGATCGTCATCGTCAATCATTTTGCCAGCGAAGATGGCGTGATGCGGGTGGTGGAAAAGCTGCTCGCGCCCCTGGCGGGGTTCATCGGCTTCCACGCGGATTTCCCGCTCGAGCCGTTTCTCGAGGCGAGCAAGCTCACGGTGCGCGAGATCAAGCCGAGCAATCTCTTCGGCTATTGGCGGCTGCTGCGTTGCGTCAACGAGAAGCCGGCCGCGGGCTGACCGCCCGCCTATAATCGGTCGATCGGAAAACTCACGATCGTTTCGCCGCCTTCGATCGCCGGCAGGAGCGCCGGCGCCAGCGCGAGGCGCTGCTCGGCAAAGAAGCGCGCGCCCGCAAGCTTCGCGCGATAAAACCCGTCTGCGTCGCCTGGCTTGGCAAGGCGGCACGCCGCGAGCCCGCCCTTGGCCATCAACCAGCCGCCGGCAACGACCCCGCAGAGCGTGAGAAAGGGCATGGCGCCGGCAAGGGCCGCGGCTGGCGCCACGCGATGGCGCGCAAGAAGATGGTCGCAGGCGCGCGCGAGGGCCGCGACGCCGGCGCGCAAATGCTCGGCGATCGCATTGATGTCCGGGTCCTCGGCCGCGGCGAGCTCGGGCTCGAGCGCGCGAATCTCGTCGAGGAGCGCGCGCATGGCGGCCCCGTCGTCGCGTGCAAGCTTGCGGCCGAGGAGATCGTTGGCCTGAATGCCGTTGGTGCCCTCGTAAATGAGGGCGATGCGCGCGTCGCGCAGATGCTGCGCCGCGCCGGTTTCCTCGATATAGCCCATGCCGCCATGAATCTGGATGTTGGTCGAGGCGCAGTCGAAGCCGGTCTCGGTGGCCCAGGCCTTTGCCACCGGGATGAGCAGATCGGCGCGCTGCTGATGGTGCGCGCGGGCATGCGCATCGGGGTGGTGGCGCGCGCGGTCGATCGCGCCGGCGACATGGTAGATGAGCGCGCGCATCGCCTCGGTATCGGCGCCCATCCCGAGCAGCATGCGGCGCACATCGGCATGATGGATGATTGGCAGCGCCGCGCCCTCGGGCGCGCCCGACGGTCGACCCTGCACGCGTTGGCGTGCGAAATCGCGCGCCTGCTGCCGCGCGCGCTCGGCGATAGCGACGCCCTGGAGACCGACATTGAGCCGTGCGCCGTTCATCATCAGGAACATGTATTCGATGCCGCGGCATTCCTCCCCGATGAGCGTGCCGATCGCGCCGCCATCCTCGCCGAAGCGAAGCACGCAGGTGGGGCTCGCATGAATGCCGAGCTTCTCCTCGAGCTTCAGGCAGCGCAGATCGTTGCGCGCCCCAAGCGTGCCGTCCGGATTGACGAGAAATTTCGGCACGACGAAGAGCGACAGGCCTTTGGTGCCGGCGGGAGCGTCCGGCGTGCGCGCCAGCACCATATGGATGATGTTGGGCGCGAGGTCGTGCTCGCCCCAGGTGATGAAGATCTTCTCGCCGCTGATGCGGTAATGCGCGCCGTCCTTCACCGCCTTGCAGCGCAGCGCGCCGACATCCGAGCCCGCTTGCGGCTCGGTCAGATTCATCGTCCCGGTCCATTCGCCGCTGACGAGCTTGCCGAGATAGAGCGCCCGCTGCTCAGGCGAGCCATGAGCGATCAGCAGCTCGGCCGCGCTCAGGGTCAAAGTTGGGCAGAGAGAGAAGGCGAGATTGGCGCTGGTCCAGATTTCGAGCACGGCTGTGCCGAGGGCGAGAGGCAGACCCTGGCCGCCCTGGGCGGCGGGAAGCGCGATGCCGTTCCAGCCGCCCGCGACGAAGTCTCGGTAAGCCTCCTTGAAGCCCGGCGGCGTCGTGACCGTGCCATTCGCGAGCCGGCTGGGATTGCGGTCGCCGATCCGGTTGAGCGGTGCGAGCACCGCACCGGCAAATTTCCCGGCCTCCTCGAGGACGCTCGCGACAAGGTCGGGCGCGGCACTTTCGCAACCGGGAAGCGTTGCGATCTCGGTGAGGCCCGCGCTCTCCTCGAGCGCAAAGCGCAAATCCGCAATGGGCGCGGCATAGGGGGTGGTCATTCCCGTCCCCCCACCCAGCAACGCTGACGCGTTGCTGACCTCCCCCTCAAGGGGGGAGGTGGGTCATCTGCTTTCCCTCCCCCCTCGAGGGGGAGGGCAAGGGAGGGGGGCACGGCTGATCGCATCGCTGAACTCTCACCGCGCCAAGATCTTCCCCGGATTCATGATGCCCTGCGGATCGAGCGCCTGTTTGACGCGGCGCATCAGCTCGATCTCGAGCGGCGTCTTGTAATGCGCGAGTTCCTCGACTTTGAGGCGGCCGATGCCGTGCTCGGCGCTGATCGAGCCGTTGAGACCCACGGCGATGTCGTGGACGATGCGGTTGAACTCCGCGCGCCGCGCCAGGAACACGTTCGTGTCGGCGCGTTCGGGCTGATGGATGTTGTAGTGGATGTTGCCGTCGCCGACATGACCGAAAGCGTTCGGACGGATGCCTGGCAGGCGCGCGGCGATCGCGTGGTTCGCGTCCTTGATGAAGGTCGCCACCTGGCGCACCGGCACGGAGACATCGTGCTTGATGCTGCCGCCTTCGTATTTTTGCGCCTCGACCAGCCCTTCGCGAATGCGCCAGAGATCGCGCGCCTGGGCGGTGCTCGCGGCGATGACGCCGTCATCGACGAGACCCGCCGCCATGACCTCCCCGAGGAACTGCTCGAGGGTTTCCTTAAGCCCGCTTTGCGCCTCGCTCGAGGACATCTCGATCAGAACGTACCAGGGATATTTCTTTTCGAGCGGATCGACGATCCCGGGCACATGACGGAGCGCCATGTCGATGCCGAAGCGCGAGATCAGCTCGAAGGCGGTGAGCTGATCGCCGCTCGCCATGCGCGCGCGTGAGAAGAGGGCCATCGCGTCATCGACCTTGGCGAGGCCCAGAAACGCGGTCTCGATGCCCTTCGGAAGCGGGAAGAGCCGCAAGGTTGCCGCGGTGATGATGCCGAGCGTGCCCTCGCCGCCGATGAAGAGCTGCTTCATGTCGTAACCGGTATTGTCCTTGCGCAGGGCGCGCAAGCCCTGCCACACGCGCCCGTCGGGCAGCACGACTTCGAGCCCCAGCACCAGCGCGCGCATATTGCCGTAGCGCAATACCGCGATGCCGCCGGCATTGGTGGAAATGTTGCCGCCGATCTGGCATGAGCCTTCGGCGCCGAGGCTCAACGGGAAGAGCCGGTCGACCGCTGTGGCGGCTTTTTGCACCTCGGCGAGGATGCACCCCGCCTCGACCGTGATCGAATAATCGATCGGATCGACCTCGCGCACGCGGTTCATGCGGCCAAGGCTGAGGACGATGCCGTGGCCGTCCTCCCACGGCACCGCCCCGCCCGAAAGCCCGGTATTGCCGCCCTGTGGGAAGATCGGCAGCTTCGCCGCCGCGCAAATCTTCACGATGGCGGCAACCTCCGCGGTCGAGGCAGGGCGCAGCACCGCCTGCGCCGCGCCGCGATAGGTGCCGCGCTCCTCGATGAGGTAGGGCTCCATCGCCTTGGGATCGGCGATGAACCCCTTCTCGCCGACCGCGGCTTTGAGCCGCTCGAGCGTGTCCGAGAGGCCGGTCGCGTCCATGCCGAGCATCTAATCCCGCCCGCCGGGCGAGGCAAGCCCGGTGGCGACCGGCAGCGCGGCGGCGATCCTTCGGCTAGGGCAAAAAGCCTATCCGCTTCCGCGCCCGTTATCCGGTCGGCTTGCGATGCGCATCTCAACCGCATGATCAGACCCGCCTCGGAGAGCTCCCTCTTCGACGCGCCGATCCAAAAGGAGGAATCCATGTTGAGACGATCGACCACACGCGCCGCGCTCGTCGCCGCGGCACTCACCCTCGCCGCCGCCTCGGCCGCCTTTGCCGCCAACCGCGACGCCGCACCTGCTTCGCGCGATTTCAATTCCTTCGTGCCGGGCGCGACCGAGCAATGGTGCGATTCGCTCGCCTATCCCTATTGCTCGACCCCGGCGCCGGGAACCCCGGGCTCGGGTCCGGCGCCCTATGTACATCCCGCCCCGGCGCGTCCGATCTTCGGCGGCGAATAGGCGCGGCTTCGCTTGCGTCGCGCCGTGCTCTTAGGAAGCTTGCGCGGCGCGACGCGCGATCGCTTCGGCGAAGGCCTGGGTCGAGGCTGTGCCGCCCATGTCGCGGGTGCGTAAATTCTCGCCGTTGATGACGTTATCGATCGCCGCGCGCAGGCGCCGCGCGAGTTCCGGTCGCCCGACATGGTCGAGCATCAGCCCGGCGGCCAGAAGCAGGGCCCCGGGATTGGCCAGGCCCTTGCCGGCGATATCGGGCGCCGAGCCATGCACCGATTCGAAGATCGCGGCGCTAGGGCCGATATTGGCGCCAGGAGCCAAGCCGAGCCCGCCGACCAGACCGGCCATCTCGTCGGACAGGATATCTCCGAAGAGATTGGTTGTGACGAGCACGTCGAACTGCCAGGGATCGAGCACGAGTTGCATGGCGCAGGCATCGACGATGCGCTCGTCCATCGCAATGCGGCCGGCATACTGCTTGGCGACGTCGCGGCCGATTTCGAGGAAAAGCCCGGTCAGCGCCTTCAGCACATTCGCCTTATGGACGATGGTCACCTTCTTTCGGCCATGACGGAGCGCATAGTCGAAGGCGAACTCGATGATGCGGCGGCTGCCGGCCTTGGTATTGACGCCCGAGCCGATCGCGACGGCGCGCGGATCGTCGCCGATCGGGATGTAGTGCTCGAAGCCGACATAGAGCCCTTCGAGATTCTCGCGGATGAGGACGAGATCGATCTTGTCGAAGCGCTGTCCCGGAAGAATGGTGCGCACCGGGCGTAGATTGGCGTAGAGACCGAACTCCTCGCGCAGCCGTACATTGATCGAGCGGAAGCCGCCCCCGACCGGCGTCGTCAGCGGCCCTTTGAGCGCGAGGCGCGTGCGCCGGATGCTGTCGAGCGTGTCGGCCGGCAGCGGATCGCCCGCATGATCGAGCGCCGCCATGCCGCCTTGCTTAACTTCCCAGGCGAAAGGCGCGCCCATTGCATCGAGCACCAGCCGGACGGCGTCGACGATCTCGGGTCCGATTCCGTCGCCAGGAATGAGCGTGGCGGCGATCGGGTTGGGGTCGCTGTGGCGTGGCATGACCGTCCTTTGTTGCAGAGGCGCCATTCGGGATCGAAGCGAACTTCCAGACAATGCTAGCGCGCAGCGAAAGTGCCATGCGACGGATTGTTGCGGCCTGAATGCAGCGCATGTCGCGCTCGTGCCAGCGATCGAGCGGGCGGATGGCGAAGGCTGGACCGTTTCAGCGTGTGGCGGCGCGTTTCAGGCGATCGTTGATCGCGCGCCCGAGCCCATGCGCGGGGATCGGCATCACCGCGATGCCCGAGAATTCGGGCCGGTCGAGCGCGCGCAGCATCGCGAAGAGATTGGCCGCTGCCTCGGCGAGATCGCCGGCTGCGCTGAGATTGAGGGTTCGCGCCGCGCCCCGCGGCACCGTGTCGCCGAAGGCAAGGAGCGCCTCGTCCGGCCTTGCCTCGCGCGCCTCGATCCGCATGGGGAGCGAAGGTGCATAATGGCTCTCCAGCATTCCGGGCGAGCGAAGCGCGCCGCCCGCGGCCGACGCGATCGCGATCTTGCCGATCGCTTGATCGAGTGCTTCGAGCGGGATGCCGCCCGGGCGCAGCAGCACCGGATCGGGGGTGGTGAGATCGAGCACGGTCGATTCGATCCCGACCTCGCAGGGGCCGCCATCGAGCACGGCGGCGATGCGCCCGTCCAACTCGCTCACCACGTGGTCAACCGTCGTCGGACTGACGCGGCCAGAGCGATTCGCCGAGGGCGCGGAGATCGGAAGCTGCGCGACTCGCAGCAGCTCCTGCGCGAGCGGATGTGCCGGCACGCGCAGCGCCAGCGTATCGAGCCCGGCGCTCGCCAAAAGCGAGATGGCGCAGGACGGCGCGCGCTTCAAGACAAGGCTCAAAGGCCCGGGCCAGAACTGCTGCATCAGTTGCGCCGCGCGCGCATCGACGAGGGCGAGGCGCTCCGCTTGCGCCGCGTTCAACAGATGGACAATCAAGGGGTTGAAGCGCGGCCTTCCCTTTGCCGCAAAGATCGCCGCCACGGCATGATCGTTGGTCGCGTCGCCGCCGAGCCCGTAGACCGTCTCGGTCGGGAACGCCACCAATTCGCCCCGCCGCAAAAGCGCGGCGGCGCGATCGATCTCTCTGGCGCTTAGACGACTCGTCACGAGGCTCGCCTTGATGTTGCAGCGCGAGATATAGTCTTGCTTTGCCGCCGGAGGCAAACATGGCACCGACAATCATCACCATCGCGCAACAGAAGGGCGGCGCCGGCAAGACGACGCTCGCGATTCATCTGGCGCTCGCCTGGGCGAGCTGGGGGCGGCGGGTCGCGATCCTCGATATCGATCCGCAAGCGAGCGTTTCGACCTGGTTCGGCGTGCGCAACACGCGGCCCGAGGCGGGCCGGGCGGCGATTGACGCCGCCGCGGTTGGCGGCTGGCGCGTCGCCGCCGAGGTTGAACGGCAAGCGCGCGCGCATGACATCGTGCTGATCGACAGCCCGCCGCATGCCGAAACCGAGGCGCGTCTTGCCGTGCGCGCGGGCCGGCTCGTACTCGTGCCGGTGCAGCCCTCGCCGATGGATTTCTGGGCGACCAAGCCGACGCTCGATCTCGCGCGCGCCGAAAAGGTGCCGGCGCTCCTGGTGCTGAACCGCGTCCCGGCGCGCGCCAATCTCACCGGCGCGATGCTCGAGGCGTTTCGCTCGCTCGATGCGCCGCTGGCCGAGACGCAGATCGGCAATCGTGTCGCCCTCGCCGCTGCGCTCAACGAAGGCCAGGGAATCCTCGAATACGATCCCTCGAGCCTGGCCGCTGCCGAGATCGCGGCGCTGGCCGAGGAGACGCTTCTCCGTGCTGGCGATCACGGGCTGAGAGGCCGGGCCTCAACGCCCGCGCGCGATGAAGCC
>DATEKH010000201.1:0-38769 GCA_035277525.1 Allostellaceae bacterium
TTACTATCAAGAATTAATTAGCGGCGAGCCACATGACGAAGACGTGCTCGATCGCAATCGTCCTTGGGTGGAGCGATTCGACGGACTCGATTTCGCCAATTTCGATTATCTCACCTATATCGTCGACATCGTCCCCGACAAGTCCGACACTTATTCCTATTTCACGCAATATCTGCAGCTCTTCACCGAGCCGATCCCGCGCATTCTGTGGCGCAACAAGCCGTATGGGTCGCCGGTCGATCTGGTCAATCTCAACAATTACGGCAATTTCGTCGGACTGACCCAATCCCTGGTCGGCGATGGCTGGGTCAGCCTCGGCTGGCTCGGCGTATTCGTCACCCTGGGACTCGTCGGATACGTCAATCTGCGTTTGCACCGATGGTTCTGGAATGGCGAGGCGACGAATTTCAAGGTCCTGGCCTACTGCACCTACCTACCCCTGACCATGCAATGGTTCCGCGACGGCGGAATCTCGATTGCAAAATTCGTACTTTTCACGGTGATGCCGTTGGTCCTCTGGCAAATTATCATCCGAATGATCACGGGCGCCCAAGGCAACCCCGATTTCCGCCCGCGCATCCTTTCCCGCACAGCTGGAAAGGCGCCGCCGTCCCAAACGCTCGGTCGACCTTTCGGCCGGTCATGAGGTTCACTGATCGTGAAGCCTGCCGTGGCTTTCGTCTGGGAGAATTTCGGGCCCTATCACATTGACCGGCTCGAAGCAGCCGGCGCCGCGCTTGGCGTAACGCATCGGGTCATCGGCATCGAAATCGCCGGCTCGAGCGGCTTTTATGCCTGGGACCCGACGGCGAAGATCTCCGGGTTCGAGCGCGTGACCCTTTTTCCCGATTGCGACTACAAGTCGATCTCGTCCTGGCGGCGGTGGGGCGCCCTGCTGCGCGCCGCTATCAAAACGGGCGCGAAGCACGTCTTCCTCTGTCATGTCCCGCTCTTCGACATGTGTCTGCTCGCGGCGGCGCTGCGTCTTCGCGGCCGCCGCGTCTATGCCATGACGGAATCGAAATTCGACGACAAGCCGCGCTCGCTGTGGTTCGAGCTTCTGAAAAAGATGCTGTACCTCCCCTATAACGGCGCGATCGTCGGCGGCAGCCGGCACGCCGCGTATATGCGCTTCCTCGGATTTAAACCGGCTTCGATCGTCGAAGGCTATGACACCGTCTCGGGCGATCGTGTCCGCCGTCTGGCGGGCATGCCGCCGGCGCCTGGCGGCGTCCCTTATCATGACCGCCATTTCACCATCATCGCCCGGCTCGTGCCCAAGAAGAACATCGCGATGGCGCTTCAGGCCTATGCCGCCTATCGCCGCGAGGCCGGCCCCGACGCACGCGATTTATGCATTTGCGGCTCCGGCGAACTCGAAGAAAGCTTGCGTCGGACCGCGCGCGACCTTGGCCTGCCCGACAGCATCTTCCGTGGCTTCGTCCAGGCGCCCGATATCGCGCGCGTGCTCGGCTCGAGCCTCGCGCTGATCCTTCCCAGCACGGAAGAGCAATGGGGCTTGGTGGTGAACGAGGCCGTCGCGATGGGCGTGCCCATCCTTTGCTCGACCAATATCGGCGCGCGCGATCTTCTCGTGCGCAGCGGCGTCAACGGCTTCGTCTTCGAGCCGGACAATCCCGAAGGCCTCGCCTATTTCATGCACCGTCTGGCGCGCGACGAGGACGAATGGCGCGCCTTTTCCGAGGCCTCTCTCCGCCTTGCCCCGCTCGCCGATACGCGACGTTTCGGTGCGGCCGTGCTGCAGGTGGTGCGCGGAGAGATCGCAAGCGCAGCCGGGCTCGAGCGCGCTGTTTCCTCCGACCTGCGGCCCTAGAATCCCGGCGCGCCCATGGTGACGGCCGATGACAAGAGCGCGAGCCGCGGCGCCGAGATTCTCGTCGTCGGTCCCTTCCCGCCGCCGGTTCACGGCTACTCGGTCGTCACCGCCTTCCTCGCCGAGAGGCTCGCCGCACTCGCAAAAGTCGAGACCGTCAACATCGCACCGGATAGCCTCGTTCGGAGCGGCCGCTACCACGCGCAGCGAATCGGGCGCGCGATGCAGGCGCTCTGGCGCATCATCGCCGCGCGGCGCCACAGCCGGCGGCTCTACTTCGCCATCGCCGGCGGCGCTGGCGTCGTTTATGACCTGCCGCTCGCCTTGGCGGCGCGCCTCTTGGGCTACAAGATCTACATTCACCATCATTCCTTCAGCTACATCAACCGCCGCAACCGCTGGACCGCGGTGCTCATCGCCATCGCCGGTCGCGCGACAACCCATATCTGTCTCAGCGTCGAAATGGCGCGCCGCCTCGGTGCGCTTTATTCGCAGGCGACCCGGGCGATCGTGCTGTCGAATGCCGCGCTGATCCCGCCGGGCCCGCCGCGCGCCGCGCGCAACGGCCCGATCCGCCTCGGATTTCTCGGCAATCTCATTCCCGAAAAGGGCGTCGACACCGCGATCGCGGTCGCGACGGAGCTGCGCCGCAGCAGCCGCGCCATCGTGCTCGCGGTCGCGGGGCCAGCGCTCGACAGTGCCACGGAATCGCTGCTGGCGGAAACGCAACGCGCTCTTGGCTCGGCCTTCACCTATCACGGGCCTGTCTACGGCGCCGAGAAAGCGGCGTTTCTCGAGTCGCTCGACGTGTTGCTGTTTCCGACGCGCTATGCCAATGAGGCGCAGCCTCTTGTCGTACTCGAAGCTCTCGCGGCTGGTGTCCCGGTTTTGGCGACGAACCGCGGCGCCATTGCCGAGAATGTCGGCCGGCATGCCGGCGTGTTTGCCGATCAGAACTTTGTGGAAGAATCGGTGCGTGCCATCGGCGCCTGGTGTGCCGATCGCGGCAGGCTTGCGGAGCTTTCGGCCGAGACGACGGTCCATGCCGGCATCGCGCATCGCTCGGCCCTCGACGGGCTCGCAGCGCTCTTGCGCGACATGACGACGGTGTGATGTGACGACGACCCTCGGAGTAAGCGAATGATAACTAAAGCGTTTTATGGTTTCGCCGCGGACTGGCGCCATGCCCGGATCGGGTTTTGTGTTACAATCAACGCCGATCGACGCCATTCCAGAAATGAGAATGATTAACATGTTCGGGGTTCTTCGCCTTCCTCTCCGAATGGACGTGGGCTGCGGTATAGGCGCCCGATTTCAGCGCCGCTGCGGGACGGCAGATCTCCGCGGCTCGGGACGCCTTCCGTGCTGAACGAAAAGGTTTTGCACGGTCGAAGCGGCTTTTCGACCGATCGCGTGATCCCCGCCATCATCCGCGAACATGCACGGTCGACGCCCCAGGCCCCGGCCATTCTGTCTTCCGGCGGGGCTCTCACCTATGAAGGTCTGCAACGGCAGATCGATGCGATCGCGGCGGTATTGGAGGATGCCGGAATAACCGCTGGCACCCGCGTCGCTATCGTAATGCCGGACGGGCCCGAGCTTGCAGTCGCGATCGTTGCCGTCGCCTGTCACGCGACGGCGGTTCCTCTCAATCCGAGCCTCACCGCTGCGGAACTTGAAGAACTCTTCGCCGTGCAGCGGCTCGAGGCTTTAGTTCTCGCCGACTGGGTCGAGAGCGCGGCTCAGGAGGTGGCGGCGCGCCGCGGGATGTGCGTCATGGCGGCGAGCCGAGAGGAGGGCCGCGTACAGATCGCACGGCGCACGACATCGCTCTCGACCGGCGCGACGCCGCGGGCCGTCGCCCCCGACGACACGGCGTTCATCCTGCGCACCTCGGGCACGACGGCGCGTCCCAAGCTGGTGGCGGTCACTCATCGCAACCTCATTGCGATGGCGGGACGAATGCAGAAATGGTTCGTTCTCGCTCCCGAAGATCGCGTGCTTTGCGTCCTTCCGCTCTACTACGCCCAAGGCCTGAAGATGTCGCTGTTCGTGCCGCTGATCCTCGGCACCAGCCTCGCCTGCCCCTCGCGCTCGTCGGATTCAGATGTTCTGGCTTGGCTCGCTGAGCTCAAGCCGACGTGGTTCACGGCCGGTCCGACCCTCCTTCGTGCGGTGCTCGAGCGCGCACGCGCTCTTGGGAAAGCTGGTTTCCGTCATCAGCTGCGCGTGATCATCTCGGCCTCGGCGCCCATTCCGGATGCAGTCCGCGACGGGCTCGCTGAACATTTCGCCGTGCCCGTGCTCAACGCCTTCGGCCTCAGCGAAGCCGGCTTGGTCGCAGCCAACGAGTTCGCACCAAAAGCGCGCAAGCTCGGGACGGTCGGCCGACCTTGGCCGGGCGAGCTCGCGATCTGGACTGCCGATCAGGGCGTGGTCGGACCTGACATCCTCGGCGAGATCGTCGTTCGCGGCCCCGGCGTGACGCCCGGTTATATCGACGATCCCGAGGCGAATCGCGCCGCTTTCGTCGACGGCTGGTTTCACACCGGCGATCTCGGGCGCATCGATGGCGACGGATTCCTGACGATCGTCGGACGCATCAAGGAGATGATCAACCGCGGAGGCGAGAAGATCGCGCCTGCCGAGATCGATCAGGCAATCCTGCGCCATCCCGCGGTCGCCGAGGCGGCAAGTTTCGGCATCCCGCATCCGCGCTTGGGCGAGGACGTCGCGGCGGCCGTTGTGTTGCGCCCCGGGCAAACGGTCTCATCGCTCGAGCTGCGCCACTACCTCAAGACCTTGCTCGCGCCCTTCAAGATTCCGCGCCGTATCTTGCTGCTCCCAGCCTTGCCCAAGGGCGAGACCGGCAAAGTACGCCGCCAAGACTTCGTGAAACTCCTTCCCGCGCGCGTGAAGACCGGCCCGACCGTCGAGCCATCATCGCTCGAGGCCGAGATCGCGGCGATTTGGCAACGCCTGCTGGGGTGCTCCGATATCGACCGCGACGACGAGTTCTTCGAATTGGGCGGCGACTCGCTCCTTGCGACGCAAATGATTCTCGAGGTCGAGCGGCTCACCGGAAAGCAGTTGCCGGAGGATACGCTGTTCGAGGCCGCGACTCCCCGGCAAATCGCGCGATGCGTCATCGAGAGCGAACGGGCGACGGATGAAGGCCTGCTCGTGAAACTCCAGCCCGGGACGGGCAAGCCGCCTTTCGTGCTGGTCGATGGCGATTTCTGGGGCGGCGGCTTCTATGCACGTAAGCTCGCGGCCGAGCTGGGACCGGATTACCCTTTCTATAATTTTCACGCTCATGGCTGCTACACCGATAAGGTTCCGTCGTCGATCGAAGCGATGGCAGCGGAGTACCGGCAGCTGCTGGCCGCTGCCGGAGTGCGTGGGCCATTTCGCCTCGGCGGCCATTGCAATGGCGCGGTCATCGCGTGGGAATTGGCGCGCCAGCTGATGGAGGCGGGCGAGCGGGTCGAGCTCGTCGCAATGATCGAGGCAATCACCCTCAATGCCCGGCCGAGCATGCGCGCGATCGCACGGGCGCTGAGCAAGCCTGTTCGTGGTTCGGCCATGGGATTCTTATGGCAGGCATGGCGTGCCGAACAATTCTTCGAGCGCAAAGTCGCCAGCATCGCCAATGGAGACGACGTCGCGTTGCTCACGCGCCGCCTCAGCGTGCTTGACCCGGCTGCTGCGGCAAGATCCGTCGAATATCGTCGCGCCATGGCCTCTTATGTGCCGCCCAAGCTCGACGTCGGCGTACTCTATTTGCTGGCCCGGTCTCACGCCACCAGCAGGGTTTTCTCCGCCGAGCCGTGGCGGCGGCTCACGCCCCGGCTCGAGGTTGCGATCGTTCCCGGCGAGCATTTGACCTGCATCACGACGCATGTCGACACCCTGGCGCAGCGGTTGCGCCAAGGGCTTGTCGCCTTGGACGACGGCGACGGGCTGTCAAACCGGCTCGAGCCCGCGATTCCCCGGGTCAACTAAATATTTAATCGGCGCTTTGACGATGCGGGGGAACGCGAGGACGCACTGGCTTCGCGGGATACCCGTAGCAAATCATTGCCGGCGGCAGATCGTGAAGCACCGTGCTGCGCGCGCCGACGATCGTTGCGTCGCCGATCGATATCCCCGGCGCGACGAAAACATCCGTTGCGAGCCAGCATTCGGATCCGATGGAGATCGGCTTCGCGACGAAATCGAAAGACAGAGCGCCGGGATCGTGGCTTCCGGCGCATAAATAGCAGTGTTGCGAGATGACGCTATGCGCGCCGATCGAAATCTCGGAGAGTGAATAGAGAATCGCGCCGTCGCCGATCCAACTGAAATCGCCGATCGAGATTTTCCACGGATAGGTGAATTCGGCCGATGGCCTAATCAGCACGCCGCGCCCGATTCCTGCGCCGAAGAGTCGAAGGAGGAACCGGCGCCACCCGAAAAATATTTGCGGCGAGGGACGAAACAGGAGCGCCTGGACGACCCACCACAACTGAACCATCAGCGCGCTGCGGCCGCGAAATCCCTTCGGAACGCGAAACCGCGTCAGATCCTGGTAACGGGCCGGTGCGCCCGACCCGCCCGCCGCGGCGGGTCGTTCCGCGACCGCTCCGCGCTCCATTGTCATGCGCGCGACGCCGCCGATCGCGCGACGCGCCGCCCTGTCGGCGTCGCTTGTCCCAGGCCGGCACCGAGGAGCGTCAAATACGCGACCGCGACGGCCGGTATCTGCATGCTGAAATCGACGAGCGACTGGAGTCCGATCAGCACGCTCGCGCCGATGGCGATGCAAGGGATGATCGCATCGCGATGGCGGCGAAACGCCCCCAGCGCACATTGGATGACGAGCCACAGCGCCGCGAGAAACAACGCCACCGCCGCCGGTATTCCCAGCTCCATCATGTTTTCGAGATAGTCGTTATGAGCCAAATCGACCAGCAGCGGCAGGCTTTCGGTGCGATAGGTGGGAAAGATCGACTTGAAGGTCGCAAGCCCGGTGCCGATCACGGGATTGTTGCTGATCGCCTGCAAGGTGAGCTCGAAAATTTCATGGCGGCCTTCGACGTCCCATGAGGTATCGGCAAGTCGCGTCAGCGTCTCGGTGCCGCCCAGCACGAGCGCCGCGACGGCGCCCAATGCGAAGATCAGAGCAACCCATTTGCGCCACGGACCCCGCAGGCTCGGCACGAGGCTCGCTATCAGAATTAATCCGAGAACGCCGCCGCCCGTTGCGGTTGCGCCGCCGCGCGAATGCGTGAGCAGCACCGTAATTGCCGTGATCAAAACGCCGGCAACCACCCAAACCTGCCGGACGCCGACATTATCGAAAAACGCGCGCAGCTTTCGCCGAGCGCTCTCGGGCGACGAGATGCGCCGTATGACGTCCTCGAGCAGGAGGCCCGTCATCGCGACGAGCGCCAGCCCGGTGTAAGTCGCATAGGAATTCCGGTTGACGAAAGTGCTGGTCAGATCGTCGGCATAAGCCCATTTGCTGAACCAGAGGAGATAGTGGTTGCCGGTCCAGTAGACGGCGAGGCCCCAAACCGCGTAGACGGTCCCGATCGTGCCAAAGGCGATGACCAGGAGGCGGGCGGCCGCCCCCCGCTGGCCGCAGCGGAACGCAAGCCAAAAGATGGCCGCGTAGGTCGCGAGGTGAAAGATCGCCGTCCATGACGAATTCGGATCGATGCTGATCGCCGGGTCAAATGCCAAGCCCGGCAGCAGTTTGGCCGCCTCCGCCCAGACCGGGTGTTGCCACGCCGCGGGAGCCCAGGGAAGACACTGAAAGATCGCCCAAAGGAGCGCGATCGCGAAGAGGCCAGCCGCCGGCAGCGTCACCCGGCCTGGCACCTCGGAGCCCTCCTGCGCAATGAAATCGCCCGCCGCGCGCAGGACGAGAAGAATGCCGGCGGCGGTTGTGAGCACACCCCAGGCCCAGGGCGGCACGCTGCCGAGAGGCAAAGGCGTCCAGGCCACCAGCCCGACCAGGCCCCACAGACAGAGCATCGCGACAGCATCGCTCAGGGAGGCTGTCCCGTGGCGGAAAGGAAGCTCAATCTCTGTCATTTCTCTGGGGCCGACCATAAACCGCGGCACCCTCGCATCCCAAGGCAATATTGCACGCCGATGAAGTGGCTAGGGGCGGGCTAAGGGGGTTCCCATTACGTTCTCAATCAGGAGCGTCGCCCAAACCTGGCCCAGAGGGAGCGAGAAGCCCGTGGAGAGGCGGCACGATTGACTGCGGACGCGCGCCGGACGCCGCGGCGGAGGGGCGAAGCAAGCGCCAAGCAGCCGCGCTCCTGGGCAGAGTCGGGACGCTCTCCACCCCCTTCGCGGTTGGCGTCGCCTCGCGGCTGCCCGAATTCCGATGGCGCGCTGACGATTGCCCGCCGTCAATCCTGTCGCGGGAAAGGAGCGGTCGCGAGCCGCGCAATTGGACGATCTTTAAACTTTCTTGTATATTAATCGCAGGGGACGCCGCGCCCCTTTTTACCCGCGCACTTCGCGATTGGCGAACGGGACACCCTCGAAAAGGAGCGAGCTGCCGGCGCGAAGCGCGCAGGATGTCCCCGGGGGATGAGGCAATTCGTGACCGACCATAGTCGCACCGATGCCGCCGCTTCGTACCGCGCAGCGCGCGTTGTCGCGCCCAAGCGCACCAGAAGCAGCGGCATTTCGCGCGAGGTGGTTTGCAACACCGTTCAGGTGCTCGACTTTATCGGCTGCGTGCTGGGCGGCGTGCTGGCGATGGTGCTGTATTTCGGCATCGTCGTCGAAAGCAACGGGGGTTACGCAGTCTATCTCTACCCGATCCTTGTCGCCTCCGCGATCTTGTCTTTTGCGCTCTATAAAAGCGGCAGCTACGACTTCAAGCAGCTTTGCGATCTCGGCTGGCAGATCAGACGCGTCGTGCTGGTTTCGGTCATCGCCATGGCTCTCTTATCGATGATGGCCTTCGTCACGAAGGAGAGCGAATTCTACTCGCGCGGATGGGCGATTGTCTGGCTCGTGTTGACGATGACCGAGCTTTTGATGATCCGCATCGTCCTCGCCTATATGATCGAACGCTGGTCGCGTCAGGGCTTGCTCGCGCGCGTCGTCGCGGTGGTGGGTGCAGACCAGGTCGGGGAACAACTCCTCGCCAAGCTGCAGCTTGCCGGCGAGAACGAAATTGTCGTCGCCGGGGTGTTCGATGATCGCCGCACGCGCCTGCCGCCGGTGGTTTCCGGATATCGTGTGCTTGGCACGACCGACGACTTGATTTCGTTCGTGCGCAATACGTTGATCGACGAGGTGGTCATCGCTTTGCCGCTCCGCGCCGAGCACCGCATCGGCGATCTCGTCGTGAAATTGCGCTCGCTGCCGGTCGATTTGCGTCTCAGCATCGATCCGATCAACAGCTTTCCGATGCGCGGCATTGCCGAGGTCGCCTCGGCGCGAATGATCGAAATCCTCGATCGCCCGATGAAGAATTGGAGCCGAGTCATCAAATGGCTCGAGGATCGCATCCTCAGCACGATTCTGTTGATCGTTTTCATGCCCCTGATGGCGCTCGTGGCGCTCGCCATCCGCCTCGACAGTCCGGGTCCGATTCTGTTCGTGCAGGATCGCTTCGGATTCAACGACAAGATCATTCGCGTGTTCAAATTCCGGACCATGCGGGTCGAGAACTGCGATCAGTCGGGCGCCGACCGCACGGTTCCCGGCGATTCGCGCGTCACCCGCGTCGGCCGCATTCTCCGCAGCCTCAGCCTCGACGAGCTGCCGCAGCTCGTCAACGTGCTGCGCGGCGAGATGTCCCTGGTGGGTCCGCGTCCGCATGTGCCCGCGATGAAGGCCGGCGAACGGCTTTATCACGAGGCGGTCGACAATTACTGTTTGCGGCATCACGTCTTGCCCGGGCTGACGGGCTGGGCGCAAGTCAACAATTCGCGCGGTCAGATCGATTCGCTCGCATCGGCGCGGCGCCGGGTGGCCCTCGATCTTTACTACATCGACAATTGGTCGCTTTGGCTCGACCTCAAAATCCTGTTCATGACGGCGCGCGTCGCCTTGTCTGGCGAAAACGCCTACTGACCGCGCCTTGTCCGCTCGGCGGCAAGCAATAGAAACATCCTCCATGCGCATTCTCGTCGTCGGATTGAATTTTGCGCCCGAGCTCACCGGCGTCGGAAAATATTCGGGCGAGATGGCGGCGTGGCTGGCCCGGCGCGGACATCACGTCTCGGTCGTCACGACCCGCCCCTATTATCCGCAATGGACCAAAGCGCCCGGCCTCGCGCGCTGGACGTGGCGGCGCGAAGCCTGGCAAGGCTGCGACATTGTCCGTTGTCCGCTCTACGTACCGCAGCACATGAATGCCGCCCGCCGCATCCTCCATCTTGGTTCTTTCGCGTTATCGAGCGTTCCCGCCGCCATCGCGCGCGCGATGCGGGGCAACATCGACCTTGTCCTCGGCGTCGTGCCGACGCTCCTGTCGGCGCCGCTTGCCCTCGCGGTGGCGCGCAGCTGCGGCGCCGCGGCTTGGCTGCACGTTCAAGATCTCGAAATCGACGCGGCCGGCGGCGTCGGCCTCATCCAGCATCGTCGCCTTCTCGGCGCGGCGCTCGCGCTCGAAGCCATGCTGATCAAGCGCTTCGATCTGGTCTCGGCGATCTCGCCGAAAATGCTTGAGGCGATTGCGCGCAAGGGCGTCGCGGCCGAGCGTTTGATGCTGTTCCCGAATTGGGTGGACATGGACCTGATCTATCCGCGATCCGGTCCCGACAGGATGCGCGCCGAGCTCGGCCTGCCGGCTGATGCGTGCGTCGTCCTTTATTCCGGCAGCATGGGACGCAAACAAGGACTTGATCATGTCATCGCCGCCGCCCGCCGCCTGAGCGGCGCCGGACCCTCTCCGGTGTTCGTGCTGGCGGGCGCGGGACCGGCGCTTGCCGAGCTGCGCCAGCAGGCCGAGGGCTTGGCCAATGTCCGGTTCCAGCCCTTGCAGCCCGAGGCGCGCTTCAATGAATTTCTCAATATGGGCGACATTCATCTCCTGCCGCAAAAACGCGACGCGGCAGATTTGGTGATGCCCTCCAAACTCGGCGCGATGCTCGCGGCGGGCAAGCCGGTTATCGCAACCGTGCCGGCGGATTCGCAGGTGGCGCTGACGCTCGAGGGAGCCGGCGTGGTTGTTCCGCCCGAAGATGACGCGGCCCTGGCGGGTGCGATTGCAGCGCTCGCCGCCGACGAGCCGCGCCGTCGCGCGCTTGGAGAGGCTGCGTTGCGCCGCGCAAGGGAAAGCCTCGACGCCGAGGCGATCCTGTCCCAAGCCGAAACGCGGCTCAAAAAATTGGTCGAGAGCAAAACACCCGGGCAAAGCTTGCGGCCGATCGCCAAGAGCGAGCGGCGGATCTAGCCGGAGCAGCCCTTGCCCGGATTTATGGTTAACTGAAAATTAACTCGCTTCGTGCTGCGCTGTGCATGCCGGGTTCCCCAGCTACGGAGGAAGCATCGTGGAAAGCGCAGTACGTTCCGATGCCTTGGTCGGGCGTTATACGACCAAAGCCCAGTCATCCTTCGACTACCTGAAGCTTTTCGCCTGGATCGGCGTGACCCTTGCTTCCTGGGCATTGGTCATCGGCCTCGGCCGGCTGGTCCTGAGCTTGATCCCGTAAGCGGCATCCCGCCCGACTTGGCCAAGCCGCGCGGCGGCGGTCCTAGGATTGGAGCAAGTTCATAAAGCGGATCACCGTCTGATTGTCTCCGGCCAGGAGCGCATCGATGACGGTGTTCAGCGAGCGGGTCAAGCGCGCGATATCCACCAAATCCCGGATCGAATGTCGACCGAGAAGCCGGATTTGATCGTCCAGCACGGCGCGGTGCTGGGCATCGAGCGCGGGATAGATGAAGAGCCCGACCTCGCAGCGCATCGCAAGAAGCGTCGGATCGAAGCGCGCGAGTTCGATCGACATCGAAAGCGCATCGATCGTCGCCGGCGAAGAGCCTTGCTCGGCGAAGAGCACATAGGAGAGCCAAGCCCAAGACGCCGCATTCGCCGGATTTTGTTCGAGCGCCTGTTTTAGATCGCGCATTGCCGCGTCCAAGAGCGGTCGGGCAGCGGCCGCGGTCTCGCTTTCGGTCGCCAACTGCGCCTCGGCGGCCCCTCGGTTGTAAGCGTTGATGGATGCAGGCCACCAATTATCGGCCTCGGCGAGCGCGGCGGTCGCGCGGGCAACGGCGGGCGTGGCGGGGATGCCGGCATTGTCCCAATCGATGGCCCGCAGGCCCGCATCGCCGCGCGCCTGCAACACGCCCCCGACGAACTGAGCCACGCCGCCAAAGCACAAGGCGCCGCCAAGGATCAGGGTGCCGGCGACGCTCGCGTAGCGAAGGAAAGAGACCCGCTGTGACGGCGCCGGCTTGCTCTCGGCCGGAGGGCTCTCCGTAAGCCCCGCCCCGGCCATCATCCTCTCCGCCCGCCGGCCGTAGCGCGCGGAACTCGGCCGAGCGCTCTTGCGCGGAGGCTTAGGGGCCATGGCGCATCAAATCCGTCGGCCGGGCCGGATCACGCCTCTTTGCCGTAATAGGTGCCGTAGCGGCCGTAGTAGTAACCCGTGTCGCCGAACGCATAGCGCGCGTGCTTGCGCACATTGACGCGAGTCAGCACCACGCCGGCAAGATTGGCGCCCTGCGTTTGCATCAGCCTGAGGGCGCCCAAGGCGATCTGCCGCGGCGTCTGCTCCCACTGAATGACGAACAGCGCGGCATCGACCAGATGCGACAAGACGAGGCAGTCGGTGACGGCGAGCACCGGCGGAGCATCGAGCACGATGAGATCGTATTGATCGCGCAAATGGCGCAAAAACGACTTCATATGTTGCGAGCCAAGCAGATCCTGCGGGTTCGAGGTGCCGCCCTGGACCGGGATGTAGTGCAGCCGCGAGATCGGGTCGATCTGGATCAATTGGGAGAGATCGGCGCTCTCCTTGAAGAGATTGAGCAGGCCCGGCCCCTTCGTTGTATCGAACAGCTTGCCCACGCTGGGATGGCGCAGGTCGCAATCGATCAGCAGCGCGCGCGCGCCAGACCGCGCCACGCTTTGCGCGAGCGAGGCGGCAAGCGTCGTTTTGCCTTCGCTCGGCAGAGAGGACGTAACCAGGACGATCTTCGGCGGATTATCGACGTTGGAGAAATTCAACGCCGTGCGCACCGACCGGATCGCCTCCGAATAGGCGGAGACCGGCTGGTCAACGACGATGTGATGCGGCGGCTTTCCGCCGCCGATGGCCGGGACATGGCCCAGGAAGCGGGTTCCCGCCAGCTTCTCGACCTGGTCGGCGTTGCGGAAGCCGTTATCAAGATGTTCGATGACGAAAGCGATCATCACGCCCGTTAGCAGCGAAATGGCGAAAGCCATCAAGATGATGCTGCGTCGATTCGGGAAAGACGGAATGTTGGGTACCGTCGCGCGCGACACCATCCTCGCATCCGCCTGCTGGATGTCCTCCTGCGCCGAGGTCTGCTTGAACCGATTGAGGAAATTCTCGTAAAGGGCGCGGTTCGCGTCGGCTTCGCGCTGCAACTCGCGGAGCTGAACGCTGGCTTCGTCCTGGACCGCCGCGGATTGCTGCAGCTTCTGGATGCTCGCGGTGAGCGCGTCGACGCGCGCACGCGACGAGGCCGCCTCGCTCGCCATGCTGCCGACGACGTTGTTGATCTCCTGGTGGATCTTGCGCTTCACGTCGTTGATCTGCGCTTGGAGATTGATCATGTCCGGGTGCTCGGGACGATAGCGCGTCGAGAGCTCAGCCTGCCGCTGCAAAAGGGTCGCTTCCTGCGTTTTCAACTGCAGGATCGCCGGAGATTCAAGCACCTGCGCCGCGCTGTCTTCGCTGCCCGAGCGGACCAGCGCCTGGATTTGGCGAAGATTGGCTTCCCGCTGCGCGCGGTCCGCTTGCGCGATGATGAGCTGCGAATTGAGCTCCGAGAGCTGCTGCGCGGTGACGGTCAGATCTTTCGTGCCGACCAGATTGTGCTGTGCGCGATAGATCTGAACGGCCTGATCGCTGTCGCGCGCAGTGTCGCGCAGGGCGGTCAAATGCGTATTAAGCCATTGGGTCGCGCGCTCGGTGGCGTCGAGTTTCGCCTCGAGCTGGGTGAGGAGATACTGCTCGGCAAACGTATTGGCGATTTCAGCCGCCAGCTTCGGATCCGGCGATTCATAGCGGATCTTGATGATGAAAGATCGCCCGTCGTTAAAGACGGTGAGGTTACCCATAACGTCTTCGACGACCGCATCGTGCACGCGCCGTTGCTTGTCGGCCTGGCTTTCCTCGGGCTGATTGGCGGACGGGAAGTAGCCGCGCAGCCAGGTGATGGGGTTATAGCGAGACCAGAAGGTCGGCGGCGCCAACGCCGGATTGATCAGCGGATTGGTGGTGAGGTCGAGCTTGTCGACGACACGCGATGCGAGCGCCGTGGAGTTGAGCACCTCGACTTCGCTGCGCACGGCGGCGTCGTCGGCGGGGAGGCCGGACAGGACGGCCTGGACGTCCGACGACAGCACCTGGGTCTTGCGCGTGTCGAGCATGACGACCGCTTCGGCCCGATAGATCGGAGTCAGCTGGAAGGCGACGATAATGGTGATCAGCGTGATGAGGGCCGTCCAGCCGAGAATCACGACCTGCCGGCGCCGGAGAACATTGGCGAATTCGCGCAGGTCGAAGCCGCCCGGAACCGTCCACGACAGAGGGCTCACGCTTGTGGAAGGGGCGTAGGCCCGTTCACGCTCAGGCGCCGTCTCGGAAGTCGTACGCGCGCTCGAAAGGTTCACCAGGTCTGCCATGGGTGATCACTCAGCTGAAAAGGCGTTACCCGATCGTCAGGCGGAAGGCGGAAGCCGGATGCCGCTTCCGGTTCCAATAAGACGCTCTAATCGTTAAAAAAACCGCTCCGGCACGCGCACGACATCGCCCGGCAGGACGCCGCCAGCCTCGCCGATTGGCTGCTCCGTGCTCGGGTCGCTGGCGCGTCTGATCACGATATGGTTCCGATTGGCTCGCGGCGTGTATCCCCCGGCGAGCGCGACCGCGTTCAACACGGTCAGGCCGTTGACATAAGGATAACTGCCGGGCTTTTCCACTTCGCCCAAAATATAAAACGGCCGATAATTGAGAACTTCGACGGTGACCCGCGGGTTAACCAAATAATCTTTGCCATATCTCTGCGTGATCAGCGTCTCGGCCTGTTGCACCGTTTCGCCCGCGACCTTGACCGGTCCAATCAAGGGCAGCGCCGCGAAACCCTGATCGTTGATATCGAATTCCCCCGAGAGGTCTTTCTCGCCGAAAACCGTCACGCGCAGTTTGTCGCCGACCCCGAGCTTATAGGCCGAATCGGCCGCAGAGACGGAGGCAGCCTGCATCACCAGCAGGCAAGCGATCAGGACGAAGACTCCCCAATGACGAACCCAAGCCGACATAGGATTACGAATCTTCGTCCCGCCCCTTGGACCCATGAAACTTAGAAGCCTGCCTCAACACCGATTGTCGCGATCACCCGGTCATAGTTCTGCCCGCGGGTGGTGGAGCTGCGATTGTTGTATGTCAGATCGCCGGTTGCGCGCCACATCCGATTGATCAGATAACGCACCCCGCCGTTGACGCCCCAGGTGTCGTCCGTGCGTGAGATGCCGTTATAGTCGTCATGGACATAGCCGGCGCCGCCGAGGATGATCACATTGGAGAGCAACTCGTGCTCGATGCTGAGATAGGTATTGATCTCCGTCGAGCTTGAAGCGCCGGTGAGATCGGTTTCGGCGACGCTTCGCGATGCCGAGGCCTTGATCGAGGTCAGCGGCGTCACGTTCCACAGCAGATTGCCGCCGAACGCCGGAGCAGACACCGATTTATACAACGCACTATCGTAGTCCTGCTCGATCCAGCCGCCGTAGAGTTCCGCGGTGATCAGGCGCGTGATCTGCACCTGGCCGCCCGCATCCACTTCCCAGCCGGTCGAGTTGCGGCGCGCCGTGCGACCGAGCGGATCGATTGACGCTTCGGTGGAATCGACGGCGTTGTATTTGCGCGTATTGCCAAGGCCGCGCACGAACACGTTGTAGGGCAGTTGCGGTATGATCTCCCAAGACGCTTTCACGGCGCCGACATATTCGATGCGGCTGCGGTCGGTCTCCGTGACGATATTCCCAACAACGTCCGTCGTATTGACATAGGAGTAGGACGTCATCGTCCCATCGACATTCAAACCGAGCCGGCCCTCCTGGCGCACATAACCGACATAGCCGCCCGTGGTCGTATACTCGACCGGCGATTTGGGATTTCCGATTACGGGGCCGCCGGAATCGCGGCCGGGCGCGGATCGATCCTCGTGGTTGAGCGCCATGCCGACATCGCCGGTCAGGTAGCTGCCCGTCGAGATGTCATATCGGCCTGTAACATCGGCCGAGGCGTTATTGGCGTTTTCGGTGCTGTGCGAAGTATACCACTTGAAATCGCCCGAAGCGTTGAAGGCCAAGGCGTGGCGACCCCAATCCGATTGGATCGTTAGGGCGGGGGTCAGGCTGGTGAAGAAGTCGCTCGTCGCGCTCGGCGTCGCGTAGATGTTGCTGTCATAGGTCTCGTCGACCCCGATCGTCGGCTTGGCGATGAAGCCGCCCATCCGCACGCCCGGACGGTCATAATCGGGCCGCGCCCGCTGCAATACGGTCGTGCCTTCCGGACCAACGGCCGACGGTCCCAATGCGCCGCTCGGATAAGACGGAATCGGCTGCTGGAAGGACTGCGCGAACGCCGCGGCGGCCGTCAAAATCAATGCCCCGATAGCAACGCCCAGTAGTTGGAAGACTCTCATCTTATTATCGTGCCCCCTTAAGTAAGGAACTGAACGTGCCTGTTCTGCGCCCCGACTCCGATCGTTCTGTCTAAAGACGCAGCAGGCCCCTCAACACGCGCACGAGATCAACTCAATCGTGCGGACTGGAATTCGGCGGATTGCCTCCCGGTTCGTTGTTGGAGGTAACCAAGCCGCGGCCGCGCCGCACATCCGTCCAGTTCGCCACGAGCGGCGCGCCGAGCCGGCTGGGATCGAACGCCGGGTGGCCACCCTCGCGCGCCAGCTCCGTGAGCGCGCCGGTGAGGATCGGATCGTCTTTCATGTCGTCCGGCAAGGCCGCGAGGACCGCATCGACGATATCCTGGGAACCGTTCGGCGCCGCATTGACCGCCGCCGTCGCGATTGCGGCCGCATCGGCTGGGCAACGGGCCGTCTCCTTCCCGGCGATCGTCGCCGCCAGAGAAGGTGCCTGGTTCACCTGCTGGGTGATATAGGCCGCGAGCCCCGCGACATCGTCGCAGGACGGCTCGGCGGCACGCGCGCTCTGCGCGCCGAATGTCGCAAAGCCGAGCAGCGCAACTGCCGACAAGGTTAAATATGCTTTCACGAGTGCCCCCTTTGGAAGCGCTAAAGCTTGATGCTTCTTTAAGTACCTTCAAAACGCCTTAAACGCAAGCGGAATACGTAATCACAGAACGTTGAAATACAAGAGTTTTTTGCGCTTTTCGCATTAACCTTGTTGGTGCGATATTTTCGCAACTGGACCGTGCCGCCTTAACCAACATTACGGACAAGAATAGTTATAAAAATCCAATCAACCCATTCTTCGCAAATTTAGATTGAACTCACACCGCGACCGGTGCGAGGTAGGCGAAATATTCGGTCGGACGCTTTGGTCCAAGGACCGCTCAACCTCATATATGGGCGATGATCACGAACCTGTTCGGCCGCCGTCAGCAAAGCGTCTCCGAGCCGCGTGTTCCGCCCGAGACGCGGGTTTATGCGGTCGGCGACATCCATGGCTGCCTCGGCCTCCTGCGCGCCCTGTTGGCGCGCGTGCGCGAGCACGCCGAGGCTCGCCCCGCCCGGCGGAACGTCGTCGTCTACCTCGGGGACTACGTGGATCGCGGCACCCATTCTCGCGGCGTGATCGATCTGCTGCTGAGCGAGCCCTTGCCTGGCTTCACCAGCATCTATTTGAAGGGCAATCACGAGGACAGCCTGATCCGGTTCCTGAGCGACGAGCAAGTCGGGCCGCAATGGGTCGCCTATGGCGGCGCAGCGACGCTTTACAGCTATGGCGTAAGGCCGCCGCCGCTCAATGCCGACGACGACGACCTGCTCCGCGCGCAGCAGGAATTCGCCAAGGAGCTGCCGCCGCAGCATCTTGCGTTTTTCGACCGGCTTTCGCTCATGCATGTCGAAGGCGATTACGCCTTCGTCCACGCCGGGATCAGACCGCGCGTGCCGCTCGATCGCCAGGAGACGGAAGATCTGCTGTGGATCCGCGACGAGTTCCTGCTGTCGGGTCTCGATTTCGGCAAGGTCATCGTCCACGGTCACAGCATTTCCGACGAGCCCACCGTGCGTCCCAACCGGATCGGCATCGACACCGGCGCTTTCGCCAGCGGCCATCTGACCTGCCTCGTCCTCGAAGGGGCGCAGCGCAGCTTTCTCGCCACCTGAGGCGCGCGAAGCGCGCGGCATCGCCCGGTTTCGCGTCGGCGGCAGGGAGAATTGCCGCACTGCAATAGCGGCGAAACCATTTGGCGCCGCCGCAACAAATGCTGGCTACTCAATGACTTTCATGCAATGCTTGCGAGGATCACCAACTTCGTCGAAAGAATCTTCATGGCTACCGGAACTGTAAAGTGGTTCAACGCGCAAAAGGGTTACGGCTTCATCGCGCGTGACGACGGCGGACCCGATGTCTTCGTTCATATCTCGGCGGTCGAGCGCTGCGGCCTGCCGGGCCTGCGGGAAGGGCAAACGATAAGTTTCGAGACCGAAGTCGGCAAGAACGGCAAAAGCGCCGCAACCAATCTGAAACTCGTGTGAGTGCGTCCGGCGCAGCCTGCGACAAGACAAAAGTCCCGCTGCGCCGAAAAGCTTCGCGATCGTTCTGACGCTTCGAGAGGGTGGCGGATGGCGCTTGCCGTGCCGATCGCCCTAGCGCGCGTTCGGGATCAGGCCCGCGCTCGCCTCGATGACGGCGCAGACCGCGGCCGTATCGTCGCCGCCGAGACCCGCTTGCTGCGCCGACCGGTAAACCGCTTCGGTGGCCGTGAAGCTCGGCGTTGCGACGCCGAGCTGCCTCGCGAAATCGGCGATGATCGCCATGTCCTTTTGCCAGATATCGATCTTCATGGTCGCCGGCCGATAGGCCGCCTCGGCCATTAAGGGCGCGCGCAATTCGAAGACGCGCGACGTGCCCGCGCCGCTCGCGATCACTTTGACGATCGTTGCCGGATCGAGCCCGGCTTTCATCCCGAGGACCATCGCCTCGGCGCTCGCGACGTTGTGGATCGCGACCAGAAGATTGGCGACGAACTTCATCTTGCTGCCGTTGCCGAAGGCGCCGAGATAGTGGCTCGCGCGCGCGAAGCGCAAAAATACAGGCTCGGCCGCGTCATAGGCCGCGCGCGGACCGCTGGCATAGACCGCGAGCTCGCCCGTCGCGGCTTGCGCGCCGGTTCCGCTCAAGGGGCAATCGAGCAGCGTGATCGCGGCCGCAGCGAGGCGGTCGCGCGCCTGGTCTTTGGCCGCGATCGGCAGCGTGCTCAACTCGGCCATCACGAGATCGCGCCGCCCGGCGGCTAGGAGGCTCGCAACCGTGGCATCGAGCGCCGCAACGCTCGGCAGGCTGGTGAGAACCAGCGTCGCGCCCTGCGCGGCCTCCGCTGCCGAGCCGCAAGCCGTTCCTCCATCCGCACGCAGCTGAGCCAGCCGCTCCGGATCGATGTCATAGCCGCGGACAGTGGCGCCCTTTGATAGAAGGCTGCGCGCGATCGCCGAGCCCATGATGCCAAGGCCGATGATTCCGACCGTGCCGTTTCGAGCGCTCATGCAAGAACTCCGGGCGTTGTGACGTTGCGACGTAAATCCGGGCTTAGACAATTCCCAGGTGCTGGTGCAAATCGAGGCCCTCGCGTTGCAGATCGTCGACTTTGCCCGCGACGGCCACGCGACCGCTGTTGAGGATGACGATGTCGTCGGCCACACCGAAAACGAGCTTCGGGCTTTGCTCGACCAGAAGGATGGACAGCCCTTCGGCCTTCAAGCGGCGAATCGTCGTCATCACCTCGGCGACGATTTGAGGCGCCAAGCCTTCCGAAGGCTCGTCCATCAACAACACGCGGGGGTTGGAGACGAGCGCGCGCCCGATCGCCAGCATTTGCTGCTCGCCGCCCGAGAGAAATCCCGCGATCTGGCCCGCGCGTTCCTCGAGGCGCGGAAACATCCCGAAGATGGCGGCGAGCGGCCAGGAAGGCCGGTCGGGACGGGGCTTGTTCGCCGCGACCACCAGATTCTCGCGCACGGTGAGGCTGCGAAAGATGCGCCGGCCTTGCGGGACGAGCGCGACCCCATCGGCGGCGATGGTCTCGGGCGCCGCGCCCGCTCGCTCGCGCCCGAAGATGCGGAGATTCCCGCGCCGCGGCGCGAGCAGCCCGGTCGCCACATTCATGCAGGTGGACTTGCCGGCGCCATTGCGCCCCAGCAAGCCGAGCAGCCGTCCTTCGCCGAGGCAAAGCGAGACGCCGTGCAAGATATGGCTGTCGCCGTAATAGGCGTCGATCGCGGCAAGCTCGAGCGCGTCACGGGCCAAGATAAAGCTCCCGCGTGCGCGGATGCGCGACAACCTCGCCGCGCGTGCCTTCGACCACGACTTCGCCGAAATGCATCACCGAAACGCGCTCGGCAAAGTCGAGCGCCACATCCATGTCGTGCTCGATCATCACCACGGTCGCGGTGCGCGGGATGGCCTGGAGCAGCTGCTGGACATCGCGCCGCTCGTCGATCGACAGGCCTGCGAAGGGCTCGTCGAGCAGCAGCAGACGCGGCTTTTGCGCCAGCGCCATGGCGATTTCAACGCGCCGTCTTTCGCCATAGGAGGTCTGCGCCAAAGGGCGCTCGCTCAAATGCGCCAGGCCGATTTCGGCGAGGCAGGCGCGCGCCTGTTGCTGGAGCGCGTCATCGCGATCGAACCGCGCCCAAGGGTTCCAGCGCCGTCGCGAGAGGCCGAGGAGCGCAAGCATGACATTGTGAAGGAGCGTGTCTTTGGGGAAGAGCGTGATGATCTGATAGGTGCGCGCGAGGCCGAGATGCGCCCGCCGCCGGCTCGGCAGATGCGTGATGTCCGCGCCGAACAAGGCGATGCTGCCGCGATCGGGGCGCAGCTCGCCGGCGATGAGGTTGAAGAGCGTCGTCTTGCCGGCGCCGTTGGGCCCGATGATCAACCGGCGCTCGCCGGCTTCGACCACGAGATCGATTTGCCGCGTGACGCGCAGGCCACCGAAGGATTTGTCGATCCCTTTCAACTCGAGCGCGGTCAAAGCCGCCCCTCCACCGGCCGCTCCTCGTGCCGCAGCGCGCTCCAGCTGCGGCGGAGCAAGCGCGCCGATCCCGGCACCAGCCCTTCCGGCATGAACAGCACGATCAGGACGAAAATGGCGCCCAGCGCGAGATTCCAGCGCTCGATATAGGCGCTGGCGATGCTCTTCATCGCGACCACGAGCGCCGCGCCGGCGACCGGCCCCATCAGAGTCCCGGCACCGCCCGAGATCACCATCAGCAGCGCTTCGGCCGAGGCGGAGAGCGCAAGCGCGTGCGGGCTGATGAACAGGTTGTAGTAGAAGAACAGAATTCCGGCGATGCCACTCCAAAGCCCCGAGAACAGGCAGGCGAGGAACCGGATCATCCACACGTCGTAGCCGAGCGCGGTCATCCGCCGCGGCTGATCGCGCGTGCCCTTGAGCGCCGCGCCGAAGGCCGAGCGGGCAAAGATCGTCATCGCCGCCATGGCCGCCAGGAAGACGAGCAACGTCGCGTAATAGAACGCCGGCGCCGAGGCGAGGGAGAGCCCGAACGGCGCCGGCCGCGCCGTGCCGGTAATCCCGTTATCGCCATTGGTGAGGCTGATCCACCGGTAGGCGAGGCCCCAGAGGATTTGCCCGAGCGCCAGCGTGATCATGATGAAGCCGATCCCGGTGGTACGCAGCGCCAGCACCGCAAACACCGCGCTCGCCGCGAGCGTCAGGACAAGCGCGCCGAGAATCGCGGCGAGATGGCCGGCGCCCGCGACAAGAAGAATGGCCACGCCATAGGCGGCAATGCCGAAGAGACCGGCTTGGCCCAGCGAAATCAGCCCCGCATAGCCGACGATGACGTTCAAGGAGAGCGCGAAGATCGCCTCGATCAGAATCTGGCTGACGATGTTGACGTAATAGCTGCCGCCGACCCAGGCCGGCACGGTGGCGAGGCCGGCGAGCGCGAGCAAGAGCGCGACACGCGTCATAGCGCGCGCCGGCCGAAGAGTCCCTGCGGGCGCATCACCAGAATCAGCACCATCGGCAGGAAGAGGACGAAATAAGCCAGCTCCGGCAGCAGCGCCTGGCCGAAATTATAGAGAAACCCGATCACCAGGCTGCCGACGAGCGAGCCCAGCAGGCTTCCGGTGCCGCCCAAAATCACGACGACCAGCGCCAGCGGGAGCATATCGTTATCGAGCCCCGGATAGACCGACAGGATCGGCGCACCGATCATCCCGGCAAAGCCCGCGAGCGCCGCGCCCAGGCAAAACACGATCGTAAACAGATGCGAGACGCGAATGCCGCAGACGCGCGCCATTTGCGGATCATCGACGCCGGCGCGAATCATCGCACCCAGGCGGGTTTTATCGATCAGCAGCCATAATCCCGCCGCCACCAGGACGGCGATCACGATGATCCCAAGGCGGTAGAGCGGAAACGCCGCGCCCGCGACGCGCGCGAAGCCCTGGAGCGCCGAGGGGGTTTCGACCGAGATCGGATCGCCGGTCCATTCCATGAGACAGAGATCGGCGATCATGAAAGAAAGCCCGAGCGTGACGAGAACCTGGGCCTGCTCGGCGCCGGCAAGCCGGCGCAGCAGGAACCGCTCGATCAGCCCGCCGGCGAGGGCGACGAGCAGCGCCGCGATCAGCGCCGCCAGCCAGAAGTCGAGATGGAACCACATGACGAGGCTGGCGCCGAAATACGCGCCCAGCATGAAGAATGACCCATGCGTCAGATTGGGGATCCGCATCAGCCCGAAGATCAGCGAAAACCCGGCGGACAGAAGAAAGAGCAGTCCGCCAAAGGTGACGCTATTGACGGAGAGGACCAGCCACAGGTTCATGGAAGCTTGCCGCGGCTGGTCTCTCCGGGCGTATTAGCTCTTCAGGGGCGGATAGTTCCGCGAATAGACCGGCTGCGCGAGATATTTCTTCTCGTCATAGGTCCAGAACTGGCTGACATTTTCGTAGGTCTTGAGCGTGACGTTGGTCAGCTGCCCGTTCGGGAGCTTCTCGATCCGCCGGATGTAAATGTTGCCGATCACATTTCCGAGATGATCGAAGCGCAACGGACCTCGCGGCGTGTCGGTGAGCTTCACCGCGCGCAACGCGGCAATGGTTTTTTCCTTGTTCGAGGTATCGCCGTGCAGCGCCTCGAGCGCCGCTTCGACGACCTGGCCGTTGATGTAAAGCCCGGCGGCATAGAATCCCGCCACCGCGTCGTAGTCCTTCTTCATCAGCGCCTTGAACTTGCGATTGGCGTCGTTGTCGAGGCCGATCGTATAGGGACAGGCGGTAACAAGACCGACGGCCTCCGGACCGAAATGCGGCAGCAGCGCGTCGTCAGCCGCGGTCTCACCGCCGCACACCGGCAGCTTCAGCCCGGCATCGGCATATTGCTTCATGAATTTCAGTGGGTTCGAGCCGGCGAAACCCTGCACCACGCCGTCGACGTCCTGGATCTGCGCGAGATAGGGGGTGTAGTCGGCCGTGACCAGCGGCGGCCATAGCTTCTTGACGACCCGCCCGCCATTATCCTCGAAGACCTGCTGAAATCCGCCCATCTGCTCATAGCCGAAGGCGAAATCCTCGACGATGGTGACGACGCGCTTCAAATGCATCTCGGTCGCCGCGTAATGCCCGAGCGGATGCATTGCCTGCGATGATGTCGCCGAGGCGCGTACGAAATAAGGATTGGGCTTGCGCTGCGTCATGTCCTCGGCGGCGGCAAGGCTCAGCGTCGGCGTCTTGTTCTGCGCGATGTAATCGGAGATCGCGAGGAGCTCGAAGGCGGCCAAGGGACCGAGGATGAAATCGACGTGGTCGCGCTCGATCAATTCCTGCGCCTTGGTCTTGGCGCCGGCCGGGCTGCCGCCGGTATCGGCCGAGATGAAATCGATCTTGCGGCCCGCGAGCGTGTAATTCTTGTCCTTGAGGAAGGCGGTGATGCCTTGCTCCATTTGTATCCCGCCTTCGGCGAGCGGCCCCGTCTTGACCGCGAGAAGGCCGATCCGCACAGGCGCGCTTTGCGCGATCGCGGGCAGGGGCAGCGCGGTCGCCGCGGCGCCCGCAATGAAACTCCGTCGTCCGAGCTTGATGGCCATTCCGATCCTCCCGTTGGCTCCGCAAATTCTATTGTTTGGGAGGAACTCTAATGCTTTTTTCGCCGCCTCGTCCAGGGCGGCGGATCATGCGGCGGCCGGCGATAGGGCTCGCCGGCTTGTCGCCTGCGGCTATAGATCAGTAGATCACCACGCTGCGGATCGACTCTCCGGCATGCATCAGGTCGAAGCCCCGGTTGATGTCGGAAAGCGCCAGCCGATGGGTGATCAAATCGTCGATATTGATCTTTCCCGCCATATACCAATCGACGATCTTCGGCACATCGCTGCGGCCGCGCGCGCCGCCGAACGCCGTGCCCTTCCACACCCGGCCGGTGACGAGCTGGAACGGCCGGGTCCTGATCTCCTGGCCGGCGCCGGCGACGCCGATGATCACCGAGACGCCCCAGCCGCGATGGCAGCATTCGAGCGCCTGGCGCATGACATCGACATTGCCGATGCACTCAAAGCTGTAATCGGCGCCGCCATCGGTCAAGGAAACGAGATAGGGAACGAGCTCGCCGCCGATTTCGGCGGGGTTGACGAAATGCGTCATGCCGAATTTTTCCGCCAAGGCTCGGCGCCCGGGATTGAGGTCGACGCCGATGATCTTGTCGGCGCCGGCAAGGCGCGCGCCCTGCACGACGTTGAGGCCGATCCCGCCCAGGCCGAAGACGACGACATTGGCGCCCGGCTCGACCTTTGCCGTGTTGATCACCGCGCCGATGCCCGTGGTGACGCCGCAGCCGATATAGCAAACCTTGTCGAACGGCGCGTCCTCGCGGATTTTGGCGACGGCGATCTCGGGCAGGACGGTGAAATTCGCGAAGGTCGAGCAGCCCATATAATGGTGGATCATGCTGCGCCCGAGCGAGAAGCGGCTCGTGCCGTCAGGCATCACGCCTTTACCCTGGGTCGCGCGGATCGCGGTGCAGAGATTGGTCTTGCGCGACAGGCAGGCTTTGCATTGGCGGCATTCGGGCGTGTAGAGCGGAATGACGTGATCCCCTTGCTTGAGCGAGGCGACACCGGCGCCGACTTCGACCACGATACCCGCGCCCTCGTGGCCGAGAATTGCCGGGAACAAGCCTTCGGGATCGGCACCCGACCGGGTGAACTCATCGGTGTGGCAGATGCCGGTCGCTTTGATCTCGATCAGCACCTCGCCGGCTTTCGGCCCCTCGAGATCGACCGTCTCGACGCTTAGCGGCGCTCCGGGTCCATGGGCGATCGCAGCCTTGGTCTTCATCGATTCCTCCCTTTTGTCGAAGCGCCGTCACGGCAGCAGGATGGCGGCACCGGCGATTTGCCGGCTCTCGATATCGCGATGCGCGGCCGCGGCATCGCGGAGCGCGTAGCGCGCACCGATCGCGATTTTGAGGATGCCGCGCCGGACGAGATCGAACAGCTCGTCGCACGCCGCCTCATAGCTACGCCGCTCGGCGATAAAATGGCTGAAGCCCGGACGCGACACCGCGAGCGAGCCCTTCTTGCTCAAAAGGATGAGATCGAGCGGCGGGACATGGCCCGAGGCGTTGCCGTAATTCACCAGCATGCCGAAGGGCCGCACGCAGTCGAGCGAGGCAACGAAAGTGTCCTTGCCGACGCCGTCGAAAACCGCCGCGACGCCCTCGGGCACGAGCCCCTTCACGGCGGCGACGAAATCGACGGCGCGATAGAGCACCGGATGATCGCAGCCATGCGCCCGGACGAGCCGCGCTTTCTCCTCCGAGCCGACGGTGCCGATCACCCTTGCGCCGAGATGCTTCGCCCATTGGCAGAGGATCAGCCCGACCCCGCCCGCCGCGCCATGAATCAGGATCGTCTCGCCTTCGCGCGGGCGATGGACGCGGTTGACGATCATCGAGGCGGTGAGGCCCTTGAGCAGCAGCGCCGCGGCGGTCTCGTCCGAGATATCGTCGGGCAATCGGACGAGGCACGACGCCGGTAGGTTTCTTTCCTCGGCATAGGAGCCGGTCATCTCATAAAACGGTCCGCCGGCGCCGACATAGGCGACACGGTCGCCTTCGCGGAAACCGCCGACGCTCTCTCCGCGCGCCATGACGATGCCCACCGCCTCGTTCCCCAAGGTCACCGGAAACTTCAAGGGCTGCGCCAAATAGAAACCGCCGCGGCGCACATTGATATCGGAGAAGTTGAGCGCGATCGCGGTATGGCGGATGCGCACCTCGCCCGGACCGGGCGGCGGAAGCTCGACCTCCTCCCACCGCATGATTTCAGGCGGGCCATTGGCGTAAATCCGTATCGCCTTGACCAGGATGAACCTCCGCCGCTTTCGCCGCCCGCAAGCGGCCGCGCGAGCCTTCCAGGTTAATCCAAACCCCGCCAGCGGCAAATCGGCGCCGCCGCGTCGCGCGACGTCGGCCGCTTTATTGGCGACGAGCCGGTGCTAGAAACTCTCTCGCCTTTCCGCCGCATGCCAGCAAATGCAAGAGTGCCCAATGCCAGATGCCGCAACGCAGTTCTATGCCGCCGAGGAGGGCCGGCGCTTCATCCTGCGCGCCCTCGGCGCCGTCGGCATGGGCCCGTCCGATGCCGAAATCGTGGCCGATCTCATGGTGCTGACGGATATGCGCGGCATCGACACGCACGGTATCGCCCGGCTTCCGATCTATGTGCGGCGGCTCAAATCGGGCGCGATCAACAAAACGCCGCGCATCCGCGTCATCGAGGAGGCTCCGGCAACCGCGCTGGTCGATGGCGACAACGGCATGGGTCATGTGGTGATGAGCTTCGCCGCCCGGCTCGCGATCGAGAAAGCGGCCAAATGCGGGATTGGCTGGGTCGGCACGCGTCACAGCAATCATGCCGGCGCCGCGGCGCCTTACGCGATGATGCCGCTTGCGCACGACATGATTGGCATCTATCTCGCCGTGGCCGAGGTCAACCATATGGCGCCTGCCGGCGGAATCGAGCCGTTGCTCGGCACCAATCCGATTGCCATTGCGATTCCGGCGCAAGACGAAGCGCCAATCGTGCACGACGTCGCGACCACGGTTGCCTCGAATGGGCGGGTGAGCGCGGCAATCGAGGCGGGCGAGGCTTTCCCGATCGGGTGGATGATCGATGCCGCGGGGAGACCGGTCACGGATCCCAAAGGCGCGCATGGCGGCGCGCTGCTGCCGATCGGTGGTTACAAGGGCTATGGGCTCGCGCTGGTCTTCGCGCTGATGGGCGGCGCCCTCAACGGCGCGCCGGTCGGGCGCGATGCGGGCGATCCGGCCGGGCCGCCGCGTCCGCCGCCGGCCGATACCGGCCAGGCGATCATGGCGCTCGACATCGCCAAATTCGGCGCACCCGAGACGTTCAAACGCTCGGTCGACCAATTCGTGCGCGAATTGCGCAGCTCGAAGCCGCTGCCGGGCGGCGCTCCGGTGCGCTATCCGGGCGAGGCCGCGCAAGCGCGCTTCGTTGCGGCCACGCAATCCGGCATCCCACTGCGTGCAGTGACGCGCACGGCGTTGGACAAGCTTGCCGCCGAATTGAGTGTCGCGCCGCTGGCGCTGCGCCGCTGAAGCAGGCCGCGCGGGACAGCGCTTTCCGCTGCGGCCGCCCACCGGTGAGGACGAAATTCTGGGCAGCTCTGCCCACAGGGGCGCGCTTTTGCCGCTGTCCTTCGGGGTTGCGGCGAAGGCCGGACGGCAAGATACTCGGCCTCGATCGGAAGCAGTCTATCGGACAAATCATGGTCGCGAAGGTCATCGACGGCGTTGCCATCGCCAAGAAAGTGCGCGTCGGCATCGCCGCCCGTGCCGCGGCGCTGAAGGCGCGCGGAATTCAGCCGGCGCTCGCCGTTGTCATGGTCGGCGAAAATCCCGCCTCGGAGATCTACGTGCGCAACAAGGTGCGCGCCTGCGGCGATTGCGGCATCAAATCCCAGGTGATCCGATACGCCGCCGATGTTTCGGAGAGGGAACTGCGCGATTGCATCACGCGGCTCAATGACGATGCGCAGATTCACGGCATCCTCGTGCAGCTTCCGCTCCCTGCGCATATCTCGCCGCGCAGCGTCCTCGAAACCATTGCCGTCGAAAAAGACGTTGACGGCTTTCATCTTTACAATGTCGGCGGCCTCGTCATCGGCATGACGGTGTTCCCGCCCTGCACCCCCTACGGCGTGCAGAAAATTCTCGAACACGAAGGCATCGAGCTCGAAGGCAAGAACGTGACCGTCGTCGGCGCGAGCAACATCGTCGGCAAGCCGCTCGCCTTGATGCTGATGCAGCACGAAGCGACGGTCGCGATCTGTCACGCGAAGACGCGCGATCTCGCGCAATACACGATCCTCGCCGACATTCTCGTCGTCGCCGCGGGTTCGCCCAATCTCATCGTGCCGCAGATGATTCGCAGCGGCGCCGTCGTCATCGATGTCGGCATCAACCGGCTGCCCAACGGCAAGCTGGTCGGCGATGTCGATTTCGAAGGGGTGAAGCAGAAAGCGTCCTACATCACGCCGGTGCCGGGCGGCGTCGGGCCGATGACGGTAACGATGCTGCTCGAGAACACGGTCGGCGCCGCCGAGCGGGCCTGCGCTTCGTCCTGACGCAGGTCACGGAACACATTTCCTTTCCGCCGCACCGCGCCCAGCGCACGAAGCGATTGTAAATTTCTGTCGGCGAGTGAGAATTCGACTGGCAACCGGGCACCAATCGCCTGGCCTTGTTGGTGCAAACTGAACCGCACATAATGCGCGTTCTTCATTCGACCGCGAGCAGGAACATTGGATCGGTCTGGCGCGAGCCGCCGCTGTGTTACGTTTCTTTTCCGGGAACACGACATGTCCGCTTTTATCTACGATATTGGCCTCCACAACGGAGCGGATACGGCCCACTATTTGAGAGAGGGCGCTCGTGTCCTGGCGATCGACGCCAATCCGGTGATGTGCGCGGCGGCTGAAGCGCGTTTCCGCGAGCAAATCCGGACCGGACAGCTGACGATCATCAATCGCGGCGTGGCCGAACGGGTCGGCCAGCTCGAATTCTGGATATGCGATGACGTATCGGAGTGGAGTTCGTTCCAACGTAATTTCGCTGCTCGCAATGGGGCGAGGCATCACGCGATCACCGTTGATTGCGTTCCGATCATCGATGTCATCGCCGAGTTTGGCCGTGCCGACTACATGAAGATCGATATCGAGGGAAATGACAGAATTTGCATTGGCGGCCTCACGAGGGCCAGTGCACCGTCATACATCTCGATCGAGATGGATCATGGTCAAGGAGACGAAGACATTGAAAGGCTGGCCGACCTCGGCTATCGCGGCTTCAAGGTGATCTGCCAAAACGACGCTTGGCACCAAGTCACCACCGCCAATATGTGGCTCTATCGATTCGGTCCGCACCATCCCTTGGTGCGTCCCCTCAAGCGCCTGAGAACGGGCATCGCCCATCGGGTGCATGGCAGAAGGGCCGGGGAATCGGGCCCATGGGGTGAAAAGACATCAGGATCTTGGCACTCCGTCGATCATGCCCGCGCCGTGTGGCGCGTGCTGCGAGAGATCGACGAGCGGCTCGGCACGCATGGCGTGGGTTGGTGGTTCGATGTCCACGCCAAGAAGTAGGAATGGAAGAAGCCCGTTGGGAAATGGCGGCCCAAACCAGCCTTGCGAACAGCTCGGCCGCACCAAGGCTGGATCAAGCTGCGGATGACGGCGCTCAATCCAATCGACAAGGCGGTGCAGGTTCTGGTCGCCATCTTCTGATGCGGCACCGGTCGTCCTAAACTTCGACTTTTGCGCCGGCGCGGCTCATTGGCCAGCAGAGGTAATGGATTATGCGAATTCTCGTCGTCGGCGCCGGCGCAATCGGCGGTTATTTCGGCGGCCGCATGCTGGCGGCGGGACGCGACGTGACATTTCTCGTCCGTCCGCGCCGCGCAGCGCAACTCGCCGCCACGGGCCTCGTGATCAAGAGCGCCAAAGGCGACGTGTCGCTGGCGGCTCCGCCCGTCATTCTGGCCGACCAGCTTCGCCAGCCCTTCGACCTCGTTCTCGTGAGCTGCAAGGCCTATGATCTCGAGGACGCGATCGCCTCGTTTGCCCCGGCGGTCGCGCCGAGGACCGCGATCCTCCCGCTCCTCAACGGCATTCGGCACCTCGATACGCTCGAGGCGCGGTTCGGAAGCGAAGCCGTGCTCGGCGGCCAATGCATCATCGCGGCAACTCTCGACCCGGCTGGGACCATCCTGCATCTCAATACCGATCACCAGCTCACCTTCGGCGAGCGCGGCGGCGCGAAATCGGATCGCATTCGCGCGATCGCGGCCGAGATGGCGAACGCCGTGTTCGAGCATCGGACGAGCGATCGAATTCTTTTGGAAATGTGGGAAAAATGGGTGTTTCTCGCCGCGTTGGCCGGCGGCACCTGCCTCATGCGCGCCTCGATCGGCGAGATCATGCGGGCGCCGCGCGGCAAAGAAATCATGCTGAACCTGCTCGAAGAATGCCGGATGACGGCCGCGGCAAACCGCTTTGAGCCGCGCGACGATTTCATGGCGCGATGCCGCGGCTTGCTCACGGCGCCGGATTCGTCCTTCACCGCCTCGATGCTGCGCGACATGGAACGCCAAGCACCGATCGAGGCCGATCACATCCTCGGCGATCTCATCCGGCGCCGCAACGAGGCCGAGGCGACACAAGGCGGGATCGCGCTTCTGGACCTGGCCTACGCCCATCTCAAAGCCTATGAAGCGCGCTTGCTTGCCTTAAAGGCGTGAACCGCCCAAAATCGGCGTGCCGCGGCGCGGAGGCGGAACGATAGCGCGACGTCATGAGCTTGCAGACGCAAAACGCGATCGATTGCGACCTTCACCCGTCGGTCCCGGGATTGAAGATGCTGTTGCCTTACTTCGACGACTATTGGCGCGACGCCATCGTCAACCGCGGCATCGACCGGCTCAATCTCGACATCACCGCCTACCCGCCGGGCGCGCCGCTTTCGGGCCGCACGGATTGGCGGCCCGAGCGTGGCAATCCTGGCAGCGATTTCGAGTTGCTGCGGCGTCAGGCGCTCGACGGCTTCGGTACCCGCTTCGGCATTCTCAATTGCCTCCACGCCGGGCAAATCTTTCACAGCGAAGACATGGGTGCGGCGTTCTGCCGGGCGATCAACGATTGGCTCGCCAGGGAATGGCTCGATCGCGAGCCGCGGCTCAAGGCCTCGATCGTCGTGCCGACGCAAAATCCCGAGCTCGCGGTCGAAGAAATCGAGCGCCATGCGCAAGATCACCGCTTCGTGCAAGTCTTGATGCTGGGGGGTGACGAGATGCCCCTGGGACGGCGGCATTACTGGCCGATCTACCGCGCGGCGGAGCGGCACGGGCTGCCCCTCGGCATCCATGCCGGAAGCCTTTACCGCCACGCGCCGACGCCGGGCGGTTGGCCCTCCTACTATCTCGAGGATTATGTGAGCTTCGCCGGCGGACTCGAGAGCACGCTTCTCAGCCTCGTCGCCGAAGGCGTGTTCGTGAAATTCCCGGGGCTCAAGGCGGTGTTCATCGAATCGGGGTTCACCTGGCTTCCCGCCTGCCTGTGGCGCTTCAACAAGACCTGGCGCGGCGTGCGCAGCGAGATCCCTTGGGTCGATCGCCCGCCGGCCGAAGTGGTGCGCGACCATATTCGCTTCACGCTGCAACCGGTCGACGCCCCGCCCCATCCCGGACAGCTCGAGCGCGTGCTCGAGCAAATGGGCTCGGACGAGCTCGTGCTGTTCTCGACCGACTATCCGCATTGGCAGTTCGACGGCGATGCGGCGCTTCCCGCCGAATTGCCGCGCAACCTCTGGCGCAAGATATTGGTCGACAACCCACTCAAAACCTATCCGCGGCTTTCCGAAGCCGCGCTGCAAGGGAGCGAGGAGCGTCTATCGTGACGATTGAGCTTCGAGAGCGTCAACCGGCGACGGAGGAGACCCGTCTCAGCGTGATCGATTGCGACATCCATCCGACGATGGGTTCGCTTTCCGATCTCAACCCGTGGCTCGCCAAGCGCTGGCAACAGCATATCGTGACTTACGGCGAATTCGTTCGCCAGGGCCTGTCGAAAACGCTCTCGCATCCGCGCATGCAGCCGGCGGTGTCGCGCGCCGATGCCTGGCCGCCCAATGGCGGGCTTCCGGGCTCGCATTTGCCCTTCATGCAGGAGCAGCATCTCGACGCCAACGGCGTCGCTTTCGGCGTGCTCCAGCCCTTGAGGCCCAACGGCAATTCGCAGCGCAATCTCGAATTCGGCGCGGCACTGTCATCGGCGCTCAACGCGTGGCAGCTCGAGAATTGGACGCGCCGCGACAAGCGCCTCAAAGGATCGATCGCCGTGACGCAGGAATGGCCTGAAGCCGCGATCAAGGAGATCGAGCGTCACGCCGGCAATCCCGACTTCATCCAGGTCTCCTTGCCGCCCCGCTCCGACGAGCCCTTGGGACGGCGCCGCTATTGGCCGGTCTATCGCGCCGCCGCGGAGGCGGGTCTGCCGATCGGGCTTCACGTCTCGGGGGTCAACGGCCACACCTCGACCGCCTCGGGCGCGCCCTCCTTTTATATCGAGGAGCATCACAACAACGTGCAATCGATGCAGGGCGTGGTGACGAGCCTCGTTCTCGAAGGCGTGTTCGAGGAATTCCCGGCGCTCAAGGTCGTTCTGATCGAAGGCGGCTTCGCCTGGGTTCCGGCGCTGTCATGGCGTCTCGACACGCATTGGGCGAAGATGCGGGACGAGGTGCCGCATGTGAAACGACCGCCATCGGAATATATCCGCGAGCACATCTGGTACACGACGCAGCCGATCGAAGAGCCCGAGAACCCGGAGCATCTTCTCGATCTGTTCGAGTGGATCGGATGGGATCGGCTGCTGTTCTCGACCGACTATCCGCACTGGGATTTCGACGATCCGCACACCGTCTTCAAAATCCGGATTCCCGAGGCGCGCAAGCGGCAACTCTTCCGCGGCAACGCCGAGCGGCTGTACAGGCTCGCCTAGAATGAGCCGGCACGTGGTTGCGACGGTGGGCGAGATCGCTCCCGGCGGCAGCAAATTGGTGACCGTCAAAGGCCGGCCGATCGCGCTGTTCAACGTCGACGGCGAATATTTCGCCTTCTTCAACACCTGCCCGCATGCCGGCGCGTCCTTGTGCCGCGGCAAGGTCGCCAGACCGGTCGAATCCTCCGAGCCCGGCTGTTACCGGCTGGTGCAGGACCGTGCCATGCTGCGCTGTCCTTGGCATGGCTGGCAATTCGATATCCGCAGCGGCGAGGCGTGGTGCGATCCGCAGACCCTCAAGGCGCGAAATTACAAGGTCGCGGTTGCGGCGGGATCGGACCTCGTCAAAGGTCCTTACGTCGCCGAAACCTTTCCGGTGTCGGTCGAGCGCGACTATGTCGTGATCGACGTTTAGAGCGTCGCACGCCCGGACATTTTTTGTTCACGGGCTGGTCCGCGCGCGAGGCGCCAAAGACACGCCAGCGCCCCTCTCCCGCGCCTCTGGCGCGCCGATGCCCGCACCAGTCGCCGGCTTCATTCCCGGCCTGGGACAAGGCTGTGACGCCCAACGCTGCCACGGAATTGCCTTTCTGGGCCGATATGGTCGAGCCCTTCTCGGGCGGTCAAATGGCGGCCGAAGCCCGTGGCGCGGTACGTGTGGCGAAATCATGGCGCGTTCAGTCGCGCCCGCCAGCGGGCGTGACGGCTCGGTCGCCAGGAGGCATGCCGAGAGTTGGATCACTGCAAGAGGAACCAAGTACATGCGCGAAAGGCTTCGTTTCATCCTGCTGGCTCTGGGCGTTGGCCTATGCTTGCTGGGTTGCGCCTCCGAAGGCGCCAATCTGCCCATGCTGCAGTCGGAACAACTCGGCGATACCTATAAGCTCGGCCCCAGCGACAAGCTCGACGTCAAGGTCTTGGGCGCGGAGGATTTGTCCGGCCAGTATAGCGTCTCGGAAAACGGCACGATCAGCATGCCCATGATCGGCGAAGTCAAAGCCGTCGGCTTGACCCGCGCTCAGGTCGAGCAGGAATTGGTGAGCAAGCTTGGCGACGGGTATGTCCGTGATCCAAAAATCAGCGTGACCGTTGTGGAATACCGCCCGTTCTACATCTACGGCGAAGTGACCAAGCCCGGAAAGTATAACTACGCGCCGGGCATGACGGTTCTCAGCGCCGTGTCGGTGGCGAACGGGTATACGCCGCGGGCCAATACGAGCTTTGTCGTCATTACGCGCAAAGGGCAGGACCGCAAGGCGGTCGGGATGACGCCGATTCTGCCGGACGACATCATCATGGTTCCGGAACGCTATTTTTAGAGGGCCGCGCCGGTGAAGGGGGACGGCATGCGCACGCCCGGGGGACCATGAGCGGGATCGCTGGCCACTGGGGATACGCGGCACATGATCTGGCCCGCGAGACTTTCGCGCGCTTTACCCATGCGCTCGCGCATCGCGGCCCCGAGGGCTTCGGTATCGAGCATTTTCCCGAAACGCACCTTTGGCTTGGCCACCGCCAGTTGGCATCGTTCGATCGCGTTGATCGCGCGACCCAGCCGATCTCCTATGGCGACGGGCGTTACTGGCTCGCCTATGACGGCGAGATCTACAACCACCCGGAGCTGCGCGAAGATTTGCGCGGTCTGGGACATCGGCTGGCCACCGATGCCGATGGCGAGGTCGTCGCCGCCGCTTACGCGCAATGGGGAAGCGATTGTCTGCTGCGATTTAATGGCGCATGGGCTTTTTCCCTGTGGGATGCCCATGAGCGCAGGCTCGTTCTCGCGCGCGATCGCTTCGGCGCGAAGCCGTTATTCTATAGCACACGAGGCGGCGCGCTTACCTTTGCATCCGAGCTCAAGGCTTTTCTCGCCCTGCCCTGGATCGATGGCGGTTTCGACCCCGATGCGCTCGCGCAAATCTTGATCGATATTCCTGCCCAGGAATCCATCGCCGACACGTTGCTGCCGGGCGTCCGACGCTTGCTCGCCGGACATTACGTGATCGCCGAGAGCGGGGGCAGAATCCGCGCGCAAAAATGGTGGAATTCTCTCGATCATTTGCCGCGCCTGCCGGCCGATTTTCCATCCCAGGTCGAGGCATTCCGCAGCTTGCTGTTCGATGCTTGCCGCTTGCGTCTGCGCGGCGCGGGAGCGCTCGCCGTCGAGCAAAGCGGCGGCCTCGACTCGAGCGCCATCGCTTGCAGCGTCGCGCGCCTTGCCGGCGAAGACCATGACGCCTCTTCCGTTCGGTTCCGCGCCTTCATCGCGCGTCTTGTCGGAACCCCTTACGACGAAGGAAAGCGGGCGCGACTGGTCGCCGATCATATCGGAATCCCTGCCTGCGAAGCTTGCATCGACGATCGCAGCGCGCTGGAAAATATCGAGCAACTGATTTTCGATCACGAGATCATCTTCACCTTGCCGCGGATCGGGCCATGGTCGCTTTACCGTGCGATCCGCGGCGCGGGATTCCACGTCAGTCTCAACGGCAATGGCGCCGACGACCTGCTGGGCAGCGATCCCGACGATCTGGAGGCGGATCTTCGCGCCGCCGCCGCGCGTTTCGATCTTCGCCGCTGCCGGGAACTGCGCGAGGTGCTGGGCAGGCTCGACGACGGCACCCCCAGCGATCGCCTTTCAATCCCGCGCGCCATGCGTCGATCGGTCCTGCGCGAGCTGCGCCGGCTCGGCTTGCTACGGCCGGTCTGGACAGGCCTCGCGCGCGGCCGCGCAACGGCGGCGGCGCTGCGCCGTTTTGCGGCTTTGGGCGGCTCGCCGAACCTGCGGCCCGGTGGCTCGCTGGTGCGGCAGGCCTGGCCGCGGGCCGAACCGCCCGATCCGCGCTTCGCGAGCATGCCCCGCCAGCAGGCAAGACATATCGCCGAATTTCACGTCGCGAACGCGCTTTATCTCGCGAATTTCGATCGTTCCTCGATGGCGCATAGCGTGCAGCTGCGCATGCCGTTCATGGATTGGCGTCTCGTCACCTTCGCGCTTGCCTTGCCGGAAGCGAGCCGCAATGGCGGCGGCTACACGAAGCGCATCCTGCGCTGCACGACGCAGGGATCGATGCCCGACCCGATTCGCCTCGGCACCGCAAAGCTCGGCTTTGTATCGCCGCTCGATCACTGGGCGCGTGCCAGCTTGAAACCTTGGATACTCGATCTGTGCGCGAGTCGATCCTTCCTTGAAAGTTCGGTTTGGAATGGACCGATGGCCAAAGCCAAGGTCGAGCGGTTCATGGCAGGCTGCGGCACTTTGCGCGATGTGTGGCCTCTTCTCCAAGCGCATGTGCTGGCGGAACGCTTTGGCGCCCGCGCGCGCGCCCTCATACCGCGCCGCGAGCCCTTCGGCGGCTCCGTTCGGTCGACCGCGCCGCAGATCGTCGGCGTAGCGGGGTCACCCGATCATGCGCTCGCCCTTCCCGGCGGCAAGCCCGTGGCATGTCGAGATTGAATCGCTTGTTGGGCCATTTGACCCGCTTCGGCGCCAGGCAGCCAGTGCCTGGCCCCGCTTACCGCTTTACGACACCCGCAGGAAAAACGGTCGAAATCCGTGCGGGAACGGCGCACCAAGTGCCGGCCGTGATGACGATGGCCGAGCAGATTTGCGCGCTTCATCGACAGTGGGACTCGGCCAAATTCGGCTTCGTCGACGGAGCCATGTCGATGTACGCGAGGTGGTTGGCCGAGCGCGCTCGCGATCCGGCAAGCGTCTTCCTCGTCGCCATGACCGAGCAGAGACCGATTGCCTTCCTGATCGGCGTCGTCGAACGCGCGCCGCCGATTTATCGGCCTGCGTCCTATGGCGTCATCCGGGATTTGTGGGTCGAGAAAAATCATCGTCACGGCGGAATCGGGGTCAACCTCATGCGTGCCGCGACGGAGCGCTTCGCGGTCATGGGAATCGCGCAGATACGGTTGGAAACCGCGGCTGCGAATGAGGATGCGCGGTCGTTTTTTGCGTCGTGCGGATTTCGACCGAGCGCGGTCGAGCTACTGATCGAATGTTGAGGGACACGGGGATCGCGGCTCGAACCTTTCCCGACAAGCGAGACCATGGCGAAATTTGACAATTCCCGGCGAACCTTTTGTGTCGCTGGGCGTTTTTAACCCACGCAACGGCGTTTGAGGTCACACGATGAGCAGGGTTTTGGTCGTAGAGGACGAGCACGAGCTGCGGCGGATGATGGTGGAGATTCTCCTCGAGGCCGGATTTGACGTCGAAGATGCAGCCGATCACCGAGAAGCGATCGAAATCGTCGAAGACGGCAAGCCTCTCGATGTCATCGTGACGGATATTTTGTTGCCGCGAGTCAACGGTTTTGCGCTTGTGCGCATGGCGACCGAGAAGCGCGCGGATATCAAAGTCGTCTACGTGACCGGCTCAATCGATCCCGCCGATGAGGCGGTTGGTCCGGTCCTGCACAAGCCATTTGCCGCAGAGGTGTTGGTGCGAACCGTGCGTCAGGTGCTCGCTCTCCCGGCGCAGAAAAGCAGGACTGAAACCTGTGATCAGGAGCTGAGCTTTCCCTAGCACATGGACTCCCGGCGCCGGCCAAGCCAACGCGCTGCTGATCATTGGCCGGGGTCCGGCATGTGCGCGATAAGCTTTTCGCGAATCGTCGAATTGCTCTGCGCGGCCTCGACAATCGTCGCGTAGTCTGCAAGCGAAATCCCCTGATCGGTTATCGCCTTCACGACGGCGTTGTTCGCTTCGCTGACCATATGCGCCTTCTCGGAAGCAGGCGCGGCAGCGATCTTCTGTTGGTAGTCCCGGCGCAGGTTCGCCACCTGAACGACGGCGACAGCCGTGGCGTTGATCTTCTCATCCGGGATGTTCGACGCGTGAGACTTGTCCGTCGCCTGTTGGGGCGGCTGGTCTTGACTCCTGGCTGGCGGCGCGGCGAAGAGCGGTCCAAGGACGAGCGCGAGGCTCGCAACGAGGTGGACGCCGCGCGTTGAGCGCCTCGGGTGTTCACGACGACGCATTGGCATTCTCCGCTCTCCGGACACCAAGCGATCATGAAGATCGCAACCGCTCTTGAGCTTGCGACTGGCGCGAATGCACTCAAGGAGACGGCAGCATGGTCACCGAAATGACATTGGCGGGGAAACCCGGCGCGCGGGCATAAGCTGCTGAAAGACAAAATTTCGGGCTGAGCGTCACGCCCGTCCGTAGGTGTCGTCGAAGCGGATGATGTCGTCCTCGCCGAGATAGGATCCGGACTGGACCTCGATGAGGTGGAGCGGGATCTTGCCGGGGTTCTCGAGGCGGTGGCGGGTGCCGATCGGGATGAAGGTCGATTCGTTCTCGTGCAGGATGAGCTCGTCATTGCCCTTGGTCACCTTGGCGGTGCCGGTGACCACGACCCAATGCTCGGCGCGGTGATGATGCATCTGCAGGCTCAAGATGCCGCCAGGCTTCACCATGATGTGCTTCACCTGGACGCGCTCGCCA
>DATEKH010000202.1:0-2719 GCA_035277525.1 Allostellaceae bacterium
CACTGGACGACCGATCTCGGCGAAAGCCTGAAGCAGCCCGGCGTCGAGGCGGTGATCCTCGCGAGCCCGACCCAGGTCCATGCCAAGCAAGCGATCCAATGCATGCGCGCGGGCAAGCATGTGCTGATCGAGATTCCGATCGCCGACACGCTCGCCGATAGCGAGGAGATTCAGAAGGTCGCCGAGCAGACCGGCGTCATCGCCATGGGCGGCCATGTCCGCCGCTTCAATCCGAGTCATCAATACGTGAAGAAGAAGATCGAGGCCGGCCAATTCAAGATCCAGCAGATGGACGTGCAGACCTATTTCTTCCGCCGCACCAACATGAACGCTGCCGGCCAGCCGCGCACCTGGACCGATCATCTGTTGTGGCATCATGCCTGCCACACCGTCGATCTCTTCCAGTGGCAGACCGGCGAGCTGCCGTCGATCGCGCATGCGATCCAGGGCCCGATGCATCCTGAATTGAAGATCGCGATGGATATGAGCATCCAGCTGAAGGCGCGCTCGGGCGCGATCTTGACGCTCTCGCTCTCGTTCAACAACAACGGGCCGCAGGGCTCGTTCTTCCGCTATATCGGCGATACGGCGACCTACAAGGCCTATTACGACGATCTGTCAGATGGCAAGGACCAGGTGATCGATCTCTCGAAGGTCGATGTGTCGATGAACGGCATCGAGCTCGAGGACCGCGAATTCTTCGCTGCCATCAAGGAAAAGCGCGAGCCGAAATCGAGCGTCAAGCAATGCCTCGACGCGATGCGCACCCTGCACAAGCTCGAGCAGGAGATGAAGGCCGAGCGCTAGGGTCCGTACTCAATTCGAAAAGAGTCGATTCAATAAGTTGGTCGTCATTCCGGCCAAGCGAGCCTCTCGAGCGCGAGCCGGAATCCAGAGAAAGTGCAAATGTGGCCATGGATTCCGGGTTCAGCCGCTTTTAATGGAACCCTGGCGACGGCAGCAGCACCCATGCGCCGTCGCCAAGGAGAAAGAGCACGAACAGCGCGGCGGCCCAAAATGCCGGGAATTCCCAGCCCCCGTCGGGGTTGCTGAACAGCCACCCCTTTTTCCCGTGTACCATGACGATGGTCCCGAGCATGTGGGGGATCAGCAGCAATGCGACGTAACGCGGCAGAACGCCGAGTACAAGACAGACGGCGCCGCCGAATTCGATGACAAGGGTGAGGTACGCAAACCATCCCGGCAGGCCAAGCGATCTGAAATATCCAACCGTCCCGCGAATGGTGAACACGCGTACCTTGAGCATCGCGTGCGCAAGATAGAGAATACCGAGGCATAAGCGGAGAACAAAGGCCGCATAGAGCGCCAGCACGGGATCGATCATCGTCGCCTCTTCTTTCGAGAGATCGGCACGGTAGGGTCGTTGAATGATACTTGCCGCGGCGACGGGTTACACCTCACGTTTCCACTACCGCCGACGCCGCTCACCTGAACCGAAGCACCTCAGCACGCCCAGCTGTGCCCCGTCCGGAATGGGCAATGCGGTCAATTTTCGACCGGAGGCATGACCGAAACGTCCCCCAACCTCGTTCGCGAAGCGCCGCCGTGGCTGCGACGGGGCGGAAGCGAACGACTGCGCAGCCCTGCGGCCCGCCCGATGCGCTCGGGCAAACCGGGCTGTAATGACGATCAGGTTATTGAGTCGACTCGTTTCAAATTGAGTACGGGCTCTCGTCGCGCGGCATCAGCGCGCCCGCTTCGGCGGCGATGAGCCCAGCCATCAGGCGGCGCACCTGCACGCCACCCCAATCGGCGTGGACGTTGACCTGGGGCGCCGCCTCGTCGAGCGCGATCGAGCGCTGCTGCGCCTCGAGGATCTCCTTGTCCTCGTCGAAGGCTAAGGTCACATTCTTCAGGAAGAAGGCCGAGCGTTCGGCGCTTTCCTGATCGAAATCGCGGGCATTGACCCAGAAATAATGGCAGCTGCGCTCGGTCTCGGGCGTGATCGCGTTGAGGATCATCACCCGGCGCTGCATCGGTGCGTTGCGGCCTTCGACCGGCACGGCGTCGCGCGTCGGTATGTCGATCCAGATATTGGAGGCGGGCGAGAAGGTGATGAGCTTCGTCTGATCGACCACGGGCGCGAAGCCCAAATGCCGCATCGAGGGCGGGCAGGCGATGCCGGGAGCCTCGCGTATGACGCGGACCCGGTTCTCCCCGCGCTCGAATTTGAGCTGGGCCTTGGTGTCCTCGGTCGAGCCGATGGTCGAGGAATGGACGAAGGCAACATGCGACAGGTCGATGAGATTCTCGACCAGCAGGAGATAGTTCGCCTGGACATGAAGGCACGTCCCGACCGCGGCCCATTGGGGATCGTCGTTGTAATGGAAATCGGGGATGAGGGCGGGATCGGCTTTGTCCTTCTCGCCCATCCAGATCCAGACATGGCGGTGGCGCTCGGCGACAGGGTAGGAGCGCACGCCAACGCTCGGCGGGATGCGCTCCTGGCCGGGAATAGCGACGCAAGCGCCCGAGGGATCGAAAGTGAAGCCGTGATAGCCGCATTGCACGGTATCGCCCAGAATTTTTCCCTTGTGCAGCGGCGCGCGGCGGTGGCAGCAGCGATCCTCGAGCGCAACCGGCGCGCCGTCCTCGCGGCGATAGAGCATGACCGGCTCTTTGAGCAGGATGCGCCCCAAGGGCGCGCGCGAAACCTCGCGCGATTCCGCCGCGATATACCAGCAATTGCGCAGGAACA
>DATEKH010000203.1:0-38853 GCA_035277525.1 Allostellaceae bacterium
CGGTGCCAGGCGCCGACGGTAAGCTTCACGCCGTTGAGGTCCACATCTTTCCCGAAGCGCAGCGCGGCGCGGGGGAAGGCCAATATCCGTGGGACTTGCGCCCGCAAAGCCTGATGACCAACGCGACCGTCACCGGCATCGCCAAGGCGCCGCAGGGCGAGGTTCTCTCGGTGAATTACAAGAATGGCACAGCGCAGGTGATCGTCGGGCCGAAGACGCCGATCGTCACGCCCGTGCCCGCTTCGGCGCGCGACCTGAAGCCCGGCAAGGCGGTCTATGTCTTTGCCCGCAGAGACACCGCGGGCGACCTGACGGCGCGCTCGATCACCGTCGAGAAGAACGGCGTCAAACCGCCGATGTGAACGCCGGTGCGGCGGTTCGCGCGGTTGACACGCTGAGACCCTGCCCTAGTGTTCCCGCGCGCCGCGTCGGCGCAGGGAGAGCATCGATTTGACAAGTCCGCATCCGGTTTTGATCGTCGGCGCCGGGCCGGCGGGGTTGGCGCTTGCGGTGCGCTTGGCGCTGGCCGATGTGCCGGCGCTCGTCTTCGAGGCCGAGGAAAAGCTGCCGCGCGACTTGCGCGCCGGCACCATCCACCCGCCGACCTTGGAGATGCTCGACTCGATCGGCGTGGCGCGGGACTTCCTCGCCATCGGCATCGTCGTGCCGCGCTGGCAGATCCGCGGCCGCGAGGAAGGCGTGATCGTCGAGTGGGATCTCTCCTTGCTCAAAGACGAGACACCCTATCCGTTCCGCTTCCATTGCGAGCAGTTCAAGCTGACGCCACTGCTCAAAAGGCGCTTCGAGGCGCTCGGCGGCACGGTCAAATTCGCGCATCGCTTCCTCGACGCGACGCAGGACGGCTCGGGCGTCACAGCGCGCTTCGAAACGCCGGGCGGCATCGAGACCGTGCGCGGGTGCTATCTCATCGGCGCCGACGGCGCGCGCAGCGCGGTGCGGCATTTGATGGGCGTCGCCTTCGAAGGCTTCACCTGGCCAGAGCGCTTCCTCGTGATCGGCATTCGCCAGGATTTGGCGCCCTATGGCTATACGCTCAACGCCTATATCGCCGACCCGGTCGATTGGGGCGCGATCTTCAAGATGCCGCATGACGGGCCGCCCGGCCTCTGGCGTGTGCTGTTCCCGCCCGACCCCGCCCTCTCCGACGAGGAGGTGCTGGGCCATGAGTTCGCGGCGAAGGGCCTGAAGCATTTCCTCGCTCTGCCCGGTCCTTGGGATATCGAGCACACCAACATCTATCGCGTGCATCAGCGCGTCGCCGCCGAGTTCCGGCACGGCCGCTATGTCATCGTCGGCGACGCGGCGCATGTGAACAACCCCTTGGGCGCGTTTGGCCTCAACGGCGCGCTGCATGGGTCGTTCAACCTCGGCGAGAAGCTCGCGCAAGTGTGCCGCGGCGAGGCCGATGAGGCGCTGCTCGACAAATATGTGCGCCAGCGGCGTGGCGCCAATGTCGCCTTCGTCCAGGCGCAGTCGATCCGCAACAAGCAGGTGCTCGAGGAAAAAGATCCGGCGGTGCGGCAACGCAACCTCGATGAGTTGCGCGCCATCGCCGCGGATCCGGTGCGGCACAAAGAGTATGTCGTCCGCAGCTCCATGATCTGGAGCGTGCGGCACGCCGCCAGCATCGCCTGAATGGCAAATTTTTAAGCCCGCGGCGGATTTCCCGCGCGCGACGGCGCGTTATAGTGACGTCGCCAGAGGCGGGATGGCCCGCCCCGGGACCAGATATGAACGAGGGAAGTGCGGGTTGCTCGAGATGTCGCCGCTATCGCGTTATTTCGCGCTTCTTGCCGTCGCCTGGATGATCGCCATGACCTGGCGGCTTTACCCGCAATTCAAGGACACGGTGCGGGTCGATGGCCGCCTGACCACGGTCGAGGACTATATCGCGGCGACGTGCGGCGAGCGCGTTGGCCCGGGAGCTGCGACCTGCCTTGCCGAAGCGCGCGAGGATGCGCGGCGGTTGCTGCGGCAGGAGCAGGGCAATTCGATCCTGCTGATCATCGCGCCGATCCTCGGCTATCTCGCCATTTATCTTCCCGCGGCGTCCTGGCTGGGGCGCCGCCGCTTGGCCCGTCGCAGCTGAAGGAGGCAGTCATGCGTCCGCTTCTTGCTCTCCTGGTGTCGCTCATGCTCGGCGGCATGGTCGCGGCGCCGAGCCTTGCTCGCGCCGATACGCAGCAGAAGCAGAATTTCTCCGTCTGGCATCAGATGGACGATTGCAACAAGCAGGCGATCAGGCAATTCCCGGATCACACGGCCGACAGCAACGCCAAGCGCGAGGCGGCGCGCCAAGCTTGCCTGCGCGCGCACCGCTTGCCCGTCAACGCGCCGGTCGTGCCGCCGCCGCCGCGCTGAGCCGTTAGGCGACGCAGCGCAGCGCGGCCGCGACGAGCTCGATCTGGCGCGCGAGATCGATGTCGAGAGTCGCCGTGATCTCGAGCCGCCGATCTTCGAAGACATGGACCTTGGCGCGGCGCCGGCGGCGCCAATCCATCACCGCGGCGTCGCGCCTCGCCAAAAGCTCCGCGAGATTTGGCTTGTAGAGGCCGATCAGCGCCGTCACCCAGCGGCCGACCAGCGGCTCCGGCGCGGCCGAAGCGATGGCGAAACGGTCGAGCATCGCCGCGACATCGGCGGCCGCATACCATGTCTCGCCCGTGACCCAGCGATTGGTGGTGAAGAACCGCAGCGGCTTGCCGCGCGCATCCATCGCGATCGCCACCAGATGGGTCCATGGGTCCGCCTCTTCGCCCGCGGCGTTCTCGGGCGCCGAAGGCTCGAGCGTTTTGGGCGCGGCCGGATTGTCGGCGATTGCGAGCTCGGGCAGAACCAGCGGACGCATCCCCGCGGGCATGCCGCGGGCACGCAGGAAAGTGTGAAAATGCCCGTGCTCGGCCGGAGCTTCGGCCTTGCCGGCGCGATGCGGCGGGCGTTCGTCGCAAGGATGCGCGTGATAGAAATACTGCGCGTGGGTGATGGGATTGTAGACGTCGCCTTGCGGGTAGTGCTGCCACTCGTAAACCGTCTGCGCCTCGCCGAGGACGGCGGCGACGACCGAGCCGCCCGAGGCCGCGAGCCCACGCTCGGCATCGAGCAGCGCGCCGCCATGCGCTTCCATCGCTTCCAGTGCTGCGCGAGACAGCCGGGTGAGATCGACCATCGGACTTTGCAGCCACCCCCTCGGGCTTTATGTCCCGCCGCTGCGCCGCTGGCAAGGGCGCGCGGCGGTAGGGCGGCGGGTCCAGGTCAGGGAGAGCGCGACCGCGCGAGGGTGGTCGCGGTCCAATCGACGATGTCGCTCGCGACGCGCTGCCAGGCCGCATTGGCGGCATCGACGATGGCCGGAACCGCATTGCGCTCGGCCGGCGCCTCGGCGCTGAAGGCGCGCGCGGCAATGAGCGTCCGCTCCGGCATGCGAACGAGCTTTGCCATGAGCTCGACGCGCCATGTCGGCGCCGCCTTCTCGCCATAGACCGCCTCGAAATGGTGCAAGGTCGTCACGAGCATGACATCCGCGCGCAACGCGCCGCCTTGCGGCGCGACGGCGGCGATGCGATCCGCCTTGTCGAACGACGCGACGAGCCCCGCCTGGAGCACCGAGGAGAGCCGATCGGACCACGCCGAGTCGGCGAAATAGTCGAGCGTCGTCGGGCTGCGCGTCAGCGCGATGCGGGTGGTATCGAGCGCCGCCTCGGCCGAGGGAGCGTCGATCGCGAGTTGCACCGGAACGACGCGCGCGGGCGCCGAGAATTGGCTCGCGGGCGTCAGACGAAAGAGCAGCGGCGGCGGCGCGGGCTGGGGCAGGATGCCGCCGCAACCGGCGAGCGCGAGCAAGAGCGAAGCCGCGAGGAGGCGCGCGATCCAGCTCATTGCGGGCGGTATCCTTGACGGCGATCGCCGTAGAGAAGGCGCGATGGGTCGCGGTTGAGCGCATCGACGGCGCGGCTCATCGAATCGACCAGCGCGTTCGTGCGTGTCACCAGCTGCTGGAGCTCGTCGAGCCCGTTTTCCGTGAACCGCTTGAGCGGCGCGCGGTTTTCGTTCACCAGGCTCTGGAAATCGCGCACGGCATCGCCCGCATTGACGGCGAGCTTGTCGACGCGCAGCGCGGCGTCGTTGAGGCTCGCGATCGCCTGCTTGAGGTCTTTCATGTCACCTGCGCCATCGACGATGAGATGGTCGATGTCGTCGCTGCGCGCCGCCGCGACCGCCGTCACTTTGCTGAGATTCTCGAGCGTCGATGCGAGCGCCGCGCGGTTCTTATCGTCCACCGTGTTGGAAAGGCGCACAGTCAGATCCGAGATCTTGTTGAGGAGATCGGGGATCGAGGCGACCAATTGCTGAATATCGGATTCGCGCGACCAAATGACGGGATAGGGCTCGTTGTCGGTGATTTGAATGGGTGGCGCCCCTCGGCTCCCCGGGGTGACTTCGACCGCCGCTCCGCCGGTAAGCGAAGTGATTTCGATCGACGCCACCGAGTCCGAGCGGATCGGCGCGTCGCCATTGACCTCGATGGTGACGCGGACGCGTCCAGGATTGTCGGGATCGAGCGCGACGCGCACGACGCGGCCCACCGTGACGCCGCTGATGCGCACCGGCGAGCCTTGAACCAGGCCGGTGCCGACATAGGCGAAGTAGATGTCGTAGCGCGTCTTTTCCTCGTTGAATTGCGCGTGCGCCAGCCAGAGCACGGCGACCAGCACGCCGATGCTGAGCGCGAGGACGAAAGTTCCGACGGCAACATAGGCGGCACGGGTCTCCATGCTAGTCTCCGTCTCCCATCGCAAGGTTGGGCCGCGCGGCGCGTCCCCTCGGCCCGCTGAAATACTGCTTAATCCACGGATCGGTATCGTGCAGCATCTCATCGAGCGAGCCGATCTTCAGCCGGCCGTCGATCAGGACTGCGATCCGGTCGGCGAGCGCCACGAGGCTGTCGAGATCGTGGGTCACCATCAGTACGGCGAGACCAAGGCTTTTCTGCAGATCGCGGAGCAGCATGTCGAACTCCGAGGCGGCGATCGGATCGAGTCCGGCGGTCGGCTCGTCGAGGAAGAGAAGCGCCGGGTCGAGCGCCAAGGCGCGCGCCAGCCCGGCGCGCTTGCGCATCCCGCCCGAGAGCTGCGCCGGATATTTGCTCGCGGTGTCAGGCGGCAATCCGACCAGCGCGATCTTGAGACCGGCGATCTGCTCCATCAGCGGTTTCGGAAGATCGAGCTGCTGCTTCAGCGGGACCTCGATGTTCTCGGCGACGGTGAGCGAGCTGAACAGCGCGCCATCCTGAAACAGCACGCCCCAGCGCGCCTCGACCTGTTGGAATTCGGCCGCATCGAGCGCGGCGAGATTACGGCCGAACGCCTCGACGGTTCCGCGTGACGGTCGGATGAGGCCGAGGATCGCCCGCAGCAGGACGGATTTGCCCGAGCCCGACGCGCCGACCACGGCCAAGACCTCGCCCGCATGCAAGTCGAGGTCGATCTGGCGATGCAGAATCCGGCCGCCGATGCGGGTCTCGAGCCCGCGGACACGCAGGAGGGGCGCGTCAGATATGGAGCTGCGCGAAGATGATGGAGAAGGCGGCATCAAAAATGATCACCAAAAAGATCGACTCGACCACAGAGAGAGTCGTGAGACGGCCCACGCTTTCGGCGCTGCGCGTCACGGCCAAGCCTTCGCGGCAGCCAATGAGCGCGATGCAAACCGCGAAGAACGGCGCCTTCAGAATGCCGAGCCAAAAGCTCCACCCCGTGATCGCGCCCCGCAGCTGCTGCAGGAAGAGCGGCAACGGAATGCCGAGCGACAGGTCGCAAATGACCGCGCCCCCGATCATCCCCATCACGTTGGCATAGAAAGTGAGCAGCGGCAACGTCACCGCGAGCGCGCAAAGGCGCGGGAGAACGAGCACCTCGACCGGATCGAGGCCAAGGGTCGTCATCGCGTCGATCTCTTCGTTGACCTGCATCGTGCCGATCTCGGCGGTAAAGGCGCTGCCGGACCGGCCGGCAACGATGATCGCGGTCAAGAGCACGCCAAGCTCGCGCATGAAGGCGAGGCCCAGGAGGTTGACGGTGAAAATCTCCGCGCCGTAGTAGCGCAGCTGGTCGGCGCCCTGATAGGCGAAGACGATGCCGACGAGAAACGACAGGAGACCGACGATCGGCAGCGCGGCGCTGCCGGTTCGCTGCATGTGGCTGACGAAGGCGACGAAGCGGAAGCGTCCGGGATGGCGCAGCGTGCGCAGGCCGGTCACCACGACGAGGCCGAAGAAATCCATGCCGCTGGCGACTTGCCGGACGGCGTTGGTGGTGATGCGCCCGATATGGGCAAGCCCGTCGACCGGGCCGGCGTGGTGGTGGGGCGAGGGCGGCGCCGAGACGGCGGCGAATTTCTCCGCCTGGTGAAGCAAGGGACCAAAGCGCGCGGCAAGACCTTCGATCGGGGCTTCGGCGCCGCGCCGCGCCAGCACGGCGCTGAGGCGGAGCAACAGCCATGCTCCGACCGTATCGAGCGCTGCGATCTTGCTGCAATCGACCGACACCCGTCGCGGCGGCGCCGTGGTCTCAAGGGCGCGGTCGAGCGCCTTGAGCCGCGCATCGAGCGCGGCGGCGGTCGAGACAAGCCAGCGCCCGCCGGCGGCCAGCACCAAGCCCGGGCCGTCGCGCTTCGCCTCGATCCAAGCTTCCTCGGCCATCGCGCGTCGCTCTTTCCTATCCCCGCAAAGCGTGCCGGATTGCGCTTCCGTGCGCCATGAAGTGGGCTAGATTAGCGGTTCTTTCGTCCGCGCGACACAAGGAGCCGACTCGTGGATTTGAAGCAGCATGTCCGGGGCATCCCCGATTTCCCCAAGCCTGGTATCCTGTTCTACGACATTTCGACGCTGCTGAAGCATCCCGGCGCCTGGCACGAGACCATCCATGAGCTGGTCGAGGCGCTGAGGCCGTTGAAGCCCGATCTCCTCGCGGGCATCGAGTCGCGCGGCTTTCTGCTGGCGGCGCCGGTCGCTTTCGCCCTCAATTGCGGCTTCGTCATGATCCGCAAGAAGGGCAAGCTGCCCGGCCCGACCATCCCGCACACCTATGACCTCGAATATGGCAGCGACACGGTCGAGATTCAGTCGGACGCGATCTCCGCGGGGCAGCGCGTCGCGGTGGTCGACGATTTGCTCGCCACCGGCGGAACCATGGCCGCCGCCGTCCGGCTGTGCCGCATGGTCGGCGCCAATGTGGTCGGCGCGGCCTTCATCATCGAATTGAACTTCTTGAACGGGCGCCGGCGGCTCGACGTACCCATCACCTCGCTGCTGCGCTACGATTCGTAGCCACAATCCGTCCGGCCACCAGGATCGCCAGCGCGACGAAGACGAGGAGCAGCGTCGCGAGCGCGTTGATCTGGGGGCTGAGCCCCAAGCGCACGCTCGAAAAGATCACCATCGGCAGGGTCGTCGCCGACGGGCCGGTGGTGAAGCTCGCGATCACCAGATCGTCGAGCGAAAGCGTGAAGGCAAGCAGCCAGCCGGCGAGAAGGGCTGGCGCGATCAGCGGCAGGGTGATCACGGCAAAAACCTTCATGGGCCGCGCCCCGAGATCGAGCGCCGCCTCCTCGAGCGAGCGGTCGAACGCGGCGAGCCGCGCCTCGACGACGACCGAGACATAGGCCATGCCGAGGGTGATATGGGCGATGACGATGGTCGCAACGCCGCGGCCGCGCGGCCAGCCGGTCGCCTGTTCGAGCGCCACGAAAAGCAGCAGCAAGGAGAGGCCGGTGATGACTTCCGGCATGACGAGCGGACCGCTCAAAAGCGCGCCGAAGAGGGTGCGGCCGGCAAAGCGGCGATAGCGCGATAGCGCGAAGCCCGCGAGCGTGCCGAGGATGAGAGCGCCGGTCGCGGCGAGCAGCGCGACCTCGAGGCTCGTCAGCGCGGCGCTCTTGATCTGCTCGTTCTCGATGAGCGCGCCGTACCAGCGCGTCGAAAACCCGGCCCAGACTGTTACGAGCCGCGAGGCGTTGAAGGAATAGACCACGACCGACAGAATCGGCCCGTAGAGAAACGCGAAGCCGAGAACGAGCGTCGTCGCAAGAAAAGGCGAGAGCCGGCCGCTCATGCGGTCTCCGTCGCCAAATAACGCCGCAGCAAGGCCATCGGCAGCACCAGCAGGGCGAGCATTGCCACCGCCACCGACGCGGCAACCGGCCAGTCGCGGTTGGTGAAGAACTCGTCCCACAGCACCTTGCCGATCATCAGCGTATTGGGGCCGCCGAGGAGATCGGGGATGATGAACTCGCCGCACATCGGGATGAACACCAGCAGGCAGCCGGCGATCACGCCCGGCAAGGAAAGCGGGAAGGTCACGCGCCAAAACGCCCGCGACGGCCGGCAGCCGAGATCGAACGCCGCTTCGATCAGCGCTGGATCGAGCTTTTCGAGCGCGGCATAGAGCGGCAGCACCATATAGGGCAGATAGGAATAGGTGAGCCCGACATAGACCGAGAACGCGTTGTTGATGAGCGGCAGCGGTTCTTGCAGCAGGCCGAGATGAATCAGGACATTGTTGATCAGCCCGTTGCCTTGGAGCAGCCCGATCCAGGCATAGACGCGAATGAGGAAGCTCGTCCAGAACGGCAGAATCACCAGCAGCAGCAGCGCATTGCGCCAGCGCACCGGCGCGCGCACGATGCCATAGGCGAGCGGATAGCCGATGAGCAGGCAAAAGATCGTCCCTGCCGCCGCAAATCCGATCGCATTGAGATAGGCGCGCGCGTAGAGGCTGTCGCTCAACAGAAAGAGATAATTGGCGCCGGTCGCGTGCAGCCGCCCGCCGGCGAGGAGCGGCGTGTAAGGCGGGATGCTCATCGCCTGCTCGGCAAGGCTGATCTTCAAGACGATGGCGAAGGGCGCAAGGAAGAACAGCACGAGCCAGCCGTAAGGCAGCGCCAGCACACCGAAGCGGCGCAGCCGGTCCGAGGCGGTCCGGGCGGGAGCGCTCATGGCTCGAGCACGAGGCCCGCCTCGCGCGGCCAGCCGAGCGCGACCGCCTCCCCGGGCGCGAACGGCGCGCGCGTGCGGCGCGCGGCATTGGCGAGGGTCACGCGCAGGATTTTGCCGGTCGGCAATTCGATCTCGACATCGGACGCCTCGCCGCGATAGGCGAGCGCGCGCACCGTCCCCGTGAGCGTATTCGTCCAGAGCGGATCGGGGCGCGGCGCCAGCGCGATCTTCTCCGGCCGCAGCGCCAACGCGATCTCGGTGCCCTGAGCAAGCGCGCGCTCATGCGTGACGGAAAGCCGCCCGCCCGCCTCCGCGCTTTCGAGCGACAGCACGCCGTCCTCGGCCGCGACCACGCGCGCGGCGATGAGATTGACGGCGCCGAGGAACCCGGCGACGAAGCGGTTTGCGGGATGCTCGTAGACCTGCCCGGGCGGGCCCATCTGGACGATGCGGCCCTCGTTCATCACCGCGACGCGCGAGGCCATGCTCAGCGCCTCTTCCTGGTCGTGGGTCACCATCAGAAAGGTGATGCCGACGCGCCGCTGAATGCGCACCAGCTCGAAGCGGGTTTCCTCGCGCAGCTTGCGATCGAGCGCGGTCAGCGGCTCGTCGAGCAGCAGCAGCTTTGGTTCCTTGACGAGCGCTCGAGCGAGCGCGACGCGCTGCTTCTCGCCGCCCGAGAGCTGTTGCGGCTTGCGGCGCGCCAAGGGGCCGAGCTGCACGAGATCGAGCATCGCCGTCACGCGCGACGCGATCTCGGCGCGCGGCAGCCCGTCCTGGCGCAGGCCGAAGGCGACGTTGTCGGCCACCGTCATGTGCGGGAAGAGCGCATAGGACTGGAACATCATATTCACCGGCCGCGCATAGGGCGGCACGCCCGCCATGTCCTGCCCGTCGATAAGGATGCGGCCTTGATCGGCCTTCTCGAAGCCGGCCAGCAGCCGCAGCAACGTGGTCTTGCCGCAGCCCGACGGACCCAAGAGGGCGAAGAACTCGCCCGCTTCGAGCGCGAAGCTGACGCCGGCGACGGCCGGCGACGGCGCGCTCGGGTAGCGCTTCACCACCCCCTCGACGGCGAGATGCGACGCCATCGGCGCTATTGGCCCGTCTTGATGCGCGTCCAGGCGCGGGTGCGCAGCCGCTCATATTGCGGCGTGACCGGCTTGTCGAAGAAGAGGCGCGCCCTGACCGCGGCGGGCGGATAGACGTTGGGATCGCTCGTCAGCGAGCGGTCGACCAGCGGGGTCGCCGCGCGATTGGGATTGGCATAGGCAACCGCGTTGCTGATCGCCGCCACGATCTCGGGCCGCAAAATGTAATCGATGAAGTTCAGCGCATTGCCGGGATGGGGCGCATCGGCCGGGATCGCCATCATGTCGATCCAGATCATCGCGCCTTCCTTGGGGATGGTATAGGCGATGTCGATGCCGTTCTTGGCTTCGCGGGCGCGATTGCGCGCCTGGACGATGTCGCCGGAATAGCCCCAGGCGACGCATAGACCGCCATTGGCGAGATCGTTGATGTATTCCGAGGAATGAAACTTCCGGATATAGGGCCGGATCGCCTGGATGACGGCGGCGGCGCGCGCAAGATCGGCCGGATCGCGGCTCAGGGGATCGCGGCCGAGATAGGCGAGCGCAGCCGGAAACATCTCCTGCGCGCTGTCGAGCAGCGAAATCCCGCAGCCGGCGAGCTTCTTGGCATTCGCCGGGTTGAAGATCAGCGCCGAGCTGTCGGTCGGCGCATGATCGCCCAGCGCCTTCGTCACCATCGCGCGGTTATAGCCAAAGCCGGTCGTGCCCCACATATAGGGCACGCCGTATTCGTTGCCGGGATCGGCATTCGCCGCCGCGGCCAAGAGCTGCGGATCGAGATTGGCGTAATTCTTGAGCTGGCTTTTGTCGATCTTGCGATAGACGCCCGAGGCGGCCTGGCGCGCGAGATAGGGCGCGGCCGAGGGCACGACGAGATCGTAGCCCGAATGCCCCGCGAGCAGCTTGGCCTCGAGGGTTTCGTTGCTGTCATAGACATCGTAGGCGACCTTGATGCCCGTCGCTTTCTCGAAATTCGGGATAGTGTCCGGGGCGATGTAATCCGACCAATTGTAAACATTGAGCCGCGGCTCCTCGGCCGCGGCCGGCGCGGCGAGGAGAAGGCCGGCGAGGATGACGGCGGCGAGGCGGCGCATCAGACGTCCTTGGCGCCATCGCGCCGGACCGGCCCGCCGAAGAGGCGCATCACTGCTGATGGGCGCGGTTGAAATTGAGTTCGCTCTTCGACAATTGGAAGCCGACGATCACGGTGTAGACATTGCCGAGCTGCGGATTCTCGAGCGGCAGATGGGCCGTGATGTTGTCGGTGGCGCGGACCGTGGGATCGTTCGAGGGGAAGTCGATGCCCATGTTGAATTCCTGCTTGCCGAGGATGTTGCCGGCGCTGTCGGCGATCGCGACGAAGTAAGGCAGGTCGATGTGGTGGATGCTCGGCGAGGTGCGCAAGGCGGCGAACTCGATCGAGAGCTTGGTCGCGACGCCCTTGTCCTCCTTGTCGCAATCCGAATGGACCGAAGCGATCCGGCCCGCCGTCTGGATGTTCTGGTTGTTGCCGCCGGGCGCCAATCGCGCCAGGGTCTGGAGGTCGGGAACCGTCGTCGTCGCCGGGCAAGTATAACCGGTCTTGTAGGTGCTGGTGCTCGAACAGGCGGCCAAGCCAAGCGCCGCCAAGGCGACAAACGCCGCGGCACGCGCCGCCTTCGTCACTCGGTTCATCGCCCCTTCCTTGCGCTCAATCTCTGTACTAGGTTGCTCGCCTGCGGCAGCCGGCAGAACCGGTTCGCACTGTATGCGACGCGTGCGCAGGGCACAAGCGTCGGGCAAGCGGCCGTAACGACACGATGGCGGTCTATACCGACGTACCCGACGACGAGCTCAGGGCCTTTCTCGCCGATTACGCGCTCGGCGAGCCGATCTCGTGCAAGGGCATCGCCGAAGGCGTCGAGAACTCCAACTACCTGCTGCGCACCGAGCGCGGCACCTTCATCCTGACGCTCTATGAGAAGCGGGTGGCGCCCGCCGATCTGCCGTTTTTCCTGGCGCTGATGGACCACCTTGCGACCAAAGGCATCGCCTGCCCCACCCCCATTCATGGCCGCGACGGCAAAGCCTTGCGTCGTCTGTGCGGCCGGCCGGCTGCGATCGTAACCTTCCTCGACGGCATGTGGCCGCGCCGCATCATGCCGTTTCATTGCGCCGCGCTCGGCGGCGCGCTCGCGCGGCTTCACCTGGCGGTCGCGGACTTCGCGGCCCGGCGTGACAACGACCTCTCGCTCGCCGGGTGGCGCAAGCTCTATGAGGATTGCCGCCCGCGCGCCGACGAAGTCGAGCCCGGCCTCGCGGCCGAGCTCGGGACCGAGCTCGACGCGCTCGAGCGTTCCTGGCCGCGCGACCTGCCGCAAGGCGTCGTCCATGCCGATCTGTTTCCCGACAATGTGTTCTTCCGCGGCGAGTCGGTGTCGGGCCTGATCGACTTCTATTTCGCCTGCAACGACGCCTTCGCCTATGATTTGGCGATCTGCCTCAACGCCTGGTGCTTCGAGAGCGATCGCAGCTTCAACGTCACCAAGGCGCGGCTGCTGCTCGGTCAGTATCGCGCCCAGCGCCCCTTCGGCGCGGCGGAGTTCGAGGCCTTACCGCTCTTGGCGAGGGGCAGCGCGCTGCGCTTTCTCCTGACGCGGCTTTACGACTGGCTCCATCATCCGGCCGGCGCGCTGGTGAAGCCCAAAGATCCCAAGGAATATCTGATGAAGCTGCGCTTTCATCGCGGCGTAACCCAAAGCCGCGCCTATGGGCTCGATCCGTGAGGTCGGCCGAAGCGCCGAGCGTCGACATCTATACCGACGGGGCCTGCAGCGGCAATCCCGGCCCCGGCGGCTGGGGCGCGCTGCTCGTCGCCAAGGGCCATGAGAAGGAGATTTCGGGTTTCGCCAATCCGACCACCAACAACCGCATGGAGCTGATGGCGGCGATCGCGGCGCTGGAGGCGCTGAAGCGCCCGAGCAATGTGCGGCTTCACACCGACAGCATGTATCTGCGCGACGGCATCACGCGCTACATCCACAATTGGAAGCGCAACGGCTGGAAGACGGCCGACAAAAAGCCGGTCAAGAACATCGATCTGTGGCAGCGGCTCGAAGCGGCGATCGAGCGCCATCATGTCGAATGGCGCTGGATCCGCGGCCATGCCGGACATCCCGAGAACGAGCGCGCCGACGCGCTTGCCCGACACGGCATCGAGCAGGCGCGCGGATTTTCCGAGTAGGTCGCGCTCGCAGCCGCCACGCCAACCCTGCTCGCGCGACCTAGGTTGGATAGGCGGTGGTCGCGCGAGCGAATACGAAGAATCCTTAGAGCGCGCGGAGGATGGCGTCGGCGCTCGAAACTTCGAAGGCGCCGGGCGCTTCGACATTGAGCGCTTTGACGACCCCGTTATCGACCACCATCGCATAGCGCTTGGAGCGGATGCCCATGCCGGGCGCCGTCAGGTCGAGTTCGAGCCCCAGCTGCTTGGTAAAAGCCGCGGCGCCGTCGGCCAGCATCAGCACCTTGCCGTCGGTGTTCTGCGCCTTGCCCCAGGCGCCCATGACGAAGGCATCGTTGACCGCGAGGCAGACGATGGAATCGACGCCCTTTGCCCTGATCTGCGCCGCCTTCTCGACAAAGCCCGGGAGGTGCTTGGCCGAGCAGGTCGGGGTGAAGGCGCCGGGCACGGCGAACAATACGACCTTCTTGCCGCCGAAGATCTCGTCGGTCGAAATATCCTTGGGACCCTCGGCTGTCATGGTCTTGAGCTTGGCCGAGGGAATCTTGTCGCCAACCGCGATTGTCATCGCCGCCTCCTCCTTGGTCTTGTTAACGAGCCCCCACCATAGCGGCTCGCCTCGCAAAAATCACGTCCTGGGCGGCCGCTCCCGCTCAACGCCCCGCCGCTTCGGCCAACGCACGCGTCACCATGCCCGTGGTCAGCAATTCGGGAAGCGGCAATCCGGCGGGCGCGCCGGGGCCGTAGACCGCGTTGAAGGGAATGCCGTAACGCTTGAAGCGATTGAGATAGGCGGTGATTGCCGGGTCGGAGCGGGTCCAATCGGCGCGCATGGCCACCACCTTGGGACGCTCGAGCGATTGGCGCACGCTCGCCGCGTCGAGCACCAGGCGCTCATTCACCTTGCAGGTGAGGCACCAATCCGCAGTGACATCGACGAAGACGACATTGCCGTCCCGCACCAGAGCAGGGATGGCGCCGGGATCGAAGTCGCGCCAAATCCCGCCCGCGCGCTCTGCCTTCGCGGGCGGATGTGTCACCGCCGGAACCAGCATCGCCGCGAGCAGCGCAATGCCGAGCGTCGCCCAGCGCGGACCGCGATCGCGCAGCCAAGCGAGCGTCGCCGCGACGGTCGCCATCAAAACCCCGATGCCGAGCGCAGCGCTGAGGCCGATCTCGCCGCCGAGGACGGAGAGCAGCCAGACCGCGCTCGCCGCCAGCAGCAGCCCGAGAAAGCGGCGGAGATGGATCATCCAGCGCCCGGGCCGCGGCAGGAGAGCGGCAAGCCGCGGCACGATCGCGACCAGAAGATAGGGCGAGGCCATGCCAAGGCCGAGCGCCAGGAAAATCGCGACGATTTCCGGCGGGCCCGCACCCAGGGCAAAGCCCAGGGCGGTGCCGAGAAACGGCGCCGAGCACGGCACCGCCAGCAGCGTCGCAAAGGCGCCGGCGGCGACATTGCCGAGATTGGCGCGCTCGCCCAGCGCGGCGATGCCGGGCGGCAGCGGCACCTCGAACAAGCCCCAGAGATTGCAGGCAAAGAGCGTGAGAATGGCGACCAGGAAGACGAGGAAATAGGGGTTCTGGAACTGCACGCCCCAGCCCACCGCGAGCCCGGCAGATTTGAACCCGGCCGTCACCAGCGCCAGAACCAGAAACGAGGCGACAATGCCCGCGCCAGTGCCGAGAAAGCCGCGCCTTACCCGGCTTGGGCTTTGGTCCGGCCTGGGCAGGGCGGCGAGCAGTTTCAGCGACAGGACAGGCAGCACGCAGGGCATGAGGTTGAGAATGAGGCCGCCCAACAGCGCCACGCCGAGCATCGCCGCGAGCGTCGCGAGGTCGACCAGATCGGGCCCGCGCACCGGCGTGAGGCTGCCGCTCATGGCGCGCGTGCCGTCGACCAAGGTCACGCTGAGCGGATGGCCCGGGAGCGACGCCCAATCGCCGCTCAGCGGCACGCGCAGGAGGGTGTCGTCGGATTCGGCCGCGGCGACCGGCGCGCCAAAGCCGACCGCTTGCGCCGCTTCGATAAAGGCGTCTGGCGCCGTCAGAGGGCGCGCGCTGCGCACCCGCAATTCGAGGACGGGCGCGCTGCCGGCGCGCACGACCGCGCTCTCGAGCATGATGCCCTCGGCCTTGCCGTCGCCCGGCACTTGCGCCCGATAGCGCGCGATGAGCTGGCCGAAGGCGGCGCCCGCGCCCCTGGCCGGAAGATCGAGCGCGAGCTTGGTCTTGTAGGGAATGCAGATGTCCTTGCAGGTGAGGTAATCGAGCTTCGCCTCAAGGCGAAGCGGCTGGCCGGGCCGGGCGATCCGCGCGGCGATCGGCAGCACCACCGTGCCGCTATAGCCGACGGTCTCCAGACCCAGCACCGAGAAGCGCTCGGGCGCAGGCCATTCGATCGCGGCGCCGGCGAGATTGTCGGACCCGTCCCATGCGACGCTCGGCGGATAGCCCGCGTCGCCGGGCGCGCGCCAATAGATTTTCCAATGCGGCTGAAGCGCGAATTCGAGCCCCAGCATGAGGGTTTGCGCGCCGTCGACCGCGGCCTGGCCGGCGATCAGGCGAACCTTGCCCTGATCGGTCTGAAACCAGCGCGACGCGGCCTCGTTCTGTGCCGCAGCCGCCAGTGGCACAAGCGCGGCACAGGCCGCCAACAGCCCGCCTATCACCTTGATCCGAAACCGCTTCATCTCCCCCTTATATAGGCTCGGGCATGGCCGCCAAGGTCACGAAATCGTCAGGCCCGAGGGGCTGCGCCGCGCCCGGCCCGTCCCGGCAAAGCCTGCGCGCTTGCAAGCCGCGGCGCCGTCGCTTATCTCAACCAAAGAAAAGGAAATTGGCCGTGACGTCGCTCGCCGGACAATTGCTCATCGCGATGCCGCAGATGCAGGACCCGCGCTTCGCCCGCTCGGTCGTGTTCCTCTGCGCGCACAATCCCGACGGCGCGATGGGCCTCGTCATCAACAAGATCGTCGAGCAGCCTTCGATCAAGGACGTAATGGGCCAGCTCGGTCTCGAAGGCGACGGCTTCAGCGGCGCGCCGGTGCATTTCGGCGGCCCGGTCGAAACCGGACGCGGGTTCGTGCTGCATTCGGCCGATTACACCGAAGCCGGAACCTTGATGGTTGGCGCGCAGTTCGGGCTGACCACGACGATGGACATCCTGCGCGCGATCGCCGGCGGCGCCGGACCGCGGCGGCGCCTCCTCGCCTTGGGCTATGCCGGCTGGGGTCCAGGGCAGCTCGACGCCGAAATCCAGGCCAATGGCTGGCTCCATGTCGACGCCGACGACGATCTCATCTTCGATGGCGGTCTCGAGGACAAATGGCGCCGCGCCATCGCCAAGCTCGGCGTTGATCTTTCCGCGCTGTCGGGCGACGCCGGGCACGCTTGAGCTTGCCGCGCGGCTTGCGTCACGCGCCGGCGTTGCGGGTCTCTGATTGAGCTTCGCACGTCAAGTGCTGCGCGTCGTTGATCTGGCTTCGCACGTCAGGTGCCACGCTTCTCCCACTCGCTCGCGAGCAGGCCGAACAGGACATGATCCTGCCATTTGCCGTTGATGCAGAGATACTCGCGCGCATAGCCTTCCTCGCGGAACCCCGTCTTGCGCAGCAAGGCGCGGCTCGGCACATTGTGCGGCAGGCACGCGGCCTCGACGCGGTGCAGCCGCAAACGCTCGAAGGCGAATTTGAGCGTCAGCCCCAACCCTTCCGTCATATAGCCCTGGCGCGCGAAGCGCTCGCCGATCCAATAGCCGATGCTGCAGCTCTCGGCGACGCCGCGCCGCACGTTGGTGAGGCTGATCCCGCCGATCTGCGCGCCATCCTCGAGGCGGAAGAGCAGAAAGGTGTACCCCTGATCGCTGTGCCATTCGAGCGCGTAACGCGCCAGCCGGCGGCGAAACGCCGCCCGCGTCAGGGCGTCGTCGCTCCACAGCGGCTCCCACGGCGTAAGGAAAGCACGCGACGCGTCGCGCAGCTCGGCCCAGCTCTGCCAGTCCTGGCGCTCGGGCGCGCGCAACGCCAAGCGCCGGCCGTTAAGGCGAAAGGGTGGCGGTGCCGCCCCGAACAACCGTTGCAAGCGAAGCAGATCGAGCGCCACCCCCGCCCCCACCCCCGCTTCAGCGCGTCAGCTGTTCCACAAGGCGATCGTAATCCTCGATCCGGCCGATCGGCCCGAGTGCCGTCAGCGTCGGCGCGGCGCGGGTGAGCCGGCGCGCGACGCGGCGCACGGAGTCCTCGTCGACCGCATCGATGTGCCGGACCAGCTCCGCCGGGTCGAGCGGGCGGCCGAAGACCAGCATATGGCTCGCTTGCTGCTCGCAACGCGCCGTCGTTCCTTCGAGCGACATGAGAAGCCCGGCTTTGAGCTGCGCCCGCGCGCGCTCGAGCTCCGCGGGCTCGAGCCCGGATTCGAGCTTCTTCATCTCGGCGATCAGCACAGGCATGAGCTCGGCCGCCTCGTCCTCGCCGGTGCCGGCATAGATGCCGAAGAGCCCGCCATCGCTGTAGCTATGGCTGAAGGAATAGATCGAATAGACGAGGCCGCGCTTCTCGCGAATCTCCTGGAAGAGGCGCGACGACATGCCGCCGCCGAGCGCCGTCGAGAGCACAGACGCGGCGTAGTAGTCGCGATCGGCGAAGGCGAAGCCGGGGAAGCCCAGCAGCACATGAACTTGCTCGAGCTCGCGCGCCTCCCGCAAGTCGCCCCCGACATAGCGCGCCGGCTCCGTCTTGGCCGCGCTTTCGGGGCCGAGCGCCGAGAACGCGCGCTCGGCCAAAGCGACGAGCACATCATGCGCCACGTTCCCGGCCGCGACGAGAAGCATGCCGGGCGCGGCATAGGTGCTCCCCTGATAGTCGGCGACGCTGTCGCGGCCGAGATGCTTGATGATCTCGGCGCGGCCCAGCACCGGCTGACCCATCGGCTGATCGGGATAAGCGCGCTCCTGGAACAGATCGAAAATAATGTCGTCGGGCGTGTCCTGCGCCTGGCCGATCTCCTGCAGGATCACCGTGCGCTCGCGCTCGAGCTCGGCCGCATCGAACGTCGAGTGCTGCAAAATGTCGGCGAGGATATCGACCGCGAGCGCGACATCGGCCTTCAGCACCTTGGCGTAATAGGCCGTGTGCTCGCGCGAGGTATAGGCGTTGACATGGCCGCCCACCGCCTCGATCTCGGCGGCGATATCGAGCGCGCTGCGGCGCTGCGTGCCCTTGAAGGCCATGTGCTCGAGAAGATGCGCAACGCCATTGATGGCGGCGGGCTCGTGGCGCGTGCCGACATCGACCCAGACGCCGATCGAGACGGTCTCGACCGATTCCATGCGATCGGTGACGACGCGCATGCCGTTGGCGAGCCGGCTCATCATCACGGTCATGGCGCGGCTCCAGCGAGAACCGCGCGGGCATGGGCGCGGATGAAATCCTTGACCGCCGCGAGATCCTTGGGCAAAGCCGGCGCGCGCTCGCGCGCGGTCAGGACTGCGGCGAGCCGGGCGGGCATCTCGGGCTTCTTGCCGATCGCGCGCTCGACCGCCTCGGGGAATTTCGCCGGATGCGCCGTCGCGAGCGCCACCATCGGCACGGCGCGGTCGGCGCGCTTCGCCTTGGCGGCGGCGACCGCGACCGCGCTATGCGGATCGAGGATCACGCCGGTCTCGCGGTAGGTCGCGGCGATTTCCTTAAGAATGCCCGCATCGTCGACGCGATGCGCGGCAAAGAGCTTGGCGGCTTCGCGCCATTCGGCCGGAGATGCCGGCAGCGTGCCGTCGCGGCGGAACGCCGTCATCGCCGCGATGACGCGCGCCGCATCGCCGCCCGCGAGCTCGAAATAAAGCCGCTCGAAATTGCTCGAGACCTGGATGTCCATGCTTGGCGACAGCGACGGCTCGACCGCGCCGATGGTCATGGCGCCGTCATTGATGAAGCGCGCGAGGATGTCGTTGCGGTTAGTGCCGATGATCAGTTGCGAGACCGGCAGCCCCATGCGCCGGGCGCAATGGGCCGCATAGACATTGCCGAAATTGCCGGTCGGCACCGAGAACGCGACCCTGCGCTCGGGCGCGCCGAGCGCCACGGCGCTCGCGACGTAATAGACGATCTGCGCCATGATGCGCGCCCAGTTGATCGAATTGACCGCCGAGAGCGCGAGCTCGCCGCGAAACCGCGCATCGGCGAACATCGCCTTCACCAGATCCTGGCAATCGTCGAAAGTGCCGTCGATGGCGATGGCGTGCACATTGGCCGCGTCGACGCTCGTCATCTGCCGGCGCTGGATGTCGGAGATGCGGCCCTTCGGATAAAGCATGAAGATGTCGATCGCGTCGCGATCGCGGCACGCGGCGATCGCCGCCGAGCCGGTGTCGCCCGAGGTCGCGCCGATGATCGTGACGCGCGCGCGACGCTGCCTCAGCACGTGATCGAACAGCCGGCCGACGAGCTGCAGCGCGAAATCCTTGAAGGCGAGGGTCGGTCCGTGAAACAGCTCTAAGAGGAAAAGCCCCTCGCCCAACTCCTTCAGCGGCGCGACGGCGGGATCGTCGAAGCCGCGATAGGCGTCGGCGACCATGCGCTGCCAATCGCGCGGCGCGATCGTGCCGTCGAGGAACGGCGCCATGACACGCGCCGCGATCTCGGCATAGGGCCTGCCGCGCAGGCTTGTGAGATCATCGGCGCCGAGCCGCGGCCAGGCTGTGGGCACGTAAAGCCCGCCATCCGGCGCGAGCCCCGCAATAAGGGTCTCGTCGAAGGGCAAGGATTCCGGCTTATGCCTGGCGTCGCGGGTGCTGATATAGGGCAAGTTTGTTTCCCGAATTCGCGCGAAACCAAAAGAGCCTAGTCCCCGCCCGCGCGGCCCGCAACCGGGCCGCTCGGCGCCCCGCGCGGCGCCGTCGCCACGCCTCACACCACTGAAATCTCTCGCTAAATTGGCTTTGTTTCGCAATTTCGCGGGGCGCGCCGGACCGCCGGCCGGCCGCCGAGACGCTTTTCGCGTACACCCGTTTCAGATGGTTATCTGGTCCGGTCCCGTCAAGGCGGGCGGGAGAAAAAGCGCAGGCGGCGGGGGCCGGCTCGATCACAGATCGAGAACGAGACGCTCCGTCTTCGAGCCCGAGCAGCAGATCATCATCGTCTTGTTGGCCTTGCGCTCGGATTCGGTCAGCACCACGTCGCGGTGATCGGGAATGCCTTCGAGCACCTTGGTCTCGCAGGTCCCGCACACGCCTTCGAGACAGGACGAGGCGACATCGAGCCCGGCATCGAGCAGGGTTTCGAGGATCGTCTTGCCCGGCGCGATGGTGAAGCTGCGCCCGGTCTTGGCGAGGACGACCGTGAAGCCGCCCTCGGCCGCGGGCGCCTCCTTGGGCGTGAAGTATTCGACATGGACGTGCTCGCGCGGGCGATCCTTGGTCGCCTCCTCGAAGGCCGCAAGCATCGGCAAGGGTCCGCAGCAATAGAGATGCGCTTGGGCATCGGCTTGCCCCACCACCGCGGCGATGTCGAGCATCTTGCCGCCCGGCTCGCCGTCGAAATTGAAGACGAGCTTCGCACCGGCTTTCTCGGCGAGCGCGGCTATCGGCTCGCGGAAGGCCGCTTCCTTGCGCGTGCGCACGCAATCGTAAAGCTCGAAGGGCCGCCCGAGCGCGGCGAGGCGCTGCATCATGCACCAGAGCGGCGTGATCCCGATCCCGCCGGCAATGAAAAGCGAGTGCGCGCCATCCTCGGCCAAGGGGAAATTGTTGCGCGGGCTCGCGACCGGGATCATCGCGCCAACACGCAGATTGTCGTGCACCCAGGTCGAGCCGCCGCGGCTCGCACGATCGCGCTGCACCGCGATGACGTAGCGGCGGCGTTCGCCTTGCGGATTGACGAGCGAATAGGAGCGCACGACGCCGCTCGGCAGATGCAGATCGATATGCGCTCCGGCGGTGAAGGGCGCCAGCTCGCCGCCCTCCGGATCGCGCAGCTCGTAGGAATGAATGCCTTCGGCTTCCCAGGTGACGGAATGGACCCGTAGCCTGCGTTCGCCGTCACCGCCGCTCATGATTGGAAAATGGCCCTGTTCGAATCCCGTTCAATGCTTATGGAACCCGGCCAGCCGGGTGAGCCGGCGCGTGCCGCGGCCGACGATCATGTCCTTGGCGGCGGCGAAGAATTGCTGGAAATGCGGCATTTTGCCATGCGCCTCGAACGCCGCGGCATCGGCATAGACCTCATAGAGGGCGAATTTCGTCGGATCATCCGCCTGCTGCGTCACGTCGAATTGGAGACATCCCGGCTCGGTCGTGACCGAGGCGTGGGCATTGGCGAGGATCAGCGGCACGAAAGCCGCGACGCTTTCGGGCTTCACCTGGAACTCGGCGATGAGGACGAAATTGGCCATCGCGGTTGATCTCCTTTTCCTGAGCGAGACTTAAGCGGCGAGATAGCGCGCCCGCAAGTGGCGCTCGAAGATCGCGGCATCGAGCGGCTTGCCGGTCGCCTGGGCGACAATCTCGGCGGCCGAATAGCGCGACGCCTTGGCATGCACATTGGCGCGCAACCAGGCAAAGAGCGCCGCGAATTCGCCCTTGGCGATGCCGGGCTCGATCGCGGGGTCGGCGCGCTTGGCGGCATCGTAGAGCTGGGCCGCGGTCATCGCCCCGAGCGTATAGGTCGGGAAATAGCCGAAGGCGCCGTCATACCAGTGAATATCCTGCAGGCAGCCCTGGCGATCGTCTTGCGGCTCGAGCCCGATGAGCTCGCGCATCGCGTCGCGCCACGCGGCGGGCAGATCCTCGAGCGGCAAATCGCCCGCGAGCAGCGCGCGCTCGAGCCGGTAGCGCAGAATCACGTGGCCGGGATAGGTCACCTCGTCGGCATCGACGCGAATGAGGCTGCGCTCGACGCGCGTATCGAGGCGATAGAGATTCTCGCCCTCCCATTCGGGTCCGCTGCGCGCGAAGCTCTCCCGCAGAATCGGCGCCATGAAATTGTGGAAGGCGCGCGAGCGGCAGACCTGCATCTCGACCAGCAGCGACTGGCTTTCATGCAGCCCCATGCCGCGCGCCTTGCCGACCGGCTGGCGCCGCCACGCTTCCGGCAGGCCGCGCTCGTAGAGCGCGTGTCCGGTCTCGTGCAGCACGCCCATGAGCGCGCGGCGAAAATCGGCTTCGTCATAGCGCGTGGTGATGCGCACATCGTCGGGCGTGCCGCCGCAGAACGGATGGAGGCTGATATCGAGCCGGCCGTGATTGAAATCAAAGCCCAGCCGCTCCATCAGCCTCAGCGCCACCGCGCGCTGCGTCGCGATCGGAAAAGGACCTTGCGGCGCAACCGGCTTGGGGCGGCGCGCCTGCGCGGCGAGCGCGCCCTCGATGAGCGCGGGGAGAGCGCGCGCCAGCGGCTCGAACACGGCATCGATCGCGGCGGTCGATCCGTCGGGCTCCCATTGATCGAGCAGGGCGTCATAGGCCGAGCGGCCGAGCCGCTCGGCCTTCAAGCCCGCGATCTCGCGCGTCAACTCGAGCACGCGCCGCAAGGCCGGAAGCACGGCCGGAAAGTCGTTGTTGGGCCGCGCCTGACGCCACAGCATCTCGCAGGCCGAAGACGCCTTGGAGAACGCCTCGACGAGGTCCGCGGGGACCGCCGCGTTGTGCAGCCACGAGCGGCGCATCTCGCGCAGATTGGCGCGCTGCCAGGAATCGAGATCGTTCTGCGCCTCCGCGCCCGCGAGAAGGTCCGGCATCGCCGGATCGGTCACGATCTCGTGGCAGACGAGCTTCAGCCCGGCCAATTGGTCGGCGCGCGCCTCGGCGCCGCCCTCGGGCATTTGCGTCGCCATATCCCAATGCAGCACCGCCTGAGCCTCGCGCAAGGTGCCGAGGCGTCGGAAACGGGCTTCGAGCTGCGCATAAGGGCTCGGATTCACGATCGCTCTCCCAGGCGCCGGCGGGCGAAGCGGATATAGATCACGACCAGGGCGAGCGCCAAGGCATACCAGGTGATCGCATATTGCAGATGGTGATTGGGCAGATCGGTGATCGTCTGCCCGCCTTCGGGCCAGCCGCCGGGATTGGGCGTTGCGTCGGCATCGACATAAAACGGCAAGACCTGCGCGAAGCCGGCGGCCTTCCCCATCGCCGGCAGGTCGATCGAGAACCAGGAATTGCGCTGCGGCTCGTTGTCGGGCGTGAACCAGCCCTTGGCTTCGGGAAGACGCAGCAATCCCGTGACGGCGACGCGGCCCTGGAGCTCGCCCGCCGGACGCGTCGCGGGCGCCGCACGGTCGGTCGGGACAAAGCCGCGGTCGACCAGCAGCACCGCGCCATCGGCGAGCCGGAACGGCGTGATGATGTGAAACCCGGCCGCGCCCCTGAGCGATTGCGCATTGAGATGGAGCTCATGCGCGTTGAGGAATTCGCCCTCGGCTTTGACCGGGTGGAATTCGAGCGTGCGCGCGGCGGCCAGCGAGGACGGCAAGGCGACCGGCGCCGCGTGGAGCGCGGCCTGGCGCTCGGCGATCAGTCCTTCCTTCCAATGGAGACGCTCGACTTGCCAGGTGCCGAGACCCAGCAGCAGGAGGAATCCGAGCGCGGCCCAGAAGGACGGCCAGAACAGCGACGGGCGCGCCACTGCGCTCAGGCGCCGTCCAAGAGGCGATGACGGAACTGCATGGCGATCAGCCAGGCCTTCATCACCCGCAGCATCCAGATGGCCCCGCCGATAATGAACGCCGTCCAGAGGATGATGTGCACCCAGAGCGGCGGCGCGAAAGCGACTTCGACCACGCTCGCGCACAGCATGACGAGCGCGCCGAGGATGAGAATGACGAGCGCGGCCGGACCGTCGCCCGCGTCTTCCGCCGCGAGATCGAGCCCGCATTCAATGCAACGCGGCGCGACCGCGAGCAGACCGTCATAAAGCTTGCCTTCGCCGCAGCGCGGGCAGCGGCAGGCGAACGCCGCGCGGAGCGCGGAGACCGGCGGAGCTCCGCCCGCCGTGTTCATCGGCTATTCGCCGTAGACCGCGCCGCCGCCCCCCCACCAATAGATGCAGATGAAGAGGAACAGCCAGACCACGTCGACGAAGTGCCAATACCACGCCGCGGCCTCGAAGCCGAAATGATGATCGGGCCGGAAATGCCCCTTGATCGCCCGGATGAGACAGACGGTGAGGAAGGTCGTGCCGATGATCACATGCGCGCCATGGAAGCCGGTCGCCATGAAGAAGGTCGAGGGATAGATGCCCTGGGTGAAGCCGAAGGCCGCGTGGGTGTATTCGTAGGCTTGGAGCCCGGTGAAGCAGAGGCCGAGGAACGCCGTCAAGGCGAGGCCTTGGATGAGACCCTTGCGATCGCCTTCGATGAGCGCGTGATGCGCCCAGGTGACGGTCGTGCCCGAGGTAAGAAGAACGAGCGTGTTGAGGAACGGCACCTCGAAGGGATCGAAGGGATGAATGCCCTTGGGCGGCCACACGCCGCCCATCGCATCGGTCGGAAACAGCGCGGCTGAGAAGAATGCCCAGAAGAAGGCGGCGAAGAACATCACCTCCGAGGCGATGAACAGCGCCATGCCGAAGCGCAGACCGATCTGCACCACCGGATTGTGGTAGCCGCCATAGACCGCCTCGCGGACTACGTCGCGCCACCACACGAACATGACGCACAGCACGCCGATGAAGCCGAGCGTCATCACTTCCCAGCCATAGCCGTGCAGGAACAGCACGGCCCCGCCGAACAGCACGCCGGCGACTCCCGCGCCGATGATCGGCCAGGGCGAGGGATCGACGAGATGATAGGGATGCTTGTGGCCGTGATAATCGAAGCGTTCGGCGGGTTCCGTGGTCATGCTTTCATCTCGGCGATCAATTGGCGGAAGCGGTCGCGGGCAGGACGGCGGTACGCGCCGCCGCGGCGCCACCCCTGGCGCGGAACATGGTATAGCTCAAGGTGATGGTATCGACATCGGCGGAATTAGGATTCTTGACGATGTCGGGATCGACGAAGAACTGCACGGCGAGATCGGCGCTCTGCCCCGGGCCCAAATGCTGCTCGGTGAAGCAGAAGCATTGCAGCTTGTCGAAATAGGGGCCGGCCTTGTCCGGCGTGACGTTGAAGGTGGCCGTCCCGATCTCGGCCTGTTTGCTGAAATTCGCCGCGCGGTAATGCACGACCGCGGTCTCGCCCGGATGAATCTTGACCGAAGCCTGCTCGGGACGGAATTCCCAGTCGAGGCCGGGCGCGACATCGGCGTTGAGGCGCACGGTGATGACGCGATCCTTGACGATGTTGTCGGGTGCCGCAGCGGCGCGCTGCGTCGTGCCGTTATAGCCGGTCGCCGCGCAGAAGAGACGATAAAGCGGCACCGAGAAGGCGACGAGCGCCGACATTGCGCCGATGATGGCGAAGAGGCCCAAGACGGTGGCGCCTTTGCCGCGGCGCGCCCGGGGCTGGGGCTTGCGGCTCATTGCAGCGATCCCAGGCGCGCCATGGTGACGAAGAACAGCAGCACGATCAGCGCGAGCAGCACGCCGAGAAGCGCCAGGTTCTTGCCCCGCTGCCGCTTTTGCCGGTCATCCAAGACGGCGATCCGATTCATGAGCCGACCGCGGACGCGATCGCGGGGATCCGGTCCGCGACCAGGAGCGCGAAGAGCAGGAAAAGGTAGAGGATCGAGAAGCCGAACATCTCTTTGGCGGCGCGCTCGCGCGGATCGCGCATCACCCGGAGCGCGAAGCCGGTGAAGACCGCGGACAGCGCCAGCGCGGCCGCGCCATAGACCCAGCCGGCGATGCCCAAGAGGCTCGGCGAGACCGCGACGGGCCACAGCACCAGCGTGTAAAGCAGCATCTGCTTCCTGGTCTCGCGCGCGCCCGCCACCACCGGCAGCATCGGCACGCCCGCCTTGGCGTAATCGCCGGCGCGATAAAGCGAGAGCGCCCAGAAATGCGGCGGCGTCCAGAAGAAGATCAGCGCGAAGAGCGCGAGCGCCGGCAGCGCGACCTGGCCGGTCGCGGCCGCCCAGCCGACCAGCGGCGGGAATGCGCCCGCGGCGCCGCCGATGACGATGTTCTGCGGCGTGCGGCGCTTCAGCCAAATGGTGTAGATAAAGACATAGAAGGCGATGGTGAGCGCCAAGAGCGCCGCCGCGACGAGGTTGAGGGCGAGCGCCATCATCAGCACCGAGCCGACCGCCAGCACCACGCCGAAGCCCAGCGCGTCGCCCGGCGCCATGCGTCCGGCCGGCAGCGGCCGGTCGCGAGTGCGCTCCATCACCGCGTCGATGTCGCGGTCGTACCACATGTTGATGGCGCCGGCCGCGCCCGCCGCAACCGCGATGCAGAGAACCGCGGTGAAGGCGAGCACCGGGTGGAGATGGCCGGGCGCGAGGTAGAGCCCGGCCCAGCCGGTGAAGACGACGAGCGACATGACCCGCGGCTTCAGCAGCGCGACGTAGTCGCCGATCGACGGCACGGCGGCGCTCGGCGCCGGCGCCGCCGCAAGGACGCGCGCGCGCTCGATGCGCGGCGGCGACAATCCGGCGGCGGAAAGATCGGCCACGGCCGCGAGACTCCCTTTCCTCAGTGGCTCGGCGCCGAGGCGATCACCGGCAGCTCGTCATAGGAGTGGAAGGGCGGCGGCGAGGGCAAGGTCCATTCGAGCGTCGTCGCCCCTTCGCCCCACGGATTGGCCCCGACGCGCCGACCCGCGAACAGCGTGTGGAAGATGATGAAGACGAAGAACAGCGTCGAGGCTCCGGAGATGAACGAGCCGAGCGATGCCACCATGTTCCAGCCGGCGAAGGCGTCGGGATAGTCGCTGATCCGCCGCGGCATGCCGGCGAGCCCAAGGAAGTGCATCGGGAAGAAGGTGAGATTGACGCCGATGAAGGTCGTCCAGAAATGGATCTGGCCGAACAGCTCGTTGTATTGCCGGCCGGACATCTTGCCGATCCAGTAATAGAAGCCGGCGAACAGGCCGAACACCGCGCCGAGGCTTAAGACATAGTGGAAATGCGCGACGACGTAGTAGGTGTTGTGCAGATAATGATCGACGCCGGCATTGGCGAGCACGACGCCGGTGACGCCGCCGACGGTGAAGAGGAAGAGGAAGCCGGTCGCGAACAGCATCGGCGTCTTGAACTCGATCGATCCCTCCCACATGGTCGCGATCCAGGAAAAGACTTTGATGCCCGTCGGCACGGCGATGACCATGGTGGCGGTGGTGAAATAGGCCTGGGCGTCGACGCTGATCCCGGTGGTGAACATGTGGTGCGCCCAGACGACGAAGCCGACCACGGCGATCGACACCATGGCATAGGCCATGCCGAGATAGCCGAAGATCGGCTTCTTCGAGAAGGTCGAGATCACCTGGCTGATGATGCCGAAGGCCGGCAGGATCATGATGTAGACTTCCGGGTGCCCGAAGAACCAGAACAGGTTCAAGAACAGCAGCGGATCGCCGCCGCCCGCCGGATCGAAGAAGGCGGTGCCGAAATTGCGGTCGGTCAGCAGCATGGTGATCGCGCCCGCCAGCACCGGCAGCGACAGGAGCAGCAGGAAGGCGGTGACGAGGATCGACCACACGAAGAGCGGCATCTTGTGCAGCGTCATGCCCGGCGCGCGCATGTTGAAGATGGTGGTGATGAAATTGATCGCGCCCATGATCGAGGAGGCGCCCGCAAGGTGCACCGAGAAGATCACCATATCGACCGCCGGGCCGGGATGCCCGACCTTCCCCGAGAGCGGGGGATAAAGCGTCCAGCCGACGCCGGCGCCCGCCGGATCGCCGACCATGGTCGAGCCCAACAGCAGCAGGATCGAGGGGACCAGCAGCCAGAAGCTGATGTTGTTCATGCGCGGGAAGGCCATATCCGGCGCGCCGATCATCAGCGGCACGAACCAGTTGCCGAAACCGCCGATCAGGGCCGGCATCACCAGGAAGAAGATCATGATGAGGCCGTGCGCCGTGATGATCACGTTGTAGAGCTGGTGATCGCTGCCGAACAGCACGTCGCCCGGGCGCATCAGATTGTAGCGCATCAGGATCGAGAAGGCGCCGCCGATCAGCCCGGCGGAGATCGCGAAAATGATGTAGAGCGTGCCGATGTCCTTGTGATTGGTCGAGAACAGCCAGCGCGTCCAAAAGCCCGGGACGTGGTCGCCATGCGCCGCATGCGCGTCGCCGTGACCATGCGCGTGAGTGCCGTATGCCATTCTTCGCTCCTCGCGAATTACCTGATAACGATTCCTAGTCCGCCGCCTGCGCCACGTGCATCGCGCCCGGCGCATCGCCGGCCTTGGCGAATTTCTTCTTCGCCTGTGCCGCCCAAGCGTCGAAATCGGATTTCGACACGGCCTTCACCTCGATCGGCATGAACGGATGGTTGATGCCGCAGATCTGGTTGCATTGGCCGTAGAACGTGCCGGTCTTCTCGAACCGCATCCAGCTTTCATTGGTGCGGCCGATCACCGCGTATTCCTGAACCGCCGCCGACGGCAGATACCAGCTGTGGATCACATCGGTGCTGGTGATCAGCACCCGCACGGTCGCGCCCACCGGCACCACCACCGGATTGTCGACGCCGAGGAGCCGCGGCTCCCCCGCCTTCGCGTCGTCGGCATCGGAGAGCACGTTGCTGTCGAAGGCGAAGTCGCCCTGGTCCGGATATTCGTAGGACCAGTACCATTGGTGCCCGGTGACCTTGAGCGTCATATCGGCGTGCTGGGCCTTGTCCGTGTAATAGAGAAGCTTGATCGACGGCCACCAGATCGCGACGAGAACGAGCAGCGGCACGATCGTCCACACCACCTCGAGCAAGGTGTTGTGCGTGGTCTTCGACGGCACCGGGTTACGCTTGGCGTTGAAGCGCCACATCGTATAGATGAGCAGCCCCAACACCAAGACGGTGATGACCGTGATGATGATGAGCAGCTCGTTGTGGAAGGCGTCGACGCGGTCGCGCACCGGCGTGTCGCCTTGCACCATCCCCATCTCCCAGGGATGCGGCTGTTCGGCCATGGCCAGTTGGACCCACGCCGCGGCAAGCGTCACGCCGCCGAGCATCGCCGCGAGCATGCGTCGCACGCGCAGCGCCGGTCTCGATCCTGCCAATCTTCGTCTCACTTCCATGCTCTCACGCCCCTCGGCCGGAAGCCGGCAAACCTCGCCGGCGGCTCCGAAATTCCAGTCCTCGTAATAACCCCCAAGGCGGCGCGACGCCAACCGCATCATTGCGACTTTATGCCGCATAAAACAAGGCCGCGGCCGTGACGTTGCGGCCGGCGCTTCCCATATCTCCTATCGCCAGCTCCTATCGCCGCCAAGACTCTGGCGCCGCCCTTCGCTCCATGGCAAAACCCTTTGGGGAGACCGATCCATGACCGACCTCGCGCTGACCGACGACCTCTTCTTCGCCAAGACGGGAATGGGCCGCGCGCGCGTCGAAAAATTGGTCGGCGACGCGCTCGCCGGGATGGATGACGGCGAATTGTTTCTCGAATATTGCCAGTCCGAGAGCGTGAGCCTCGATGACGGGCGAATCAAATCGGCCTCGTTCGACACGACCCAGGGCTTCGGCTTGCGCGCCCTCTCGGATGAAGCGACGGGCTACGCCCACGCCTCGGAATTGAGCGAAGAGGCGATCCGGCGCGCGGGCGAGACCGTCCGCGCGGTGAAGCAGGGCTTGAGCGGCATCGCCGCGGCGCCGCCGACCGGCACCAACCGCCAACTTTATGCGGCCGCCAACCCGCTGGCGCAGGTCGAGTTTGGCGCCAAGACCCGGCTGCTCGCCGAGATCGACGCCTATGCGCGCGCCAAGGATCCGCGCGTCAAGCAGGTTGGGGCGTCGCTCGCCGGAGTGTGGCAGGCGGTGCAGATCATCCGCGCCGGCGGCATGCGCGTCGGCGACATCCGGCCGCTGGTGCGCCTCAATGTCAGCATCGTCGTGGGCGACGGGACGCGCATGGAGACCGGAAGCTCCGGCACCGGCGGGCGCACCGATTATCAGCGCTTCCTCGATCCGGCGAATTGGCGGGCCGAGGTCGACGAGGCGTTGCGCCAGGCGCTCGTCAATCTCGATAGCGTTCCGGCGCCGGCGGGCGAGATGACCGTGGTGCTCGGCCCGGGCTGGCCGGGCGTCATGCTGCACGAGGCGGTCGGCCACGGGCTCGAAGGCGATTTCAACCGCAAGCAGACCTCGGCGTTTTCGGGCCTCATCGGTCAGCGCGTCGCCGGCCCCGGCGTCACCGTGGTCGATGACGGCACGCTGCCGGATCGGCGCGGCTCGCTCTCGGTCGATGACGAGGGAACGCCCTCCTCCTGCACCGTGCTGATCGAGGACGGCATCCTCAAGGGCTATATGCAGGACCGACTCAACGCGCGCCTCATGGGCATGCGCCCGACCGGCAATGGCCGCCGCCAGGGCTTCGCCTACGCGCCGATGCCGCGCATGACCAACACCTATATGCTCGCGGGCGACAAGGACCCGAAGGAGATCCTGCAATCGGTGAAGCGCGGCCTCTATGCCGTCAATTTCGGCGGCGGCCAGGTCGACATCACCTCGGGGAAATTCGTGTTCTCGGCGTCGGAGGCCTATCTCATCGAGGACGGCAAGGTCGGAAAGCCGGTGAAGGGCGCGACTTTGATCGGCAACGGCCCCGATGCGCTCAAGAAGATCACCATGATCGGCAACGATTTGGCGCTCGATCGCGGCATCGGCACCTGCGGCAAGGATGGCCAGGGCGTGCCGGTCGGCGTCGGCCAGCCGACCCTGCGCATGGACGGGCTGACCGTCGGCGGCACCGCGGCATGAGACTCTGCCGGCGGGCGGCCTTGCCGCCGCTCGCACTGGCCCTTCTCGTGGCCGCGCTCCTGCCCGCGCGCGCCTGCGATCTCGAGAGCGCGAAAACGACACGCTGGGGCGTCACGCGCGATCACGGCGCGAGCTTTCTCGTCACGCCCTGTGGCGAGAAATTTTTCTCGATCGGCGTCAACATCCTCGATGGCGGGGTATCGGGCGCGCATCTCGACCGGCCGCATTACGACTGGCACGAGAGCGCCGGCTCGCTCGACGAGTGGATCGCGAAGACGAAGCTGCGGCTCAAGGATTGGGGCTTCAATTCCGCCGGCGCCTGGTCGCTGCCGCCGCAGCAATTGAAGCTGCCGACCGTGATCAATCTCGAGCTTGGGCGGCTCGCGAAATTCCACTGGTTCGATCCGTTCGATCCGAAAATGCCCGCGATCATGGACGCCGAAGCGAAAAAGCTCACCGCGCCTTATCGCAACTCGCCCTATCGCATCGGCTATTTCTCGGATAACGAAGTCGGCTGGTGGGGCGGCGCCCTGTTCGTGTTCTATGCGCAAAAGCCGGCGAGCAACTTTACCAAGCAACGCTGGATCGCCACGCTCAAAGCGTTCTATCACGATGATTGGCGGCGCTTTACGCGCGATTTCGTCCCGCCCGAGGGCGTCGGCTCGTGGCGCGGGCTGCTCCAGACGCGCAAGCCGACGCAGCTGCGCATCGGCGGCCACGGCGTCGCCGCGGTCGAGCGCTGGACCGCAATCGTCGCCGAGCATTACTACACGCTCGCGCGACGGGCATTGAAAAAGGCCGATCCCGGCGCGCTGTTCTTCGGCGACCGGCTGCCGATCTATTACGATCCCGCGGCCTTGCGCGTCGAAGCCCCGCATGTCGATGCGCTTGCCGTCAATTACAATGTCGACAGCCCCGAAGGCTGGATCGCGCCGTATTTCTTCGACGGGATCAGGCAGATCACGCATGGCAAGCCGACGCTGATCTCGGAATGGTTCTACGCCGCGCGCGAGAACCGCACCGGCAATGCCAATAACGGCCATCTCATGACGGTCGACACCCAGGCCGAGCGCGCCGCGGGCGCGGCGGCCTCGGCGCAGCTTTTCGCCGGCGTGCCGGAAATTCTCGGGCTGCACTGGTTCCAGTATTACGACTACCCGCTGGGCGGCCGCGCCGATAGCGAGGATTACAATTTCGGCCTCGTCGATATTCGCGATGAGCCCTATCTCCGGCTGGTGACGGCGCTCGGCAATGCCAATCGCCGCCTGCCCCAAATCCATGCCCATGCCGCGGTCGCTCCGCGCCCGTCGCGCAAGGATTTCGAAGTGCCGCATGCGAGGATCGATCCCGCGCATCTTTCGCTGATCGATTGGCCGAAACCCGCCGCGCTTCTGCCCGCGCTCATTCCGCAACAAGGCAAGATCGCGTTCGGCGAAGCCTATCTCAGCTGGAGCGAGCGCGGCCTCGCCCTCGCGACCATCGGCCAGGATTATTACGATCTCGACCTGCTCGCCTATCGCGGCGCTTATCCGCTGACCGAATCCTACCGCCTCGAGCTCGATGTCGATGCCGGCGCGGGGCCCAAGCGCTTCACGCTCTATTTCATTCCGCCCAAGGGAAAGACGCGCGACTATCCGCCGATGGCGCCGCTGTTGTGCGCGGGAACGGAAGCGGCGCTGCACGAGAACTCATGCGACAAGGTGCCGGGCGCCGAGGCGCTCTATTTCGGCGCCGATCAGCCACGCATCGTCGCCGAAGCGCTGCTGCCCTGGCAGGCCCTGGGACTCGACGGGCCGCCCAAATCGGGCAAGCTCAAAATCGAGGTCTCCGCCACCTCCTGGTTCAACGCGCGCTGGATGTCGCTCTCGGGCCTATCGCCACAGCAGGGCTCGGCCGAGCCCGCGCGCTGGCTGACGGTGCGGCTCGCGCCGGCGCTGCCTCAATAGGCGCCCTCGACGTAAACCGGATCGACCTTGCTGCGCCAGCGGGTGGCGAAATCATCGAGCAGCTTCTCGGCCGGTGTGCGGCCGGAATGGGCGGTCTCGAAAAGTGGCTCGAGGAAATGGCTTTCATCCTGCGCCGTGGCGTCGAGCCGGGCGCGCCGCCGCAAGCCGCCGCGCGCGAGCTCGAGCGCCGCCAGCGCGAACTCGGCGAGCTTCTTGCCGCGGAAGGGCGTCGCCAATCCCGAACGCGGGCCTTCGCGGTAGAGATACTGGCGCTCATCCTCGCTCCAATCGGCGACCATATCCCACGCACCCGCAAGCGACTGCCGGTCGTAGAGCAACCCGGTCCAGAAAGCCGGCAGCGCGCAGATGTTGCGCCACGGCCCGCCATCGGCGCCGCGCATCTCGATATAGCGCTTGATGCGGATCTCCGGGAACACCGTCGTCAGATGATCCGACCAGTCGCTCATGGTCGGAGTGGCGCCCGGCAATCCGGGCAGCCTGCCGGCGATGAAATCGCGGAAGGATTGCCCGGCGACATCGATGTAGTCGCCGTCGCGATAGACGAAATACATCGGCACGTCGAGCAGGTAATCGACATAGCGCTCGAAGCCGAAGCCGTCCTCGAACACGAAAGGCAGCATGCCAGAGCGGTCGGGGTCGACATCGGTCCAGACATGGTTGCGATAGCTGAGATAGCCCGAGGGTCTGCCCTCGACGAAGGGCGAATTGGCAAAGAGCGCCGCCGCCACCGGCTGGAGCGCCAGGCTCACGCGCGATTTCAGCACCATGTCGGCTTCGGATGAGAAGTCGAGATTGACCTGCACCGTGCAGGTCCGAAGCATCATATCGAGGCCGAGCTTGCCCTTCGTCGGCATGTAGCGCCGCATCACGGCGTAGCGGCGCTTCGGCATCCAGAAGCAATCTTCGCGCCGCCATTTGGGCAGGAAACCCAATCCCAGCAACCCGAGCCCCAGCTCCTCGGTGACCGCGCGCACCTGATGGAGATGCGTGTGCAGCTCGTCGCAGGTCTGATGCAGCGTCTCCAGCGGCGCGCCCGAAAGCTCGAACTGCCCGCCCGGCTCGAGCGAGATCGCCGCACCGCCCGCGCTCAGCCCCACCATATTGTCGCCATCGAGCACCGGCTCCCAGCCGAAGCGGCGCAACCCTTCGAGCAGCGCGCGAATGCCGTCGGTACCCTCATAGGGCACGGGATGAAGATCCGCGCGGCGGAAGACGAATTTCTCGTGCTCGGTGCCGATGCGCCATTCCGTGGCGGGCTTGCAGCCTGCCGCGAGATACTCGATCAGCTGACGCTTGTCAGTGATCGGCGCACCGCCCGAATGCGAAGGTGCCGACATACGCGACGCTGCTCCAGACGCCTCTAACCCCTTAGCCGCGCGGCGACGCGTCCCCCAACAACGCCTGCAACACGGCGAGCCCCGCGAGCGCCGCCGTATCGGCACGCAGCACACGGGGCCCGAGACTGACCGGGCAAACAAAGGGGAGTTTCTTCAACGCGTCAAGCTCCGTCTCGGCAAAGCCGCCCTCGGGCCCGATCAGCACTGCCCAGGGGCCGGGGCTCGCGGTTTTGAGCGCCGCGGCGATGGGTAGCGACGTCCCGGATTCGTCGCACAGCAACAACCGGCGCGCCGCGTCCCACTGGCTGAGCAGCCGCGCGAGCGGCTGCGGCGGATGGATCGCCGGCACGGCGAGCCGCTCGCTTTGCTCCGCGGCCTCGATCGCATGGGCCTTGAGCCGAGCGAGATTGACGCGCTCGACCGCGGTGTGGCGCGTCATCACCGGAAAGAGCGCGGCGACGCCAAGCTCGGTCGCCTTCTCGATCAGAAAATCGATCCGCGCCCGCTTGATCGGCGCGAAGACGAGCCAGAGATCGGGCTCCGCCGCTTGCGCGCGAGATTGCGTGCCGGTCGTCAGCGTGCAGCTATTGCGGCCGAATCCATCGATGCGTGCCGCATACTCGCCGTCGCGGCCGTTGAAGAGCGCGACCGCGTCGCCTTCCTTCAAGCGCAGGACCGATTTCAAATAATGCGCCTGGTCGGCTTCGAGCACGACCGTCTGCCGCGGCGCGAGATCGGCCGCGAGAAACAAACGCGCTTCGAGTTTCCTCGGCATGGCGCTTGTCGCGGTCAAAGCCTTCTCCGCCCTTCGGGTGATCGCGTGTGATCTCTGCAAGCGCAGCCTGCGCCCCTCGACTGCGCGCTTCGCGCGCGCTCGGGGTGAGGAAGAATGGTAGATGGCAGTATGAAAGGCACCTCATCCTGAGCGCGAGCGCTGCTAGGCGCGAGCAGTCGAAGGACGCACGCACAATATCCAGCGATATGTGGGGCGCGCCAGAGCTTGCGCTCGACATCGGTCGCGTTGCGGCGCAATCGGCGCGCAAGGATCGCTCTCGGTCGCAAGTCTCGCACCGGGGCAGCCCACCTCATCCTAAATCCTTCTCCGCCCTCCAGGGCGGAGAAGGGCTTTATCGAGCTTGAGCTTAGCATGGCGCCCCGTCATCCTCGCGCCATGAGCGATATCCGCATGGGCGATTGGGTCGATCGCTTCGCGCCGGCCATGCTGCGGCCCTATGCGCGCCTCGCCCGGCTCGATCGCCCGATCGGCACCTGGCTGCTGCTCTTTCCCTGCTGGTGGGGCATCGCGCTCGCAGCGCAAGCCTGGCCCGATTGGTTGCTGATGGCGCTGTTCGCCATCGGCGCCGTGGTGATGCGCGGCGCGGGCTGCACCTTCAACGACATCGTCGATCGCGACTTCGACGGCCGGGTCGAGCGCACGCGCACGCGGCCGATCCCAAGCGGCGCGGTGAGCCTCAAGAGCGCCGCCGCCTTCATGGTGCTGCAGCTCGCGATCGGCGCCGCCATCCTGGTCTCGCTCAACGCCGTCGCGATCGGGCTCGGCATCGCCGTGCTGGCACTCGTCGCCACCTACCCGTTCATGAAGCGCATCACCTATTGGCCGCAATTCTTCTTGGGCCTCAACTTCAACTGGGGTGCGTTGTTGGGCTGGGCGGCGGTGCGCGGCGATCTCGGCTGGCCGCCCCTACTGCTCTATCTCGGCGGCATCGCCTGGACGCTCGGCTACGATACGATCTACGCCCATCAGGACAAGGAGGACGACGCGCTCATCGGCGTCAAATCCTCGGCGCTGGCGCTGGGGAGGCTCACGCGCCCGTTTCTTTTCGTGTTTTACGCGGCGGCTTGCCTGCTCTGGGCGCTGGCAGGCGAGGCGGCGGGGCTCGGCCTGCCGTTCCGTGTCGTGCTGGTGCTCGCCTTCTTTCAGCTGTGCTGGCAGGCGGCCAAGGTCGACACCGAGGATCCGGACGATTGCCTTGCGAAGTTCAAGTCGAACCGCGTGACGGGCTGGCTTCTGCTTCTCGGCATCGTCGCCGCGCATGTCGTCTGACACGGCTGGCTTCGTCCGCGCGCAAACCGCGATCGCGGCGCCGCCGCTCGTCCCCGAAATCCGGCTTCATCTTGCGAGCGAAGTCACGCCGCTGTGGCACGCGACCGAGGCGCGCCTCGCGCGCCAGCAATTGCCGCCGCCCTATTGGGCCTTCGCCTGGGCGGGCGGGCAAGCGCTGGCGCGTTATCTCCTCGATCATCGCGACATTGTCGCCGGCCGAGACGCGCTCGATTTCGGCGCAGGCTCGGGCGTTGTCGCCATTGCCGCCTTGAAAAGCGGCGCGCGTTGCGCGACGGCGGCGGAGCTCGACCCCTTCGCCCTTGCCGCGATTGCGCTCAATGCGAGCCTCAACGGCGTTGCCGTCGCGATCGAGCCAAGCGACGTGATCGGCCGGGCGGAGGCGCCTTGGAGCGTCATCCTCGTCGGCGATATGTGCTACGAGCGGCCCTTGGCCGAGCGGCTCACGGCCTGGCTGCGCGATGAAGCGCGGCGCGGCGCGACCGTGCTTCTGGGCGATCCCGGTCGCGCCTATCTGCCGAAAACCGGCCTCACCGAGCTCGCCCGCTATGCCGTGCCGACACCGCTCGATCTCGAAGACCGCGCCGAGCGCATTGGCGTGGTGTGGCGCCTGGAGCCCGCTTGACCCCAGCGGGGTGACGCGGCGGGCGGTGATCGCTATATGTGAAGCACCGCCCTCATTTCAGGATCCCCATGCCGACCCAGGACCGCTCCGTGCAAGACGCGTTCGCGCTGCTCGAGGATTTGATTGCACGCGCCTTGAAAGGCGGCGCCGACGCCGCCGACGCGGTGCTGATCGAGAGCGCGGCGCTGAGCCACGCGCAGCGCCTCGGCAAGGTGGAAAAGCTCGAACGGTCCGAGAATTACGATCTCGGCTTGCGCGTGCTGATCGGCAAACGGCAGGCGATCGTCTCGTCCAACGACCGGCGCGAGACGATGCTGGCCGAACTGGTCGAGCGCGTGCTCGCCATGGCGAAGACCGTGCCGGAGGACCCCTATTGCGGCCTCGCCGATCCGTCGGAGCTCGCGCGCGACTGGCCTGATCTCGATTTGGTCGATCCGCAAGAGCCGGCTCCCGAGACCTTGATCGCGCGCGCCGCCGCCGCCGAGGATGCCGCCCGCGCCGTGCCCGGCGTCACCAATTCCGAAGGCGCCGAGGCCGGCTGGAGCCGGTCGCGCATCGCCCTCGTCGCTTCCAACGGCTTTGCCGGCAGCTATGGCATGACGCATCACAATGTCAGCACGGCGGTGCTTGCCGGCAGCGGCACCGGCATGGAGCGCGACTACGATTTCTCGAGCACGGTCTGGGCCGAGGAGCTGACCGACCCGGCCGCAGTCGGGAAGAGCGCGGGCGAGCGCGCGGTCAAACGCTTGGGTGCGCGCAAGGTCGCGACTTGTCAGGTGCCGGTGGTGTTCGATCCGCGGATCGCGGGCGGGCTGTTGCGCCATCTCGTCGGCGCGATCAGCGGCCCCGCCATTGCGCGCGGCACGAGCTTTTTGAAGGACAAGCTCGGCCAGCGCATCATGCCGACGGGCGTCACGATCATCGATGACCCGCATCGCCGGCGCGGGTTGCGCGCCAAACCCTTCGACGGCGAGGGCGTGCGCAACGCACGGCGCGCCATCGTCGAGGATGGGGTGCTCAAGACCTGGCTTTTGGACCAGCGCTCGGCGCGCCAGCTCGGCCTGAAGAGCACCGGCCATGCGAGCCGCGGCACGTCGGGTCCCCCCGGACCCGGCCCGACCAACCTCTATCTCGAGCCCGGCCCGGTCACCGCCCAAGAGCTCATCGGCGACATCGCGAACGGGTTCTACGTCTGCGAGCTGATGGGCATGGGCGTCAACGGCGTGACCGGCGATTACAGCCGCGGCGCCGCCGGCTTCTGGATCGAGAATGGCGAAATTGCCTATCCGGTGAGCGAGATGACCATCGCCGGCAATTTGAAGGACATGTATCTTCATCTCGCCGCCGCCAACGATCTCGTCTTCAAGACCGGCAACGACGCGCCGAGCCTCAGGATCGACGGGATGACGGTCGCCGGAGCGTAAGCCCGTCCCGCTCATGAAATGAGTCCGACCGGCGCGGCCGCGAGCCGAATGAGCGCCGGAAGATGCGCGCGGATGTCGCCGTCGATCTGCACCGGCGCTCCCGGGGGACCGGAGAGCTCGATCCGCTCGGCTGCGATCACCCGCACGTCACGCTGATTCGCAAGGCATGCGGTCATCGTCGCCACGAGATAGCGCACCGTCGCAAGGCGCGAGGCGCGCTCGAATACCACGGCGTAGAGTTGATCGGTATCGAGCCTCGCTTTCGGCGCCAGGACGAAGCGGCCGCCATA
>DATEKH010000204.1:0-7810 GCA_035277525.1 Allostellaceae bacterium
TCACGGCTGGAAATACGATATCGAAGGCAACTGCGTCGATCAGGCGAATCTGCCCGAGCGCCAGCAATTCAAGGACCGCATCCGCGCCAAGGCTTACCTCACGGCGGAGCGCAACGGCGTCGTTTGGGTCTATATGGGCGACCCTACCAAGGCGCCCGAGCTGCCGCCTTTCGATGCCTGCCTTGCGTCCGCCGATCTGGTCCAGCTGCGCTTCGTGCAGCGGCATTGCAATTGGCTGCAGGCGGTCGAGGGCGATCTCGACACCTCGCATGTCGGCCTCCTCCATTTCGGCGCGGCCAAGCCGAGCAAGGATCTGGACCGTGCCCACCAGGACCTCGTCGTCAACCGCGCGCCCGAATACCGCGTGACCGAGACGCCCTATGGCCTCACCTATGGCGCGCACCGGCCCTCGCCGACCGTGCCCGGCGGCACCTATTGGCGCGTCGCGCATTTCCTCTTCCCGTTCTGGATCATGCCGCCGGTCGCGAGCCTTGAAGACAATCTCATGGTGCGGGCCTTCATCCCGATGGATGACGAGCACTGCATGTTTGTCGGGTTCGAGGCCAAGGCCTATATGCGCGAGAACAACGACCGGCCGGGCCTGCCAGGCGCGCATATCCGCGACCATCTTCGGCCCAATACCACCGGCTGGCTCGGCCGCTATCACCTCATCGAGGACGAGGACAACGACTACCAGATCGACCGCGCATTGCAGCGGGAAAAGAGCTTCACCGGCATCGACGGCATCCATCTGCAGGACCAGTGCGTGACCGAGAGCATGGGCAGGATCGTCGATCGCGGCTTCGAGAATCTGGCGCCGTCGGACATCGCCATCGCGCGCCATCGCCGCATGCTGCAGAACACCTTGCGCGCCTTCAAAGCGGGCACGCGTCCACCCGCCGCCGACAAGCCCGAGCTTTATGCCAAGGTGCGCGGCGGCTTCTATACGACGACCGAGCCGGGCGATTGGCTCGCGCTTCATGCGCAAGCCGTCGCCAATCTCAAAGAGCTGCCGCGCGTCCAGGCTTATTGACGCACAGCACTGTCGCAGCCGGCATCCGGCGGCAGGCTTGCGCTTGCCGAAGCGGCGCGGCATGAGTCGTCGCTCGCCAAGAAAGCTCATTTGAGGGAATCGAGGGAAGGGCCATGGGTCAGTTCGGAATTGGTCAGCCGGTGCCGCGCGAGGAAGATCCCTATTTGCTGCGCGGCGCCGGGCGCTATGTCGATGATGTGCGCCTCCTCGACCTCGCGCGCGCGGCGTTCTTGCGCTCGCCCCATCCCCATGCACGCATCCGCTCGATCGATATCGCGGCGGCGAAGGCCGCGCCGGGCGTGCTGCTGGTCCTGACCGGCGAGAGCCCGGAGGTTACGGCGCTCGGGCTGCAAGTGCCGCGCATGCCGAGGAAGCGCCGCGACGGCTCGCCCGGCTTTATCGCCGCGCAGCCGCATCTGGCGCGCGGCACCGTGGGCTATATCGGCGAGCAGGTCGCCTGCGTCGTGGCCGAGACGCTCAACCAGGCGAAGGACGCGGCCGAGCTGATCGCGGTCGATTACGAGCCCTTGCCGGCGGTGATCGCGAGCGTCGATGCGGTCGAGCCGGGCGCCGTGAAACTCTGGGACGCCTGCCCCGACAATGTCGCCTTCTTCCACGAGGTCGGCAACAAGGCCGCGGTCGAGGCGGCTTTCGCCAAGGCCGACCACATCGTCAAGCAGCGGCTCGTCATCAACCGCATCACCGCCAATTCGATGGAGCCGCGAGGGTGCCTCGCGCAATACGATACGCGCGAGAACCGCTATGTCGTGCGCTGCACCTTGCAGGCGCCGCATCGCAGCCGCGCCATCTTCGCCCAGCTTTTGAAAGTGCCGGAGACCGCCGTGCACGTGATCTGCGAGAATGTCGGCGGTGGCTTCGGCATGAAAGGCTCGCTCGGCTCGGAATATGTCGTGGTGGCGCTCGCCGCGCGGCTCACCGGCCGCCCGGTCAAATGGGTGGCGGAGCGCTCCGAAGGGCTCGTCTCGGACGAGCAGGCGCGCGACAACGTCACCGACGCGGAGATGGCGCTCGACAAGGAAGGCCGCTTCCTTGCGGTGCGCACCAAGACGCTCGCCAATATCGGCGCCTATCACACTTCGGATCGCGCCGCGGGCCCGCCGCTCTCCAATCTCGGCTCGATCGCCGGCACCTATACGACGCCGGTGCTCTATGCCGAGGTCCATGGCGTGATGACCAACACCATGCTGACCGGCCATTATCGCGGCGCCGGCCGGCCGGAGGCGTCCTATGTGATCGAGACCCTGGTCGATCTCGCCGCGCGCAAGCTCGGCGTCGATCCGGCCGAGCTGCGCCGGCGCAACACGATCCCGCCGATCGCGAGCCCCTACAAGACCGGCCTCGTCTTCACTTTCGACAGCGGCAATTTCGGCAGGAACCTCGCCGATGGGGTGAAGCTCGCCGATTACGCCGGCTTTGCCGCGCGCCGCGCCGAATCGGCAAAGCGCGGCAAGCTGCGCGGCATCGGCATCACCAACACGATCGAGGCGACGGCGGGCGGCATGCTGGAGCATGCCGAGATCCGCTTCGATGCGACCGGCACCTTGACCTTGCTCATGGGAACGCATGATCACGGCCAGGGCCATGGCACCACCTTCAAGCAGGTGTTGAACGAGAAGCTCGGCATCGAGCCGTCGAAAGTCCGCTTCCGCAACGGCGACACGGACGAGGTGTTGACCGGCACCGGGACTTTCGGCTCGCGCTCGGCCGCTTGCGGCGGCTCGGCCCTCGTCATCGCCGCCGACAAGGTGATCGCCCGCGGCAAGAAAATCGCGGCGCATCTGCTCGAAGCTGCCGAGGCCGATCTCGTTTTCGAAAGCGGCAAATTCGCCGTTGCCGGCACCGACCGGTCGATCAGCCTGATCGATGTCGCCAAGGCCTCGTTCCTTCCGGGCAAGCTGCCGCGCGGGAGCGAGATGGGCCTGTTCGAGAGCGGCACTTACGATGGCGGCGTGCCGACCTATCCCAATGGCTGCCATGTCTGCGAGGTCGAGATCGACGAGGCGACCGGCAAGGTCGAGATCCTGCGCTATGTCGCGGTCGATGATTGCGGCACCGTGATCAATCCCCTGCTGCTCGAGGGCCAGATGCATGGCGGCATCGCCCAGGGCGCCGGCCAGGCGCTGATGGAAGACCTGACCTACGATCTGGGCTCGAGCCAGATCATGGCTGGCTCCTTCATGGACTACGCCATGCCGCGCGCCGACGATTTCTGCGCGATCGAGATGGAGAGCAACCCGGTGCCGACCAAGACCAATCCCCTGGGCGTCAAAGGCGGCGGCGAGGCGGGTACGGTCGGCGGCTTGGCCGCGGTGATGAACGCCATCAACAGCGCGCTGGCGCAGGCCGGCGCGCCCTATGTTCAGATGCCGTGCACCCCCGAGAAAGTGTGGCGCGCGCTGCAGGCCGCGAAAACCAGGGCGGCGGCCGAATAGCGTCCTGTGCTATGCTCGCCTCGGCCCGGCTCAGCGAAGAATGCCGGGGAAAGGGCGGGCGTCATGGCGCGACGGCAACAGCGTTCCTCGGGCTTCATCGGCATCGATGCCGCGATTTTCGGCGCGCCCGACCTCGCGGTTCCGCGCAAGCTGTTTTCGGATTTCGGCCTCAAAAAGCTCAAGGACTCGAAGTCCGGCCTCGTCTTCGCGACCGAGATCGGCAGCGAGATCGTCGTCCGGCCGACGGGCGCGAAGACCCTGCCGCCGAAGCTCAATGCCAACAGCGAATTCCGCGAGGTGATCTGGGGCGTCGCAAGCGCGCGCGACGTCGACCGCATCGCCGCCGAGCTCGCGCGCGACCGCGCGGTTCGGCAGGACCGCGATGGAACGATCCACACGGTCGATGATGGCGGCGTCAATATCGGCATCCGCGTCTGGCGGCACGGCAAGGAGCCGAAGCGCGCCGCCTCGCTGCCGCTGAACGCGCCGGGCGCGCGGGGACGCGTCGATGCGCCCAGTCCGATGTATGAACGCGCGCGGCCGTTCCGCATCGGCCATATCGTCTTCGCCGTGCCCGATGTGCGCGCCGCCGAGCGTTTCTATACCAATCGCCTCGGCTTCTCGCTCTCCGATCGCTACGCCGGCGGCGCCGCCACCTTCCTGCGCTATGCGCCGCGCGCCGATCACCACAATCTCTTCATGATGCGCCTGCCGAGCCGGATCACCGATCTCAATCATCTCGCTTTCGAGGTGCACGACATCCACGAGGTCTTCGGCGGCGGGCTGCATTTTTCGAAGCTCGGCTGGAAAACCGCCGTCGGCCCCGGACGCCACCCGATCTCATCGGCGTATTTTTGGTATTTCACCAATCCGCTCGGGGGCATGCTCGAATATTTCTCCAACCCCGATTTCGTCACCGAGGCGTGGAAGCCGACCAATTTCCGCCTCAACCGCTTTTCCGAATGGCATCTCATCGACGGGCTGCCGGCGGCGCGCGACACGACGGTGCGGCCTTCGCTCAAAGCGGCGAAATCGATGGGCGAGCCATGAGATTCATTTCCTATCGCGCGGGCGATCTGCACGGTGTTGGCGTGATGATCGACGATGCGCGCTTCGTCACGCTCCGTCGGCTGCTTCCCGATCTGCCCTCAAGCCTCAGGGAGATTCTGGAGCAAGGCGCGCTCTCGGTGAAGCGCATCGCCGCGGCGATCGAAGGCAATGAGGGCGATCTCCGCCTTGACCAGGTCCATCTCGACCCCGTCATTCCGGCGCCACACGCGACCTGGGCCTTGGCGCTCAATTTCCCCATGCATATCGAGGAGACCGGGCTCACCACCTCGCCCGATTACCCGCAAATCTTCCAGCGCATGCCGATCAGCGTGGTCGGCCATCGCGAGCCGATCTGGTGTCCCAATCCGGCCGTGGCCAAGACCTATGATTACGAAGGCGAGCTGGCGGTGATCATCGGCAAGCCCGGACGCCATATTCCCGTGGGCGCGGCGCTAAGCCATGTCGCCGGCTATGCCTGCTACAATGAAGGCTCGGTGCGCGAATTCCAGGGCCATAACCGCCAGTTCGGCCTCGGCAAGAATTTCGAGCGCTCGGGAAGCTTCGGACCCTGGCTCATGACCGCCGACGAATTCGGCGATCCCAAGCAGCACCGCGTCATCACGCGGCTGAACGGCGTTGAAAAGCAGAACGAGAGTCTGGAGAAGATGCTGTTCTCGGTCGAGCAGGTGATCCACTACCTCTCGACCGGCTATACGCTCCAACCCGGCGATGTGATCGCAATGGGGACGCCGGGCGCCCTGCGCAATCCGCCGGGATACGTTCCGGCTCCGTATGATTCGCCGCGCATCTCCGGCCGCACGCATATGAAGCCGGGCGATCGCTGCGACGTCGAGATCACGGGCCTGGGCGTGCTGAGCAATCCGGTCGTCGCGGACCCGATCGAACTCTGAGCACCGATTTTAGACGGCGATTGCCTCTCGCGATTCGGCGCGGGGCGCAAGGAGGCGCAGAGGAGACTGCCGCGTCAGCGACTGGCGTGTCGCACGCGCGACGATCGCACTCTGCGCCCCACCTCTCACCGCGAGAGACGATGATTACGCCTATCCGGGCTCAATCCCCGCCGGCCCCGCCTTCGCCGCCATCAAACATCTGGCTCCAGCCAGGAAGAGGGGTTCCGGAGGGCGTCGTATAAGCGTCGGCCTGATCATAGGGCCCGGTTACGGGGACCACCGCCAGCGCGTTGATGTTGCGGTTATAGGCATCAACGGCAGCGCTCTGCTGCGTCGGCTGCGTTGGCAGCTGCGAGGATTGCTCGGGCACGTAAGGGGCGGGGCCGGTCGCTTGATCGGCATGCGCCGCCGCGGCAAGTCCGGCCGAAAGACCGAACGCCAGGGCAAAAGTCAGCATCTTTTTCATTGGCATATTTCTCCTGCATGGATGAACTCGGCGCGGACGTCTTTCGTCCCGACGAAAGACGGCCCCCCGACACAAGGTGATATGGAGTGGAGAGCGCCAACATCTCCATCACAACGCTGCGAGCGGCGAAATTTATTCAACAGAGCTCAAATGATGATTTCGCCGATCAATTATTGGCGGTGGCGACCGGAATTCATTTGCTCGGGAATTCGGATGATTATTTAGGTGCAACGGTGAAACGCCGCCAACGATTGTGAGGCAGAGAGGGCAAGCCGCCCCGGCTTGGCACGAAAGCATCGCGAAGCCGCCGAGCGGCCGTTTTCATTCGCGCCGCGCCATCGACACTCGGTCTCACGGGGTGTCCAGGTCGGACGATCGTCTGCGAAGCGCCCGTGCGAGCGCGCCGCGCCGGCTTTGCGCTCTGCGGTGATTCTCGAAACGTTCCAATGCGTTGGCCGGCGGCCCCTCGCCCGCGCCACCCCTTATTGCAGTGCGCAACGGAAAGCTCTAAACAGCCCGCCGTTTTGCTCGCGAGGAGTGCCCTGATGGCGCAAACCGCCGCAGCCGATCGTCGCTCGGATGCCGGCCGTGCCAAGGCACGCCAAAATTTGCTGATCGGCGCGCTTGGCGTGGTTTACGGCGATATCGGCACCTCGCCGCTTTACACCGTGAAGCAATGCTTCCAAGCGCTCGGCGGCGTGACACCGCCCGCGGTCTATGGCGTGCTGTCGCTCATCACCTGGGCGCTCATCGTCGTGGTGACGCTCAAATACATCACCGTGATCATGCGCGCCGACAATCGCGGCGAAGGCGGCATCCTCGCGCTGACGGCGCTGGCGCTGCGCGTGCCGCGGGCCGGGACCAAGCTCCATTGGTGGATTCTGGCCGCCGGGCTGCTCGGCGCCTCGCTCTTCTACGGCGACGGCGTCATCACGCCGGCGATCTCGGTGTTGAGCGCGGTCGAAGGCTTGAAAGTCGCGACACCCTTCTTCGACACGTTCGTCATTCCGCTGACGCTCCTGATTCTGGTCGGGCTGTTCGTACTGCAGCGTCGCGGCACCGGGCGTGTCGGCGGCTTCTTCGGGCCGATCATGGCGATCTGGTTTCTCACCCTCGGGCTTCTCGGCACGCTCGAGATCGTCAAAGAGCCCGAGATTGTTTTGGCGCTCAATCCCTATTACGGGCTGCGGCTGCTGCTGCGCGATCCGATTCGCGGCTTTGCCCTGCTCGGCGCGGTCGTGCTCGCCGTCACCGGCGCCGAGGCGCTCTATATCGATATGGGCCATTTCGGCAAACGGCCGATCCGGCTCGCTTGGCTTTATTTCGTGTTCCCCGCGCTGCTGCTCAATTATTTCGGCCAGGGCGCGTTGCTGCTGCACGAGCATGGCGCGCTCGAAAATCCGTTCTACCGCCTAGTTCCCGGCTGGGGGCTCTACCCGATGGTGGCGCTTTCCACGATTGCCACTGTCATCGCCTCGCAAGCCGTGATCTCAGGCGCGTTCTCGATGACGCGGCAGGCGGTGCTCCTCGGTTATCTGCCGCGCTTCGAGATCCGTCACACCTCCGAGCACGAGATCGGCCAGATCTATCTGCCGAAGGTCAATCTGTTTCTGCTGATCGCCGTTCTGGCGCTGGTATTGGGATTCCGCAGCTCGGAAAATCTCGCCTCGGCCTATGGCATCGCCGTCACCGGCACGATGACGATCGACACCATCCTGGCCTTCGTCTACATGGCCGGCATGGCGAATTGGAATCGCGCCGTCGCCGGTCTGGTGTTCGGCTTCTTCCTCATCGTCGATCTCGCCTTCTTCTCGGCGAACATGCTGAAGATCGAGGAGGGCGGCTGGTTCCCGCTCGCCGTCGCGGCGATCATCTTCACCCTGATGGTCACCTGGCT
>DATEKH010000205.1:0-2779 GCA_035277525.1 Allostellaceae bacterium
CGCGGCGCGGCGACTTCGTGCCGCCGCTGACGGCGAGCATTGCCAAGGGCGGCACGGCGAGAAGAATGGCGCAGAGACCGGTCGCCGAGAGCCCGGCCCAGGCGATGAGCGGACCGGTGATGAACGCAACCAGCACGCTGATGCCGGCGGCGCAGGTGTCGTTCACGCCCAGGGCGCGGCCGCGCTCCGCGGTCGGATAATAATCGGCGATGAGCGCGGTCGCCGAGACATTGGCCGCGGCCCAGCCGATGCCGACGAGGAAAGCGCCGAAGGTCACGGTCGCGAACACGCTGGTATAGGCGACGAGCCCGGCGCCGGCGAGCGCGGTTGCGACGCCCGGAAACATCACCGCATCGCGCCCATAGCGGTCGGTCAACCGCCCCAAAGGAATGGTGAAAGCGAACATGCCCATGGAATGACAGGCGCCAGCGATCGCGATACCGGTAAGCGTCGTGCCGCAATCCTTGAGCACCAGCGAGGTCAGCACCATCACGATCGACATATTGCCTTGCGCGGCGCAGTTGGAGACAACGGCAAGCCGGATCGCCGGATTGCGTAACAGGCTCGAAGCGCGGAAGGCCGGCTTCGGCGCGCTCTCGGCGACGCGCGGCGCCGCGACATAGCCGGGATAGTAATGATGCAGGTTCTGGCCGATATGCTTGGGGTCGGGACGCACGAAGCTGATGATGAACATGCCCGGCAGGATGAGGCAGGGCAGCAGAAACCAGGCAAGGCCGAGCGGATCGCCGCCGATCCGCGCGGTGACATGCTCCGAGATGTCGATCACCAGCGGGCTCACGACCAGGCCCAACAGCGAGCCGAGGGCAAGGTAGCCCAGCGCCTGGGCGCGATGCTGCGGCGGGAACATGTCGGTCGCGGCGACGCGCAGCTGCTGCGAGGCATTCATTCCCATGCCGAAGATGAGAATGCCGATGACGAAGCCGGCGAAGCTCCCCCGCCCCATCGCCAGCCCGACCATGGTCGCGCCGACGAGCGCGAGGCCCAAGCCCATCAGGATCCCGGGCTTGCGGCCGAGCGCGTCGGTGACCTTGCCGACCGGATAGGCGACGAGGAACCGGCTGAGGCCGACGAGGCCAACCGACAGCCCGATGAGATCGGCCGAGCCGGTGAGCGCGATCACCATCAGCGGTCCGAAGCCATAGGTGAATTGCATGCCCGCGCCGGTGAAGGTCTGCGACAGGGCGAACAGCGCCATATTGCGCTTGACGACCGAGGGCACGCGGAACCGAGGCAAGGAGCTTGCGGCGCTGTCCATGTCGGAAATCTAACAAAATCGCCGCGCGCCGCCAGCGAAGCGCCGGCAGGGCAGGCTTGCGCCAAAGGGCGAACTCGTCCGCCCGCGCCTCTCGTCGAGCGGCCGCTAAGGCGCTCGAGCGTCGGCGGTTGCCTCGTCCGCCGTCCACCCGCCGCCCAGCGCCTTGAACAGGCGCACCTCATTGGCGGAGACAGCCGCCTCGCTTTGAGCGAGCTGGTCTTGCGTCGCATAGAGCGAGCGCTCGGCATCGAGCACGTTGAGAAAGCTCGTCAGCCCGCGGCCATAGAGATCGCGCGCGAGCGCGAGGGCGTCGCGGTAGGCCGCGACCGACTGCGCGAGCGCCGCCCGATGCACGCGCTCGTTCTCGTCGGCCGCGATCGCGTCCTCGACCTCCCGCGCCGCCGTCAGCACGGTCGCGCGATAGGCGATCACGGCTTGATCCCATCGCGCGCGCTTGACATCGACCTCGGCCGCGAGCTTTCCGGCATTGAAGATCGGCATCGTGACGCCCGGCCCGAAGGACCAGCTGCGCGCGCTGACATCGCCAAGATCGCCGATGCGCGTCGCGTTGAGCCCGAGGCTGCCTGCGAGGGTGACGGATGGATATTGATTCGCGACCGCGACGCCGATATCGGCATTGGCCTCGGCGACGCGCCGCTCCGCGGCGCGGATGTCGGGGCGACGGCGCAGCAGTTCGGCGGGCAGTCCGAGCGCGATCCGGCTCGACATGGCGGGGATCGGGGCCGACGGCTCGAGTTTCGAGGCGAGGGTCTCGGGCGGCGCGCCGATGAGCACGCTCAATTCGTGGATCGCGTCGCGCGCCGCGGTCTGAAGGTTCGGGATCGCCGCACGCGTGGTCGCGGCCGCCGCTTCGGCCTCGGCGACATCGAGCGCGCTGCCAAGGCCGGCTTCGAGCTTCGCTCGGGTCAAAGCGAGCGTCTCTTCCTCCGCGGTCAGCGCATCGCGCGCGATTTGCAGGCGCGCCTGGGCGGTGCGCAGATCGATGTAGTCGAGGGCAAGCTCGCTCAAGAGCGAGACCAAGCCCGCGCGCTGGTCTTCGATGCTTGCCGCGAGACCCGCGCTGGCCGATTCGATGCCGCGTCGGGTGCCACCGAAAATGTCGAGCTCCCAGCTCGAATCAAGCCCCGCCTGAAAGAGGTTTTTGGTGACGACGGCACCGCCTCCCGCGCCGGCCGCAGCGCCCGCGCCGATGCTGGCTCCGCTGCCGCCCGAGGCCAAGGGGTTGGGGCGGCCGTGAAACCGCGTCGCCGAAGCCGAGCCGGTCAAATCGGGCCACAAGGGCGACGCCGCCGCGAGGCGCGCGGCGCGGGCTTCGCGAATGCGCGCCTGGGCGAGTTGAAGATCGAGATTGCCCGCGACGGCTTGATCCACAAGCTGGTCGAGGAGCGGGTCTTGAAAGCCGCGCCACCAGGTTGCGAGTTCGGCTGGCTGGCCACTCGCGCCGATAGCCGCTTTGCTCCACTCTCGGGGCACGGATGCCGC
>DATEKH010000206.1:0-22287 GCA_035277525.1 Allostellaceae bacterium
GGGCTCCCCCGAATCGATCCGTTTGACGAAAACCGGGCCGATGCCCGAGACAACCTGAAGCTTGTTGCCCGTCGCGTGCTCGAAATCCGGTCCGACGACGGCTAGCACTGTCTCGATCGCCCTTGCGCTGAAGATTTTGATCTCGGTGGCGCCGGCCGGTCCCGGCGCGGCGAAGGCGAGAGCGGCAATACTACTGATCGCCGCGAGACCGGTAACCCGTCGGCGGCGACTGCGATCGCACAAAAAGGAATCCTGAATAAGTTTGCCCCGCAGCATGCGTCTTCCCCCTGTTCTTGTGTCCCCGGGACTGTCTCATCCCTTATCCGGAACGCACCGGCACGTTATACGAGATACGAGGCCGAGGCGCTACGACTGTCGCAGGATAGCTGAGACGATGTGCAAAAAGTGCATGAGTTTGACTTGGCCGCCTTCCTCAGCCATCAGTGACCGATACCTCGTGATCGGGATCGATTTGGGGTGCCGGAGATCGGGCGCTGAGCAGACGTTGCGCTATAAATGCGGTGGGGCGTTCGTTTCGCCGCCGCTGCCGGGCGTATTCTCGGCGTTATGGCTAAGAGACAGGAACACGTTAATCCCGATATCGTGATCGAAACCGCCGCGATGATTTCGGCCAAGATCGGCGCGCTCGATCGTGGCAAAGGCGTGGTCGTTTCCGCACAGCGGTCACGATCTCGACATGGCTGGAAAACTCGGCGCAGATGGGACCCTGCTGAAGCCGATCAGGCCGGCGGTCGCCGCGCTCATCGGCGCGGCACCTCGGCCATTATAAAATCTCCGATCCCGCAAACGGGTGCTTCCCCAAGAGCGGCGGCGATGCAGGCACTCTTTCTGCGGTCGCTCGTCAATGAGACATTCCGGGCATCGGCGACATGCCGGGCATGGCTTTGCTCTCGGCGGGGTGAAGCGCGCCGGGCTTCTCGACCGAAGCCGTGACGTCGCGTTTGCCGGCATGCGCGAAAACGAGCGTCAGCGGCACATGCTCGCCTTCCTTGAGCTGGCGCTTCAGCCCCATCAGCATGAGGTGATAGCCCTCCGGCTGCAGCAACACGGTCTTGCCGGGCGCAATCGACAGCGCTTGAACCGACCGCATCTGCATGACGCCGTTGGTCATGCTCGTCTCGTGCAACTCGGCCTGGGCAGCGACCGGCGTGCTCGCGCTCACGAGAGTGTCGGGCGTGGAGCCGGTATTCGTGATCGACAGATAAATCACCCCGGTTTTGGCTGTGCTCGGCGTGGCGCGCGCCCAGACCTCATCGACACGAATCCCGCTCTCATCCGCCTGCGCGGCGAGTGTCGGAAGCAACAACGCCGCCGCGAGCGCGGCGATGGCGATGAAAGATGTCTTGGTCATGCTTTGTCTCCTCTTCAAGGCTCAAGGCGGCTGCAGCGCCGCAACGGATCTGGCTGTTGGCGCGGCGTGGCTCGCCCAGGCGCCCGCGCGAATAACGGCGTCGCAGCGCGAGAGGCAGCGGCGAGCGGGCCGTTACGTCAGGCGCGAGCGACGCTTCGATCAAACGTCGTTTCAGGCGATGGTCGGTGGACCGCGGGAATCGTAAGCCGCGTACGTGGCGGTCGAGAGTTGCGCGCGCGCCAAATGACCGAGGAACGGCAGCGCTGCGCTTTGCGGTAGTGGCGCGCTCGGCGCTTCGGCGGCAACGAACCCCTGGCCCGCTGCGAGCGCGGTACAAAGCGGGCAGGTTGCACTCAAGCCGCGATGGCTTTGATGCCGGCCTTGCTGTGGCGCGGTTTGAGATGTTGGCCGTTCGCTCGCGCAGACGAAGACCGTATGGCCGGCAAAGGCGGGATCGCTAACGAGGACGAAATCGAGCGCGACCAGGAAAGGCAGCAGAACTTGAATCATCGCCGCGAACAGCGCGAGCCAAAAGCCGCGCGGCGGCGTCAATTGCTTGGTACGGGTCCGAATCCGTGCCATCCCCTCGCCCTTCCTTGCCGCACGCTAGGCATGGCCAAGCCCAAAGACAAGAGATCGATTGACGCGGCTCTTCCTCGCTGGCGCGCGTTGACGGGGCTAGGCCGAAAAGTGCAGCGCGACGCGCAGCCCCGGATGATTGTCGCCAAGCTCGATCGCGATGCCGTGAAGGCTCGCGATCGCGGCGGCAAGGCTGAGGCCGAGCCCGTTCCCCGGCGTGGTGCGGCTCGTCTCGAGCCGATAAAAGCGGCGGAAGACTTTCTCGCGCTCGGCGGCCGGTATGCCCGGCCCGGTGTCGGCGATCACGGCTTCGACGCCGCCATCGCCGCGCCGCGCCGCTTCAACCTGGATGGCGGCGCCCGCGGGCGAATGCCGCACCGCGTTCTCGATCAGATTCGCGAACAGCTGCGCGAGCAATTCGCGATCGCCCGCCACGCGCAAGGCCGGCGCCACGGCGAGGCACAGCCGTTGCTGCTTTTCCTCCGCCGCCGGCTGGTAGAGATCGGCGACGCTCGCGAGCAGTTCGGAGAGGTCGACCTGAGTGAAGCGCTCCTTCGATGCGCCCTCGAGCTGGGAGATGCGCAGGACCGCGCTGAAGGTTTCGAGGATGGCGTCGGTATCGGCGATCGAGCGGTCGATCGCCGAGCGGAGCTCCTCGACCGATTGCGAACGGCGGCGCCCGAGCTCCAGCCGCTGGCGCAGCCTGGTCAAAGGCGTGCGCAGATCATGCGCAATGTCGTTCGAGACTTGCCGCATGCCTTCGAGCGAGCTCTGCGTCTTGTCGAGCATGGCGTTGAGGCTTTCCGCCAGCCGGTCGAATTCGTCATCGCTCCCGCTCACCGGGATGCGCTTCGCGAGACTGCCCTCCATGATGTCCCGGCTGGCGCGTCCCATCGCTTCGACGCGCGACAACACGCTCCCGCTCATCACCGCGCCGCCGGCCAAGGCGAGCAGCAAGGTGATCGCAAAGCCCCATCCGAAAGTGCGCAGCACGAGGCGTTTCATGTGCACGAGCTGATGGGCGTCGGCGGCGACAAGAAGGAAGCCGCCATCGCCGAGCCGCACGCCATGGGCGCGCAGCGGATCAGCCGCGTCGCCGGGAAACAGCGCGCCGGGAACGGTAAGATCATAGATGCCGGTCCGAGGCGTCATGGCGGGAAGATTGCCCGCCTTGCGCCGGCCGGCCCCGTCCTCGACGAGATAGAAGATCGGGCCGCTCGGCATCTCGTGCGTGCGATCGTCGACGAGCTGGGCGAGCATCGCCGTGCCGCCGATGCTGAATCCCTCGGCGAGCTCGTTGACGTCGCTCTGGACCGTCGAGTCGAGCTCGCGTGTCATGTAATGCGGCGCCGCCCAGTAAATGACGCTGAGGAGGATGAGCGCCGATAGCGTGAACAGCGCCGCGTAGAGCAAGGTGAGGCGAAAGCTCGAAGTGTGGGCGAGCCTAGCCAGGTTCACGCAGGCAATACCCTGCGCCGCGTATCGTATGGATCAATTCGACTTCGAAGCATTTGTCGATCTTGCTGCGCAGGCGGCTGATATGGGTTTCGACCACGTTGGTACGCGGATCGAAGTGAAAATCCCAGACATTTTCAAGCAGCATCGTGCGTGTCACCACCTGGCCGGCGTGGCGCATCAGATATTCGAGCAGGCGAAACTCGCGCGGCTGCAGCTCGATGATCTCGCCGCCGCGCCGTGCGGTGCGGGCGAGCAGATCAATCTCGAGATCGGCGATCTTGAGCCGGGTCTCGGCGGCGGTGTGGCGCGGCCGCCGGCCGAGCGCATTGACCCGGGCGACGAGCTCGGCAAAGGCGAAGGGCTTGACGAGGTAGTCGTCGCCGCCGGCGTTCAAGCCGGTGACGCGGTCGTCGATTCCACCCATGGTGGTGAGGAACAGGATCGGGGTCTGGACGCCGCCGCGGCGCAAGGTGCGCACCAGCGCCACGCCGTCGAGCTTGGGGAGCATGCGGTCGACGATGACCAGGTCCCAGGTCTCGCCGGCGGCGAGAAACAATCCTTGCTGCCCGTCCGCGCCGACGACGACGCGATGGCCCTCTTCCTGCAGCCCCTGGACGACATAATCCGCCGTCTCGGGGTCGTCTTCGATCAGCAGAATTCTCAACCGACCACCCTTGGAACGCCCGCATTCCGTTCACGCGTCACGCGCCGTCGTCAAGTTACGGATTCCCAATGTTGCGGCCACCGGGTGGCAATTCCGAGGCCGGCATAGTAAAGCCCCAGGAAGGCTATGAACCGCATGCTGTCGATGGTTGGGGTGAGCCGCCGGCTCACGCTCCTTATCGTCCTGGGGACCGGTCTCGGCGGATGCACCGGCTATCGTCCGTTGCCGCTCGATGGCCAGCCCCACCTTGCGGCGAGTCTTGCCGAGCTCGACCGCGTTGTTCCCGCCGCGGCGGAGGCGCAGGGCGCCACGATCGCGATCGATCAGCCGCTCGGGATCGACGAGATCGGCCTTCTCGCCATTCTCAACGATCCCGAGCTGCGCTCCGAGCGCGGCACGATCGGCTCTGCCCAGGCGGGGCTCGTCCAGGCCAGCCTCCTGCCGAACCCCACGGCCGCGCTCGGCTACGCCGCGCTGCTGGGAGGGCCTGGCACCACCGCCTCCTATACCGCCTCGCTCTCGGAAGATATCGCGGCGCTTGTCACCTACCGCGCCCGGGTCAATTCGGCGAAGGCCCATCTCGCCGAGGTCAATGCCCAGCTTTTATGGCAGGAATGGCAGGTCGCTCAGAAATCTCGCCTGCTTGCCCTTGATATCGCGTCGGCGGATCAGGCGATCGCGCTCAACCAGCGCGAGCTCGATCTCATCGCGGGGGAAGTCAAGACCGTGCGGGCGGCAACGGCCGCCGGCAATCTCGAGCTTTCGGCGCTGGCCCCCCTCCTCACGGCGCAGGCCGCGGCGGAGCAATCGCTGGCCACGCTCTCGCTCGAGCAATTGAAGAACTGGCAGGCGCTCGACGCTCTGCTGGGGCTGTCTCCCGATGTGCGCTTCGCCATCGCGCCGCCCGATCTTGCCGCGGCTCCGCCCGATCCCGAGCCGCTGATCGCGACCCTGCCCCGGCGCCGACCGGATTTGATCGCGCTGCAGCTCGGCTATCGCTCTTCGGAAGAGACTTTGCGCGCCGCGGTGCTCGGCCAATTCCCGGCCTTCGCTCTCGGCGGCAGCTGGAACCAGGACACCACCAATGTGCGCTCGGCCGGGCCGACGGCGAGCTTCGAGCTGCCGCTTTTCAACCGCAACCAGGGAAAGATCGCCGAGGCCAAAGCGACTCGGCTGCTGCTGCACGACGAGTATCAGGCACGGCTCGACGCCGCCGCCGCCGAGGCGCGCGGTCTCGGCGCTCAATTGAAAAAGCTCTCGGCCGATCTCGCTTCAGCGCGGCGCAGTGCCGATTCGGCGGCCGCGCTGTCGCGCTCTGCGCGGGCCGCTTACGCCCAAGGCAATCTCGATCAGCGCACCCTGATCGATTACGAAACGACCGCGCTGCAGCGCGCGTCGGAAGTGATCGCGCTCGAGCGCAGCTATGGCGAGGACCGCATCTTGCTTACGATCGCGCTGGGTTTGGGGCTTCCGCAAATCCGCATCGTGCCTACGAGCGAGGTCGAGCCCTCATGACGCGGCGATCCCTTGCACCGGCGTTGTGCGTTGCACTCGCATCGCTCTTCGTGATGGCGGCGTCGCCCGAGGAGTCAGCGCCGAGTGCCTTGGTCACGCTGGCGCAGCTCCACAAAGGGAGCCTCCCCAAAGTGACGATCGCCTATGGCAAGGTCGAGCCGAGCGCGGCGGCGCGCCAGACGGTGACGGCGGCGGTCTCGGCCCAGGTCGAGGCGGTCTATATCCGGGCCGGCCAGGCGGTCGCCAAAGGCGCGCCGCTCGTTCGCTTGGCTCCAAGCCCCGCGACCGCGGCGGCCTATATCCAAGCCAAATCGGCCGCCGCCGTGGCGGCCCAGCTTGCCGCCCGCACCCGCCAGATGGTCGGCCAGCATCTCGCCACCGCGCAGCAGCTGGCCGATGCCGAAAAAGCGGCGGCGGATGCGCGCGCGGCGCTTGCCGCGCTCGAGGCGCAGGGTGCGGCCGGCGCGCGCGACCTCGACGCGCCCTTCGATGCGATCGTCGCCGGCGTTTCGGCGAGTCCCGGCACGCTCGTCAGCGAGGGTGCGGCGCTCGCCGAGTTGCTGCGTCCCGAAGGCCTCGTCCTGAAGGCCGGGCTTGTTCCGAGCGAAGCCGCCTCCGTCGCGCCCGGCGATCCGGCGAGTGTCGCGCCGGTTGGCGGCGGCGAGGCGGTTGAGGGCAAGGTTCTGCTGCGAGGATCGATCGTCGACGCCGCGAGCGGTCTCGTTCCCGTCGACATCGCCGTGCCGGCCCATGGCTTGATGCCTGGCGAGATGGCCGAGGCGGAAATCACGACCGGCCAAGCCGAGGGTTATGTCGTGCCGCATGCCGCGATTCTGGTCGACGACAATGGCGACACCTATGTCGTGCAAATCGTTGCTGCCGTCGCCAAGAAAATCCCGGCGCGCATCCTCGCCGCGGCGGGCGACGAGGATGTAGTCGAAGGCGCGCTCGATCCCTCGGCGCCACTCGTGCTCTCGGGCAATCACCAGCTCGAAGACGGCATGAAGGTGAGGGTCGCCGAGCCCGGCGGGAACGCGGGCGAATGAATTTCGTCGACTGGATCGAGCATCACCGGCGCTCGCTGCTCTTCGTCGCCTTCGCGCTGGCGCTCGCCGGGATTTTCGCCGGCATCAACCTGCCGGTCGGGCTTTTCCCGGTGACAAGCTTCCCGCGGCTTCGCGTCGAAATCACCGCCGAGAGCATGCCCGCCAAGCAGATGCTGGTCGAGGTGACCGCGCCGCTCGAGGCGGTGGCGCGCGCGGTTCCGGGCGCGGTCGATGTGGAGTCGACCACGTCGCGCGGCTCGGCCGAGATTTTCGTCGATTTCCCCTGGGGCTCGGACATGAACCGCGCCCTCTTAAGCGTCGATGCCGCCTTTGCGCAACAACTGCCGACGCTGCCGCAAGGGACGAGCTACGACATCATTCAGATGAGCCCCAACGTCATTACGCCCTTTGTGTCCTATGCGCTCATCTCGAAATCGGTGTCTTCGGCCGATCTGCGCCGGCTCGCCGAATACCAGATCGCGCCGCTCTTGACCGGCGTTTCGGGCGTCAAGCGCGTCGGCGTCCTCGGTGGCGAGACGCCCGAGGTGCAGGTGCTGGTCAATCCGCAAAAGCTCGCGGCGCATGGCCTGAGCCTCGCGGATGTCGCCAAGACGATCGCCGACACCAATGCCGTGACGGCGGTTGGCCGGCTCGAGGATAACGATCTTCTCTATCTCGCGATCAACAACAACGCATTCGATTCGGTGGTGTCCGTGCGCAACGTCATGCTGCGCACCGGCGAGGGCGGCGTCGTGCGCCTGAGCGATGTCGCCAAGGTCACGATGGGGGCGGTTCCGCAATGGCTCCTCGTCGACGACAATGGCGAGCCCGCGGTCACGATTGACGTCTATCAGCAGGACAGCGCGGATTCCTTGAGCCTCGCTCGCGCGGTCGGCGAGAAGCTCGACGGCTTCATGCAGACGCAACCGTCATCGATCCGGCTCTACAAATGGTACGACCAGACCGAGCTCGTGCGCTCCTCGATCGCGGCGGTCGAGGAAGCGATCCTGATCGGGCTGGTCTTCGCCGGGATCGTGATCCTCGCCTTCCTCCGGAGCTGGCGCGTGACGCTTGTCGCCATGCTGGTGGTGCCGCTCTCGGTTCTCACCACCGTGCTTTTGCTTTCGGCGCTGGGAATGACCTTCAACATCATGACGCTCGGCGGGCTCGCCGCCGCGATCGGACTGCTGATCGACGACGCGGTCGTGATGATCGAGCATATCGCGCGGCGTGCAGGCGTGCCGGGTGCGGAGCGCAACGGCCGAACGGTGCTGGCGGCCGCACGCGAATTCTTGACGCCGCTCTTGGGCTCGAGCCTGGCGACCATCGTCATGTTCATCCCCCTCGCCTTTCTCTCGGGGGTGACCGGCGCGTTCTTCAAGTTCCTGTCGCTGACCATGGCGTCGGCGCTGATCATTTCCTACATCCTCACCGCCTTCACCGTGCCGCTCTTGGCGCGCGGCCTGATCGATTTCACCGCCTGGCGTGATCCCGATCACGCCCGCGAGACCTGGCTCAAGCGCACCCATGCGCGCGTGCTCGACCGCCTGTTCGCGCAGCCTTTGTGGATCGCGGCGGGGATTCTGGTTCTGGCCGCGGCCGGTTACGCGGCCTATGCCCATGTCGGCACGGGGTTTCTGCCGCGCATGGATGAGGGCGGCTTCGTCCTCGACTACCAGTCGGCGCCCGGCACCTCGCTCGCCGAGACCAATCGCGAGCTCGAGGAGGTCGAGGCGATCCTCAAGCAGGACCCCTATGTCGATACCTTCTCGCGCCGTACCGGCGCCGGCTTCGGCGGCGATTTCAAGGAGAGCTATCAGGGCGACATCGTCGCCCATTTGAAGCCGGCATCAAGCCGCCCGCCGATCTGGCAGGTGATGGACGAGATCAACGACAAGATCGCCGCACAGGTCCCGGGCGTCGACTTCGATGTCCATCAGCTTCTCGGCGACATGATCGGCGACATGGTCGGCCGGCCGCAGCCCGTGGTCATCGAGCTCAGCGCCAAGAATCCCGATATGCTCGGCGCGGTGGCGAAGAACGTCGCCGCGGCGATCGCCAAGGTGCCGGGAATCGAGCCGGCCTCGGTTCGTAATGGCGTGGTGCCGGCGGGCGACGCCCTCGAGATCCATGTCGATCCCGCTGCGGCGGCAATGAACGGCGTGACGCCCGCCGAGGTCGAGGACCAGGTGCGTCACTTTCTCGGCGGCGCGGTGGTGACGCATTATCTGGGCTCGCTCCAGGATATCGGCGTCCGGTTGTGGCTCGATCCGCCGCAGGAGCGCATCTATCGCGATCAGCTCGGAGGTCTTCTCCTTCGGACCTCGGGCGGCCGGGTGTTCCCGCTCGCCACAGTGGCAACCGTCAAGTTCCTCGCCGGCCAGCCCGAGATCACCCGCGACAATCTCGCCCAGATCGTCGCGGTGACGGCGCAGATCGGCGGCGGCAAGGATCTGGGCTCGACCATTGCCGGCGTGAAGGCGGCGCTGGAAAAACCCGCCCTCTTGCCGCAAGGGGTCTATTACACGATCGGCGGCGCCTATAAGCAGGAGCAGCTGGCGGTCGAGGGCATGATCAAGGTCTTCATCGCCGCCGCGATCGCCGAGGCGATCCTGCTGCTGTTTCTCTACGAGCGCTTCATAATCCCGATCATTATCATCGCGAGCTCCGTGATCTCGAGCAGCGCGGTCTTCGTCGGGCTGTGGCTCGCGGGGGTCGAGCTCAACATCACGGCAATGATGGGCATGGTGATGATCCTCGGCATCGCCACCGAGATGGCGATCTTCCTGGTCTCGGAATATCAAGCGCTCTTGAAGACCATGCCGCCGCGCGCCGCGCTGCGCGAAGCGGCGCTCAACCGGCTACGGCCGATCGCGATGAGCACGCTGGCAATGATTCTGGCGCTGCTGCCGCTGGGCGCGGCGATCAGCGGCTCGGGCGATCAGATGCTGCAGCCTTTGGCGATCGCGATCATCGCCGGCATTACCGTTCAGCTGCCGATGGTTCTGCTGGCGATGCCGGTGGCGATCGGCCTGACGCAGCGTCGCGCGGTCAGTCGAGAAATTTCTCCGTGATCAGCGACTTGACGTCCGTCTTGCCGTCCATCTGACCGGTATCGACCAGCGATTTGACGACCACCGCCAGCGCCTTCGGGTCATAGTGGCCGTCGGTCGGAAACATCGGCATCTCGATGTCGAAGACCTTGCTCGCAACGCTGTCGGGCGCGTTGAGAAGCGGATGGGTGATGCGGAGCGTATCGGCTTTGTGCGCCTTGGCGAAGGCAACGGTCTCGTACCAGGCTTTAAGGAACCGCCTGAGCGCATCGGGGTGGCTCGCGATCAGCGCGTTGCGCGCGTAGATCGCATGGGTGATGAAGGGCTTGACGAAATCGGCGAAGGTAAAGAGCACACGCCCGCGATCGGCCGCTTCGAGCGTGAGGCCGCCCTCGACGCTGCCGACGAGCGCATCGATGTTGCCGGCGATCAAGGCCGAGCGGGTGCCGTCGGCGCTGCCCAGCGCCGCAATCTTAGCTCCCTGCGCGTCGTTCCAGCCTTCGCGGAAATTGATCTGGCGCGCGAACCAATCGGTCAGCGAGCCGGGGCTGGTGACGCCGATGGTCTTGCCCTTCAAATCGGCGACGCCCTTGATCGGCTCGTCGTTGCGCACCACCAGCGCCATGTTGAGCGGCTCGGTCGCCATCACGCCGACGCCCTTCTCCGGCGAGCCCTTGGCAATGAAGGCGATATCGGTTCCGGCGCCGAGCGCGATATCGATGCTGCCCGCCACCATCGCCTGGTGCAGCCGCGCCGCCCCGTCGATGCTGCTCGCCTCGATGTCGAGGCCGTGCTTTTTGAAGATGCCCGATTGGATGCCGACATCGAGCAGCATGAAGCTGAAGGCGCGGCTCGCGCCCTTGGCGACGCGCAGCTGGTCCGCGGCGTGTGCCGCTGGAGCGAGGGCGAAGGCCAGAAGGATCGCGAGTGCCGCTGCCCCGGTGGCGCCGCGGAGCGCCGATCGAGCAAGTCGCTTCATGAGCTTTGGTTCCTCCTCCCGCGATGACCGCCCGCCGAAGCGACGGCCCGCTGCGATCGCCCCCGCTTGGAACAGATGGCAGCTTAGATTTGCACGGATGCGGGTTCGAGGCGAGCGCTAATCGGCGCTGCCTGCTGGATGGGCGAGCGCCATCTGTCCGGCGCGCAGCCGGTCGGCGCGGCCGAGCGGGCGCAGCGCCGCGCTCATCGTCGCCATCTTCTCGGAGAGCGCCGCCTCGGGCATTGCATCGGCGCGCAAGATTCCCGGATTGCAGGCGATATACCAGGTCGCGAAGATGCGCATATCCCGGGTCGCGGCAAGCCCCTGCATCTGATACCAGCGCGCGGCGAAGACGATCATGAAGTCGTTGGCATCTTCCTCGAGCTCGAACACCGTCTCGGGGTTCCACTCGCCCGAGCGCAGGAACTCGGACGCGGCGTTGAAATGGCGCCAGAAACGCGCAGTGTGGCCGGGCGCGATCCAGTCGCCGAGGCGCAGATAGCTCTCGGTCCCGCCGCGGCCGCGGTAGAAATCCTGCATGATGCGATGGGCGTCGGCGGCAACCGCGTGGACGGCGATCGCGTCCTCGCCGCCGAAGGTCATGCGAATCGCGGCCTCTGTGTGCCGCTGCACGGCTTCGATCTGGTTGACGCGAATGAGTGCCATCGCCTGCCTTGCGTTCGGTTGAAGCCGCCTGACGCCTTGTGCGCGGAACCCGATCAAACCTGGCCGTGGCTCGGACCCGGCCCTTGCGCTTCCGCCGTGCCCTTGCGTTTCAGGTAATCGCGCAATTGACGCTCGGCGGCATCGAAGGCGTCATGCAAGGCGACATAGACATCCTCATGGGCGTGATGCGCGCCCGGGTTACGGTGGCATGTCAGGATCGCGCCGGGCAAGGCCAGTTCGACGGCGATCGTATAAAGCTTTCCCTTCTGATGCCGGCGGTGCGGCGCCTCGACCACGACGCGGCAGCCGACAATTCGATCGTAGAATCGCAAGAGCCGCTCGGCGCGTTCCTCGATGCGCGCCCTCAGAAAAGGCGAAGCGGCCATTTGCCGGAAGGTCACTTGAAGCGACGGGCTCATGTTCGACCCCTCTCAGCTTGTCACCAAATCCTCCTTCTAAAGAGATCGGTGCGCTCCGAGCGCCATGCAATGCCCCGCCGCTCCCTTACCCGCCCGCTCGGCGAGATTCAGGCGATGCGGACATGCGCGAGGAATGTATCGACCTGCGTGCGCAGCGTGGCCGATTGCCTGGCGAGCTCTTCCGCCGCGCCCAGCACATGGGCCGCAGCCGAGCCCGCTTCGGCCGTCGCCCCTCCAACGCTGATAATGTTGGCCGACACTTCCTGCGTGCTCTTGGCGGCCTGTTGGATGTTGCGCGCGATCTCCTGGGTCGCCGATCCCTGCTGTTCGACGGCCGCCGCGATCGCGGTGGCGATCTCGTCGATTTCGGCGATGGTGCCGCCGATGCTCTGGATCGAGCTGACCGATTCGCGCGTCGCCTCCTGGATCGATTTGACCTGGGCGGCGATCTCCTCCGTCGCCTTGGCGGTTTGGGTCGCGAGGTTCTTCACCTCGGAAGCAACCACCGCGAAGCCCTTTCCGGCCTCGCCGGCGCGCGCCGCCTCGATCGTGGCGTTGAGCGCGAGCAGGTTGGTCTGCCCGGCGACGTCGCTGATGAGCTTCACCACATCGCCGATGCGTTGTGCCGCCTCGGCGAGGCTCTGCACCTTCGCGTCGGTGGCCTTGGCGTCGGCGACGGCCTTGGCGGCGATGCGCGTCGAATTGGAGGACTGCCGTCCGATCTCGGTGATCGACGCGGTGAGCTCTTCCGAGGCCGAGGCGACGTTGTGCACATTGGCCGAGGCTTCCTCCGAGCCGCCGGCGACCGCTGCGGCCTGGCGCGAAACCTGGCCCGCCGTGTTGGTCATGACCTCGGCGGAAGCGCGCATCTCGTCCGCCGCGGACGAGACGCCGGTGACGACGCCGCGCGCCGCGGTCTCGAATTCCTTGATGGCTTTCTCGAGCGCCTGACGCCTTGCGTTGCTCGCCTCGTGCGAGCGGCGCTGCTCCTCGGTCAGCCGGTCCGCGCTGATGCTCTGTTGCTTCAGCACGTCGATCGCATGGGCCATCTTGCCGAGTTCGTCGCGTCGGCCGACTGCGGGCACGGCGACGGTGTAGTCTTTGGCGGCGATCCGCTCGACCGCATGGGCCATGGCGACCATCGGCGCGGAAATCAGCCCGCTGATGGCAAACGCCAGAGCGAGCGCGGCCAAGACGACGAGGCCGATGGCGCCGGCGAAGATCATCCGCCCGCGCGACATCTCGCCATCGATCTGCGCGAGCTGCTGGTCGCGCGCTTCGGCGAGCGTGTCGAGGAAGCTCGAAAGCTGCTTGCTCACCGCGTCGAATTTGCGTTGCGTCGCGGTCATGAAGGTGAGCGCCGTCGCGGCGTCGCCATCGGCCACGTCGATGACGCCTTTGGCCGCCGTCACGTAATCATTGAACGCCGCGTCGAACGCCGAGACGCGGCTGGGCGCGATGCCCGCACCGGCAAGCGCGGCGTCAAGCGCCGGCAGCTTAGCCGCAAATTTGGTCATCGCCTCGGTGTCTTCCTTGGCGAGCGCGCTGATCCGCTTCGCGTCGGAATCGCTCGAGGACATGGACGTGAGACGATAGAGCCGCGCGAGCGATCGCTCCGTCTCGGTGGCGAAATCGGACGCGACCACGGTTTGGCGCAGGACGCTGTCGCCGAGAAGCTGGATGGCTGTGCCGTTGTCCTTGAGCAGCAGAAAGGCGTAGAGACCGAGGCCCAGCAGCAGCACCGTCGTCGCCAGCGGGATCGTCGCGATCTTGGCTCGGATGGAAAGGTTGCGGAACAAGGCGCTCATGGATCGCGGGCCGCGGCGGCCGGCTTGGATCGCCGGCGGCCGACGCTGCCTCTCAGGTCTGCGGCTTGTAGATCCCGGCGCAAACCACCGAGTTGTCGACCCGCTCGCAATAGGTGGTTTTCGCTTCGATCTTCTTGGTCATCGGATCGGTGAATTTGTAATCCTGCCAGAAGTCAGGCTTGGTCTTGCCGAACTCCATGCGTTCTTTGACGTAGAATTTGCCATCGACATCCTGCGCATCCGACAAATCCTTGCCAATGAGCTTGGCGTTCGCGCCATGCGCGAGCACCACGCCATCGAGGCGGTAGACGAGGATGTATAGGTCGCGATCGACGAATTGGCCGTGCCTGTCGTCGAAGGCGGCATAGGCCTTGTCGGTGCCGTTGGCCTTGATATAGGCGACGGCTTTCTTGACCATCGCGACGGCTTCGGGTGCGGTCGCGTGATCGGCCGCGCGCGCAGCACCGATGCCGGCGACGGCCGTCAGGATCGCACAGGACACAATCATTGGCTTCAACATCGATCGATCCTTCGCAGAGCTGCTTGCGCAAGTCGTAGGGAGCGAGAAAAGCTTTACCTCCGCCGCGTGAAAGATCGCTTAATCCCGGCTAACCGCATGGGTGCGACTGAAGGGCGCACGCATTGCCCTCGATGTTTCGCCCTGATGAAGCGAATTCGGTGGGGCTGCGCGCCGATGAGTTGCCGCGCCTGCGCGGCCGCGGCTACTTATTGTTTTCAGTGAGGAGCTTCTCGAGCCCGAAATATTGGGCGCGCGGCGTGAAATTGGGGCGCAGGCCGCTCGAGGCGAAATGGCCCCTCACCTCTCCGTCCTCGAGGTCTTCGAACTCGAAGGTGTAGAGGTCGTGCATCATGATCACATCGCCTTCCATGCCGGTCAGCTCGGATATCCGGGTGATGCGGCGAATGCCGTCGCGCATCCGCTCGACCTGGATGATCATGTTGATGGCGTTGGCGATCTGGGTGCGTACCGCCTTCGCTGGCATGTTGATGCCCGCCATCGCCACCATATTTTCAAGCCGCGACAGCGCGTCGCGCGGCTTGTTGGCGTGAATGGTGCCGAGCGAGCCGTCATGGCCGGTGTTCATCGCCTGCAGCATGTCGAAGGCCTCTTCGCCGCGGATTTCGCCGACGATGATGCGATCGGGCCGCATCCGCAGCGCGTTGCGCACCAGCTCGCGGATGGTCACCTCGCCCCTGCCCTCGATGTTCGAAAGCCGCGTCTCGAGGGGCACGACATGAGGCTGCTGCAAGCGCAGCTCGGCCGCGTCCTCGATCGTGATGATCCGCTCGCGCGGATCGATCAATTGCGAGAGCGCGTTGAGCAGCGTCGTCTTGCCCGATCCCGTTCCGCCCGAGATCAGGATGTTGAGACGCGCGCGCGCCGCGACGCTCAGCACCGTCGCCATGGATGCCGAGAGATTGCGCTGCTTCACCATGGTATCGAGCGTGATCGCGGTCTTCGGGAATTTACGGATGGAGATCGTCGGCCCCTTGAGGGCGAGCGGCGGGATGATGACATGGACGCGGCTGCCATCGGCAAGGCGTGCATCGACGCTCGGCGTGGTTTCGTCGATGCGGCGGCCAACGCGGTTCGCGATCCGGTTGGCGATACCCATCACATGCTCGTCGTCGCGAAAAGCGATCGCGGTGCGCTCGAGCAGGCCGCCGCGCTCGACATAGACGTGATCGGGCCCGTTGACCATGATGTCGGTGACGCTCTCATCGGCGAGCAATGATTCGAGCGGCCCCAGGCCGATCATATCGTTGACGAGGAGGGTGACGAAATCGCGCTGCTCGACCTGGTTCAGTTGCAGCCCTTGATCGGCGAGGGTTTCGCCGACCAGGGGGCTGAGCTGCTCGACGAGCGCGGCGCGCGACAGCCGCGCCACCGCTTCGGTGTCGATCTTCTTCATGACGGCGGCCTGCGCCTGCCGCACCGCGGTCACGACGCGTCTGCGGTCGGCCGTCGCCGCGGTTTCGCGGTCGAGCTTGCGGCGGCGTGGCCTCGCTGCCGCCTGCGGGTTCGCGGCACGACCCTCGCGCGAGCGCTCCGCGGCGCCGTTGAGCCGCCCCAGAATGCTCTGGACGATCGCCGTTTCCTCGACCGACGCGTTCGGGGCCGGCAAAGGATTTGAATCGCGCCGGCCGAATCTGGGGGGCACAATGTTGGCGGGAAATTTCGTCTGCATTCTATTTTCCAGGGAAAATCACGTGGTTATCGTTTAACCTGCTTATAAAAGCGCTCTGATTGCGGTTGGGTTAAAGAGGGGGCGTTGGCACGGGGGCCAAGGGCCGCCGCGCCAGGCGGCAAAGGCAAATCGGAAGGTATGGTCCCATGGGTGACAGGCTTCTTCTCGTCGGCAGCGTCCCGCTCGACACGGTCGAGCATGTGATGCGCGATTTCGGCGAGCCGCTTGGGCGCTATTTGCCGGCCATACCGGATGGCGAGGTGGGCGAGCGCCGCTCCTGGGTCAACCGGCTTTGCTATCTGATTTTCAACGGCCATGCCGATCTCGAGACCTTGCGTCGGCCAAAGCCGGTCGATGGCGTCGAGCAATTGCTGCCGCGCAGCCGCGACGAAGCCTGGCAATTCCGCGTGCGGCCTGGGGTCGAGCGCGTGCGCTTCGGCAATCCCGGCTCGCGGCTCGGCTATGCGCGCGACGCGGTGAGCTCGTTCTTCGCCTTTCGCACTCTGCGCGAGAAAGGCGTGCTGCCCGCGGATCTGCGCTTCCAGATCTCGATCCCGATGGTGAACAGCGTCGTGCGGCCGCTCTATTTTCCGGACCCGGCCGATCTCGCGCGCGTGCGTCCGGGCTTCGAGGATTCGCTCGCGGCGGAGCTCGCCGTGATTCTCGCGCTCATCCCGCACAAGGATCTCGCGATTCAATGGGATTGCGCCTGGGAAGTTCAAGCCGTGTCGGGCGGCGTTGCCGCGTCGTCTTCCGAGGCCGAGATCGAAACCCACATCGCGCCGATCCGCCGCTTGTCGGCGAAGCTCCCCGCAGCCGTGCAGCTGGGTTTCCATTTCTGCTTCGGCACGTTTGGCGGCTGGCCGGCGGTCGCGCCGGCGACACTCGATCGCACCATCGCGCTGGTCAATGCCGCGGTCGCGGCCAGCGGCCGACGCGTCGACTGGGTGCATGTGCCGACGCTCGATCGCAGCGATGACGAATTCTATGCGCCGCTCGGCCGCCTCGACGCCAAGGGAGCGCGCGTCTATCTCGGCGCCATTCACAACATGGCGACGCTCAAGGAGCGCATCACCGCGGCGCGCCGTTTCCTTCCCGATTTCGGTCTTGCCGCCTATTGCGGGTTCGGCCGCACGCCGCCGAGCCAGCTGCCGCAAATCCTAAAGGATCATCTCGCCGCTCTCGAAATCGCGGGCATGCGCTAGCGAAGCGCTCGATGCTGCGACGCGGCGTGCAACCCCCATTGCCGCCGCAATGCTGCCGCATTCACGACGCGTTTTGCCGCTAGGTTTGTCGGTAGATCCCTTTGCTCAACGTCGGTCGGTGGGTTTGCTTCGAACGCTACGATGTCATCCATGCGCTTTCCGGCAGCCGGCCGCAGCCGCGCGGGTTTTCGGGCTTCGGCGAGTGCATCTTGTGGTCGCCTGTTTGTGCGTGGGCTTGTCCGCCTGCGGTTCGTCGTCTCCGCCGCCAATCAAATATCGCAGCCAGGATTTTTCCCGCGAGTTGCCGCTGATCCTCGATGCGAATCGCATCGCGATCGATACCGCCGACGCGATGGATCAAGCCGACCCCGATTTTCCGATTGCGCCGCGCGACGCGCTCACGAGTTGGGTGCGCGAGCGGCTCCATGCCGGGGGCCGCAGCAACAACGTCGTGCGCTTCATCATCTTCCGCGCGAACGGCATGAAGCGCGACGTTCCCTATGGCGCCAACGGCAAGCCGATCTCCGGGCATAAAACCGTCCAGGAGTATCAGGTGGTTCTCGAGGCGACGCTCGAGCTGGCCGGTCCGGACGGCAAGATGATTCATGCAGCCAGCACGAGCGTGTCGGATGCGAAAGGCGTCGTGCCCGACGCAAAACCGGATGATCGACAGCGGGCCTGCTACGATCTGGTCACCGAGGCGATATCCAAGCTCGACCATCAGATGGAAGCGCAAATCCGCGACGTCTTCGGGCCCTACCTGCTGTCGCGCTGAGACTGCCGTGTCGGGCCCCGGCCCGTCCTTCAACCGGCAGCCTCGCCGCGCGCCATTCCGGATACCGCTTCGAGCGCGCGTCAATCCCGCCGCGACAGCGGACGAGCGGGCAAAGCTTGGCTGCTGCTTCGAGCCCGCGCGTCGGGTCTGGAGGTAACGACGAAAACCTTGTAAGCAGGTGCCGCGATCGGTGGCTGTTGCGACGGCAACATCGGCGCAGATCGTGAAATGCGCGACAGGTTGACGGAGGCGGACAATGACGACGACCAGCGCTTCGAGCGGCCCACTTGCCCCTCTCGACGAACAGGTCGACGACTTCGTGCACACGGGTCCTGGCACGCTGGCCGGGCGCTACCTTCGCCGCTACTGGCAACCCGTTTACGTCTCCGAAAAGCTCCCGAAAGGAAAGATCGTTCCGATCCGCATCCTCGGCGAGGAGCTGGCGCTCTACCGCGGCGAAAGCGGGAAGGCCCGCGTTATTACCAATGAGTGCCCGCATCGGCTGACGCGTTTGCACATTGGCTGGATCGAAGGGGAAACCATTCGCTGCCGCTATCACGGCTGGCGGTTCGACGAGTCCGGACGATGCATCGAGCAGCCGGCCGAGCCAAAACCTTTCTGCGACAGGGTGCGGAAACTCGCCGCCTATCCGTTGCACGAAGCGCACGGCCTCATCTTCGCTTATATGGGCGAAGGCGAGCCTCCCGCCTTTCGTCCGCTGCCGGGCCTCGAAGACGGGGCGCGCGAGGGCTGGACCGTCTCCGCCTCGGCCGAAATGATCCCGTGCAATTATTTCCAGAGCGCGGAAAACATCATGGACGACGTCCATGTGAACTTCGCGCATCGCGATCACCTCGTGAATACGGCGGCGAGACCGTTTATTCCCACCAAAACCTGGGGAGAGGAAACGCCGTTCGGGCTAACGCAATTCCAAGAGCGCGGCGGGCACACCGATAAAATTCACTTCATCATGCCGAACCAGTGCTTCCTCGCCCACCAGCTGCGCACGGCGCGGGACGACAAGCCGTTCTGGTTCAAGGCGCTGTTCTGGTACGTGCCGATCGATGACACAAGTCATCTTCACTTTCTCATCATGGTCTATCACACGAAACGGCGCGAGCGTCCCGAAGCCACGCCGATCCATGAGGAGATCGAGGCGATCCTCGCCGGCCGAAAGACCTGGGAGGACGTCGCCAATCACCCGAATATCATCCGCATTCAGGACGGAGTGTCGATCTGCGGGCAGGGAAAGATCGAAGACCGTTCAAGGGAGCAATTGGGTCGATCCGACGCAGCGCTGGTGATGCTTCGCAGAATGTGGCGACGCCAGTTGGAATCGCTTGCGACTGGCCAGTCCCTGAAAGAGTTCGGCACGCCGGACCCTCAGGCGCTGCGCCATGAAGAGCTGGAGGTGATGGGATTCAATGCATGATGCTCTGACGCGCTCATCGCAGGGATCAACCCAGCCATCGATCAGGCAATGGCTTTCCTAGCGGCGTTCTGGGCCGGCTCGATTCCCGCGAAAAGATATCTATCAAACCACGTGGGAAATGCGCGGACGAGCGTTTTCGGCCCCATCAATTCCAAGCCCATCCGCCGAGCCTCGGTGAAACTCGCATCGCCGCGCCACCACGCGACCAATGGAGGAAGGCGCGAGCGAACGCTCAGCGGTTCGGGAAAGCCGGGGTTCTGCGCGCAGACCGAGACCTCCGCCGCTTTGAGCAACATGAAACGGCTCGGCCGGCGATCGATTTGAAACCGGACAACGATCGGATGTCGTGGGAGCGCCGAAAACCGCACGCGTCTCTGCATGTCCACGAGCAAAGGCTCCAAATCATTGTCTTCGCCCTTGGCCGATCGAGGCAACCATCTCTGTCCCCAGGTGGCGAGCGCGGCAATGAGGCTCGCTAGCTCTTTGCCCGCCTCGGTGAGCACGTATTCGGGACCATGCTCGCCATCGATGCGAGCGACCGCTCCCGCGAACGTCAGCGCTTGCAATCGTTCCGAGAGCATGGTGCGAGAAATTCTGGGTATGCCGCGGCGAATATCGTTGAAGCGGCTCGCTCCACACAGGAGCTCGCGCACGACAAGAAGAGTCCAACGGCCGCCCAAGACTTCGTGCGCGCGCGCGACCGAGCAGAACTGTCCGTAGCTCGTCATCCTCGCATCTTAGCACGATCGTCCAAGGCACGCGGTCCGAATTCCGGACCTCCCGAGCAGCTCGCCGATACCGACATGTCGAAGCGTCGGCGGCGCGATGTCGCGCCACCGGCCGGCGAGAGAACGGACTCTCGCTGTTCGCCACTCCCACCTGAGAGGACTGTTCTCATGACTGCTCATCTTTTGATCATGTACCCGCATCCCAAGGACGCGAAGAAATTCGACCGTGCCTATCGCGAGGAACACCTCCCTTACGCCGGTCCGAGATTGAAGGGCGCGACAGGCGTCCTGACCAAACGCGTGGTCGGACCGTCCTTCGCTCCGCCGCCGTTTTATCTGATTTCAGACGTCAGCTTCCCGACGATCGAGGCGCTCAAGACGACCGCCGCCTCGAGCGGCAAGGAAGCGTTGGATCACGCCGCATCGATCAGCTCCGGCGGTGCGCCGACAATTCTGGTCGTCACGGACGACGCTTAACGCGATGGACCGGGCGGACCAAGGCCGATCAGCGGCCTTGGTCCGGTACCGGCGCGCTCATGACAAATCGGGAAGACGGCGATGACATATCACGGCCAATGTTTTTGTGGCGCGGTAAAGATCGAGGCGACAGGCAAACCTGAAGGGATGGGCTATTGCCACTGCAACTCGTGCAGGTCCTGGTCGGCCGCACCGGTGAACGCCTTCACTTTGTGGAAGCCGGAGAACATACGCATCAGCTCAGGCGCCGAACACCTCGCGACCTTCAACAAAACAGCACGCAGCGATCGAATGTACTGCCGCAAATGCGGCGGCCACCTCATGACAAACCATCCGATGCTGGGCGTGGTCGACGTTTACGCAGCCACATTGCCGGGACTGACGTTCGAGGCGGCGCTGCACGTCAACTATGTCGAGACGGTGCTGCCGATGAAGGACGGCCTGCCCAAATTCAAGGACTACCCGGCAGCCTTCGGAGGCTCTGATCGACAAGTCCCTGAGTAGAAATTCAATATCCCAGCGATGGTGGACCAACCGGGGTCAGATTGGGCACTGGGTTTTGGGCATCCACCGACCGGTCTAGACTAATAGTCGATCTGTGGACGTAACCTGTGCAAGGCATCCGGCTGAGCGGCGGCATGAGATTCTTGCTACCATTCGTCAGATCGGCCGCCTCAGAGCTTTCGACCATCCGGAGAAACTCGGTTTGCTTTGTTGGCCGTGTTCTTCGTAATTGTCGCATCGGTGACAGAGGGCCTTCACCTGAGGAGCACTCAAATGAGCGACCGCATTGGCCTTTGCCTGTTCGTGCTGTTCACCATGATCTGTGGCGTCCCCACCGCGTTTGCGCAGTCTGACCCGGTTGCGATCTTTCGTCAGGCCATCGACGCTCGCAATCGCGGCGATCTGGATGGGATGATGAAGTTCTTCGCATCGGATGCGGTGCGAGAAGACGGATCGTGTCAGCCCCCGTGCGTCGGGGCGGCTGCCGTCAGGGCGTCGTTCGAAAAGAACATAGCAGAGCACTTTCAGGCATCCCTGACCTCTGCGGAAGGGTCCGGCGACACGGTGACGGGTCGTGCCGAGATTCGCAGCGACGCAATCCGCGCGCAAGGCGTAGACCACCGCATGACGAGCTACACAATCAAGTTCAGGGGCGGCAAGATCGTCCGCTGGTCCTCACCCTTGCCCGGGGCACCGGCTGCGGCTCCACCGAGGCAGTGAACAACCCGGTAAAGGGACGTGGTGGACGGAAGACATCATCGCTGGGCTCTGCTTTCAATGACTTCGCCCCGGTGGCCCCCAATCACAACCGGGGTTTCTTTTCGCTTGTCAGACCGAGATGCGCTCCGCAGAGCGAACCCCAGGAAACCGGCCGCAGCGTACCGCGTTCGTTGCCACCGCGTTCGTTGCCGGGGTGCTGTCACACCAACGTGTCCTTGTGGGCCTCCCAGAGAACGGGCCGTGCTCGACGACTCGAAGCTGGATTGAAAGAAATCTAGCCACCTCTTTGACGTCAGGGTAAGATTCCGTGCATGAGACGCCGCGACTTCATTGCACTGGCGAGCGCGGTCGGTCTGATTCCAGTCGTCGGCGACCCGATATCAGCACAGTCTTGCTTAGCAATGTATGAGGCTGGATGCTCCAATCAACTCTTGGGACCGGAACTCTGACTGCGAGCAAGTCGCTCTTCGGCATCGTCCACAGCCGTGTACGATTTTGTGATGTACATCCCGGCGATGGCGGACCGAACATGGTCAAACTGGGCACTGGGTTTTGGCCATCCCTCTTGGCGAGGCACGGAACAGGACCGCAAAGTAACGGGCATTACGGCTGCCAGCGGCCAGGGAAGTCCGCACCGCACGCTTTTGACGCCCTCTGGCGCATCATCCCGGCCAAGC
>DATEKH010000207.1:0-2055 GCA_035277525.1 Allostellaceae bacterium
CCGTTCGGGTCTTGCCCGGTCGGGCTCGTTATTTTGAATTGCTCGCCGAAATTGCGCGTGTCGGTCACTGGAAGCCCAAGCAGATCGCTGTAGAAGCGCAGCGCGGCTTCCTGGTCGCGGACATTGAAGCCGAAATGTCCCAGCCGCAGCACCTGGAAGGGCCGCTCGAGGCGCACGCCGCCAACGTCGTAAGTGCCCGCAACCGTTTGCTCGCCATACGCCATGGTGCCCCTCCTCGAAGCGCGGCCAACCTTATCGTGCGAGTTTACGCCTTCCGGCCCGGCGCGCGAATGGCGAAGCATGCCGGCCGGCCCGCGGTTCAACGAGGGCCGCAATCGATGCGGGTGAAGCTGCCGCTGGCGTGGTCATGAAATGACAAAGCCGCCGCAAGGACCGCGCAGAGGCTGGCGTCGCCCTCGGCGGCGAAGCGGCGAGCGGCGGTCGCACCGACATGACGGAAATGCACAGCGATGCGGGTGGCGTGGTCGCCAGGAACCGGCATGAAGGGCGCGGCGAGGCCGATGAACGCCAGCGTCAGGAACGCGCACTCTTTCGCGCTCAACCCGCTTGCGACCATCCGCCTGGCCAAATCGAGACCCTCCTGCGCGGCGTTCATGCAATCTTAGGTGAAGGCCGGGCTTTTTATCCCCGCGGTCGCCTCTCGCTTCGCGCCGGAAGCCGCCCTAGAATAGGGTTGGTCCTTCGAGCCGATGGTCAGCATGCAAGACGAGTTTTACCGCATCAAAAGGCTGCCGCCTTACGTCTTCGCCGAAGTGAATGCCCTGAAAGCGAAAGCGCGCGCGGCGGGGCGCGACGTCATCGATCTCGGCATGGGCAATCCCGACGGCGCAACGCCCGATCACATCGTCAAGAAGCTGATCGAGACGGTCCAAAATCCGCGCGCCCATGGTTATTCCGCGTCGCGCGGCATTCCCGGCCTGCGCCGTGCCCAGGCGGCTTATTACCGGCGCCGCTTCGGCGTCGAGCTCGATCCCGAGCGCGAGGTCATTGTCACCCTGGGCTCGAAGGAAGGGCTCGCCAATCTCGCCCAGGCGATCACCGCGCCGGGCGACATCATCCTCGCGCCCAACCCAACCTATCCGATCCATTCCTTCGGCTTCGTCATCGCCGGCGCTTCGGTGCGTCACGTGCCGATCGGGCCGGGCATCGACTTCATGGCCGAACTCAAAAAGGCCGCGGCGTCGAGCATCCCGGCGCCGCTGGCGCTGGTGATCAACTTCCCGGCCAATCCGACCGCCCAGGTGGTCGATCTCGCCTTTTATGCCGAGCTGGTCGATTTCTGCCGCCGCACCAATATCTGGCTCTTGTCCGATCTCGCCTATGCCGAGATCTATTTCGACGGCAATCCGCCGCCCTCGGTGCTGCAGGTGCCGGGCGCCAAGGAGATCGCGGTCGAGTTCACCTCGCTCAGCAAAACCTATTCGATGGCGGGCTGGCGCATCGGCTTCGCGGTCGGCAATCCCCGCCTCATCGCCGCCTTGTCCCGCGTCAAATCCTATCTCGATTACGGCGCTTTCACGCCGATCCAGGTGGCGGCGACGGCCGCGCTCAACGGGCCGCAGGACTGCATCGCCGAGATCCGCGAGCGCTACAAGGCGCGGCGCGACGTGCTCGTCGAGGGGCTGCACCAGGCCGGCTGGGATATTCCCAATCCGCCCGCCACGATGTTCGCCTGGGCGCCGGTGCCGCAAGCCTTTCGCGAACTCGGCAGCCTCGGCTTCTCGAAGCTGCTGCTGGAGCAGGCGAATGTCGCGGTCTCGCCGGGCGCGGGCTTCGGCGAATATGGCGAGAATTACGTGCGCATCGCCTTGGTCGAGAATCGGCAACGCTTGCGCCAGGCGACGCGCAACATCAAGCAGTTTCTGAGCGGTCGGAATGCGCGATCGGGGGCCGCCCGGTCGCCAAGAAACGTCGTCGCCGCGGCGCCCGGCGCATAAACGAGCCGCGGCGCTGCGCTGGCTCGAGGGACCAGGCTGCCAAGCGCGAGGGGTCGCGGGCAGCGGCCGGTCGCGTGAGGGGAAACATGGCGGATAG
>DATEKH010000208.1:0-42983 GCA_035277525.1 Allostellaceae bacterium
TCAGCGTGCTGGTTGCGTTCATCACCGGTCCGCTCATCGCCTGGGCCGGGCTCTCGGCGACCGGTCTCTGCGCCATTCTTCTCGCCGTGCCGCCCTTGGCAATGCTCGCCGTCAGCGGCGGCACGAAGTCGCCGCGCCGCGTGTCCGCGGCGGCGGTTGTCCCGGTCGAGACCACGCCCGAAACCTAAGCCGCGGCTTCAATGCCCGTAGCCGCCGCTGCTGCTCGCCTTGCCCCGGAACACCCAATGCGCATAGCCGAGATAGAAAAGGGTGATCGGCAGGATGATCGCGACGCCGATGCCGAGAAATATGAGCGTCGGCGTCGATGACGCGGCTTGCCACAGCGTCACCGAATAGGGGATGGCATAGGGCCAGAGGCTGATGCCGAGGCCGACGAGGGCGAGGAGGAACAGCACGATCGAGAGCAGGAAGGGCGCGAGCTCGCTTCCTTGCCCGAGCTTCTTCCAAATGCCGAAAGCCGCGAGCAAAGTCGCGGCCGGCGGCAGCCAGAGATAAAAGATTCGCGGCGCGCTGAACCAGCGCTCGGCCACCGCTTGATGCGCCAGCGGCGTCCACACGCTGATGATGAGCAGGAAGACGAGGGAAAGGAGAAGGCTTGGCCGCGCCGCGCGCCGGCCGAAAGCCTGGGTCGTGCCGCTCGTCTTGAAGACGAGCCAGGTCGCGCCCAACAGCGCATAACCCGCGAGCAGGCCGAGTCCGGTCGCGGCCGAAAACCCGCTCCAGGGCGAGAAGCCGCCGGCGAGGCTGCCATCCGTCACCGGGATGCCGTCGATATAGGCGCCGAGCGCGACGCCCTGCATGAAGGTCGCGAGCACCGAGCCGCCGCAGAAGGCCCAATCCCAGGCCTGCCGCGCGGAGGTGGCGCGAAAGCGGTACTCGAAGGCGACGCCGCGGAAGATCAGTCCGAACAGCATCAGCACCAGCGGCAGATAGAGCGCCGGCAGGATCGTGCCATAGGCGAGCGGAAAGGCGCCGATCAGCACCGTGCCGCCGAAGACGAGCCAGGTCTCGTTGCCGTCCCAGATCGGCGCGATCGAGTTCATCATCAGGTCGCGATCGGTTTCGCCCGGCGCGAGCAGGAACAGAATGCCGATGCCGAGATCGAATCCGTCGGCGATCACATACATGGCGGTGCCGAAGGCGACCACCAAGCCGAAGAGAAGCGGAAGCGCATCGCTCATCGGCTTTACTCCGCCGGGTGCGAGGCCGGCGCGGCATCCTTGCCCGGCCTTGTGCGCATCGGCCGCTGCGACAGCGCCTCCTCATCCGGGCCGCGCAGCACCAGATGCGTCGCGTACCAGAAGAAGGCGATAAGCAGGACCGCATAGACCGCGGCGAAGAGCAGCAGCGAGATCCCGACCGCGCTCGGCGCCAGCGGCGAGACCGCGTCCGCGGTCCTCAAATAGCCATAGACGAGATAGGGCTGGCGTCCGACCTCGGTCACGGTCCAGCCCGCGAGCACGGCGAGAAACGGCAAGGGGCTCGAGAAGGCGCAAAGCCCGGTAAACCATCGCTGGTCGTAGAGCTGGCCGCACAGGCGCAGGACAAGGCCGGCGAGCGCGATGAGGATCAGCAGAATGCCGATCCCGACCATGATGCGGAAGGCGAAGAACACATAGGGCACCGGCGGCTGATCGGCGCGCGGCACGGCTTTCAGCCCTTGGACCAGCCCGTTCCAGTCATGGGTCAGGATCAAGCTGCCGAGATAGGGGATGGCGAGCGTGTCTTCGTCCCGCTGCTGCTGCATGTTGGGCCAGGCGAAGAGGATGAGCGGCTGGCCGCGCTGCGTCTCCCAATCGCCCTCCATGGCCGCGACCTTGATCGGCTGATACTCGAGCGTGTTTTGGCCATGCAGATCGCCGAGCACGAGTTGCAGCGGCGTCAAGATCAGCGCCATCCACATGGCGATCGAGAAGCCGGCGCTGGCGAATTCGATGTGACGGCGCCGCCACAGGTAAAAGCCCAGCACGCCGAGTACGACGAACGTCCCGGCGATGAAAGCGGCCGTCACCATATGCGCGAGGCGATAAGGAAAGGACGGGGTGAAGATCGCGTCCCAAAGGCTGGTCAGCTCGAACTTGCCATCGACATAGGCGAAGCCCGCGGGGGTTTGCATCCAGCTATTGGCGGCGAGGATCCAGAACGCGCTGAACACCGAGCCGAGCGCCACCATCACGCAGGAGAGGAGATGAAGGCGCGGGCTCACCCGGTTCATCCCGAACAACATGATGCCGATGAATCCCGCCTCGAGAAAGAAGGCGGTCATCACCTCATAGGTGAAGAATGGGCCGATGACATTGCCGACCGCCTTGGCGTAGCCGCCCCAGTTGGTGCCGATCTCGTAGGAGAGGACGACGCCGGTGACGACGCCCATGGCAAATCCGAGCGCGAAGAGCCGCATCCAGAAGCGCAGCAGGTCGCGATAGACCGCGCGGCCGGTGGCGAGCCAGAGGACGTTCAGAAGAACGATGTAGCCGGAGATGCCGATCGTATAGGCCGGCCACAGGATGTGATAGCCGATGGTGAGCGCGAATTGCGCGCGCGAGAGGAGGAGGGTCTCTGGGTTCATGGCGCGTCTTGCTTCCCGCTGCGCAGTCGAAACCGGCCGATCTCGGCCAAGGTTCCGGCGGCGGCGAAAGAGCCCGGCTGCGGCGATCGGCGGCGGCCGTCGCGGCTGCGACGCAGGCGACCGGGTTTCGGCGCGGCTCGGCCGATCACGTGGCCCGCCGAGGCGGAAGAATTCCGCCCGGGCCCGCGACGCTCAACCATCTATAAACCGTCGCGGCGCGAGAATGCGGCAATTGGCGATGGCCGGCAAGACAGCCCGCGCGCGCCGCGTTCCCGCCAAATCGAGCAGCGGCGCGGCGGCGGCTGGACAGGATCGCGCTGCGCCTCCATGTTAGAGCCCCAACGTCGATGACCACGACCGTTCTTGGCTTTCGCCCGAACCTTCCTCCAGCGACCAGCGTCGAGGCAGTGTTCGAGACGAAGAACGCCATGAAGGCCGGCGACAACGCCGTTTCCGCATCCGCTGCCAAATCGCCCAACCGGGTCTTCCGGCTGGTGCTCTATGACGGCCTTGCTAGCGAGGCGATGGGCACGCTGACCGCCGGCGTGCTCCTCGCCGGCTTCGCGGTGGAGCTGGGCGCGAGCAATTTCGCGATCGGCATCCTCGCCGCCGTGCCGTTCCTCATCCAGCTCCTGCAGATCCCGGCCGTGATTCTGGTCGAGCATTGGCGCGACCGCCGCCGCATCTGCGTCCGCGTCTGCTTCATCGGGCGCCTCTTCCTGCTCGCGTGCAGCGCCGTGCCGTTTCTCGGCTCGGCCGGGGTCGCGGCGCTGATCGGGCTCTTGACGGTCTATCAGGGCGCCGGCGCAATCGGCGGCTGCGCATGGAATTCCTGGATGCGCGATCTCGTGCCAAGCGCCGAATATGGCCGCTTTTTCGCGCGCCGCACCGCCGCGACCACCGCGCTCGCGACCGCGCTCGCCTATGGCGCGAGCGTGCTGATCGACCTCTGGCGCAGGGATTTCCCGGCGCAATCCGGTCTGGTCTATTCGGCGCTCTTTGTCTTGAGCGCGCTCATCGGCTTCCTCGGCGTCTATCTGCTCTCGATCACGCCCGATGCGCCGATGGCGCCGCGCGAGAGGCCGATCGATCTATGTGCGCTCTTCACGGCGCCGTTTCACGACAGAAATTTCCGCCGGCTGATCGTTTTCCTGTCCTCGTGGAGCTTCGCGGTCAATCTCGCTGCGCCCTTCTTCGCGGTCTATATGCTGAAATCGCTCGGCTACGGCATGAGCACGGTGATGATCCTCACCATCGCGAGCCAATCGGCCAACCTCGCCTCGCTCGGCATCTGGGGATCGCTGTGCGACCGCTTCAGCAACAAGGCGGTGCTGAGCGTCGCGGCGCCGCTCTTCCTCGTCTGCATCCTCGGATGGACCTCGACCGGCTTGTCCTGGGTTCACGGCATGACCTTCTACCTGCTGTTCGCGATTCATCTGCTGATGGGGTTCTCGACCGCGGGCGTGGCGCTCGCCTCCAACAACATCGCGATGAAGCTCTCGCCCGCGGGCCAGGCCACGTCCTATCTCGCCGCCAACAGCGTCGTCAGCGCGTTCTTCGCCGGGATCGCGCCGATGATCGGCGGCCTCTGCGCCGATTTCTTCGCCGCACATCAACTCACCCTCGCCTTCACCTGGGCGGGCGAGGCGCAAGCGCTTACGGTCCAGGTGCTCAATTTCCATGCCTGGACCTTCCTCTTCGGCATCGCCTGCGTCGTCGGCCTCTACTCGCTGCATCGCCTCGCCTGGATCGAGGAGGCGGCCGGCAGCGCCGACCCGCTGGTGCTGCGCGATCTGCTGCTCGAGGCGCGGCGCTCGCTGCTCAATCTCTCGAGCGCGGCGGGGCTGTTGCGCATCGTGCGCTCGCCGGTCTACTTCCTGCGTCAGCGCGCCGCGCAGCGCGTCTGATCCGGCGAGCGCCACGCCGCGCCGTCAGCGCCAGTCCAATCCGCAAGCCTCGGGTTGGAACACGACATCGAGCAGGGTGAGGGTTTTGACGCGGCCCTCCGCGGCCACATAGGGCATGAGCTGGCCCCGCGACAGGCCGAGCAGCGCCGTACCGACGGGCGCGAGCACGGACAACTTGCCGTCGGACAGAGACGCTTCTCCCGGGTAGACGAGCATCGCCTCGCACGTCGCGCCGTTGTCGTTGAGGCGGAAGCGCGCGACCGACCGCATCGTCATTGTTTGCGCGTGTATCTCGGCCGGCGGCACGACGGCCGCGCGCGCGAGCTCATGCGCGAGAAAGGCGACGGCGCGATCCTCCTCGCTGCGGCGAACGTCGGCCAGCCGCGTCAGCGACAGGGCGTCGGTCGTCGTCACCATGATCGCCGGCAAGTCGGGATCGTCCAAGATCGTTCCGAGCAGGCTTCTCCGGCCGCCGAAAGGAACCGGCGGAGCATCAGGAAGAAAATCGCTGTGCGTGAGGCGGTTCATCGTCTCAATCCTTTGGGCAAGAGGGGATGGGCGGCGTCTTGTCGCCGCCAGGGTTTCCCGACGCGCTTCGTCCGCTCAGCGAACGGGCTCGCGCCGGCGTTCAGGGAGGAAGATTGTGCGCCGCGCGCCGCAGACACTGTCGAGCACGCTGCGCTCGTCGAGCGGGATCATCTCCTTGCAGCCGCCGCAGACAAAACTGCGGCGGGCGCGCAGAAAGCCGATCGGCCGCCGCGAAACGAGGCCGCATTTGCTGCATCGGACACCAAAGCCATAACTTGCCATAACCACACTCCTCAAGGCTTGGTCGCCCAAACTCAGATCGAGCCGGGGCCGTTCGAAGGCGATGCGCCGCCCTTTCCCGAACGATCTGTTCGAGGCGAAAACCGCAAGACGGATGAAGCAAGAGCGTCAACGCAGCCCTGCCGCGCCGGCGGCAGGGCTCAGACCGGTTTGGCCAGGGCTTTTGCCGAATAAAACGCGGCGAGCCATGTGCGCTCGACGGAGTCGAGACGCAAGGCGCGCGGCACGGCGATGATCGTATGCGTTTCTCTCATGGCAGCTAAGATTTATGAGCGAAGGCGGCGAATTCAAGGCGCGGGCGCGCTGCATCTCTCACGATGTCGTGACGCGCGGCGGCGTGCACGCCGCCCCGGCGCGACGCCGTTCGGCGCGGCAAAACAAGTGCGTGCGCCAAGCGAATTGCGCATACTGCCGCAAAGCGCCGGCACGGGCGGCGCAAGGGGGAGGCGGACGCGATGGTTCAGGGAAAATGGCTTTGGCTCGGCGCGGCCTTGGCGATGAGCGTGGCGCTCGCCGCCGCGCCGGCGATGGCGGGCAAGCTGCGCGTCGGCAAGCCGCAGGCCGAGGTGTTCTCCTTCGTGCCGCTCGATATCGGCATGAAGCAGGGGTTCTTTCAAAAGCACGGCGTCGAGGTCTCGGAATTCGTGCTGGGCGGCGCGGCGAAGCTGCAGCAGGCGCTCGCCGCCGATGCGATCGATATCGGCCTCGGCTCGGGCCCGGCGCTGTCCTTCGTCGCCCGCGGCGCACCGGTCCAGGGAGTCGCCGCCATGGCGGGCAAGCCCTCGATCATGGTGCTCGCCGTGGCGAAGGACGGGCCGGTCAAGACGGTCGCCGATTTGAAGGGCAAGACCTTGTCGATCTCCTCGCCGGGGTCGGTGACGGAATGGCTGGTGCGCGAGCTCTCGCGCAAGCAGGGCTGGGGCCCCGACGGGATGAAGCTCGTCGGCCTCGGCACCAACTCCGCGCAGATTGCCGCGCTGCGCACGGGGCAGACCGTGGGCCTGCCCGACGACATCGTGCTCGCGACCAAGCTCGAGCAGGAAGGGATTCTCAAGATCCTCGTCCATTTCGACAACATCGCGCCGCATTTCATCATGCATGTGATCTTCGCCAGCGACAAAGTGCTGAAGGAGCAGCCCGACGATGTGCGCCGCTTCCTCGCCGGCTGGTTCGAGACCATCGCCTTCATGCGCAAGAACAAGGCGATCTCTGTGCCGATCGCCGCCGAGGTGACGCATGTGCCGCCCGATATCGTCGCGCGCGTCTACGACAAGATCATGCCGATGTTCTCGGATACCGGCCGTTTCGACCCGGCCGCGGTCAAGGTCCTGGGCCAATCCTTCGTCGATCTCAAGCTCTTTCCGAAAGAGCCGGATATGAGTAAGTTCTACACGGAGAAATACCTCCCGGCCGCCGTCAACTGACCCTCCGGCGCGAACCATAAGGAAGCTGCGAATGGACACGCTCGAAGCCCGCTACCGCGATCTCTCGGTCGAGGAGTTCGATACGACGACGCTGCTCGAACACGCCACGCAGCAGGCGATCCAGCGGCGCTACGAGGATTTCTTCATCGCCGATATCGACGGTCACCACTACGAGACCGAATCCTTCAAGACCATCGCCGAATACATCGAAGACCCGGTGATGCGCGATCAGGCGAAGTATCAGGGCTTCGGCACCGCCGGCATCACCAACGGCGGCAATCAGCCCATGGGCGGCCGCGTCACGCGCTATCCCGGACGGCGCAGGGAAAAGACGCCCTCCGGCATCAACCGCGACATCGTCCTGACCAAGCGCTGGATGGACGCGATCGGCATCGACCTCCTCAACATCTTTCCAACGCCGATGCTGGGCCTCGGCTTCACGCCCCGCGTCGAGGTCGAGGTGGCGCTGGCGCGCGCTTACAATCGCTGGCTGTGCGAGGAAGTGCTCGCCGCGGAGCCGCGCATCTGCTCCTCGCTCTATCTGCCGATGAACGACCCCGCGGCCGCCTACAAGGTCGTTGAGGATTTCGGCGACAGGAAAGGTGTGATCGGCTTCACGGTGTGCACCGCGCGGCACAAGCCGCTTTACGACAACGCCTATATGAAGACCTACGCGGCGATCGAAGAGCGCGGCATGCCGCTCAACTTCCACAGCCAGTTCGGCGGTACGCATGACCAAAGCCTCAACCTCTGCAACCGCTTCATGGCGGCGCATGCGCTGGGCTTCTCGTGGTTCAACATCCTGCACTGCACGAATTGGCTGGTGAACGGGATGCCGGAGCGCTTCCCCAAGCTCAAAGTGATCTGGATCGAGAGCGGTCTCGCGTGGATTCCGTTCCTGATGCAGCGGCTCGACAATGAATGGATGATGCGCTCTTCCGAGGTGCCGCTCCTAAAGCGCCGCCCGTCGGACTATATGCGCGAGATGTATTACTCGACGCAGCCGATGGAGATGATCAACAACCGCGACGCGCTCGAATTGACTTTCAAGATGATCAATGCCGAGACGCAGCTGATGTACGCGTCGGATTATCCGCATTGGGACATGGACCTTCCTTCGACGATCTACGATCTGCCGTTCCTGTCGGAGCAGGCCAAGCGCAACATCCTCGGCGGCAACGCACGCCGCGTCTACAATCTCGAGCCGGTGATCTCGGAGGTGAAGGCAAAGCGCCTCGCCGCGCGTGCCGCTGCGGAGTAGCGAGAGATCGATCAAGATAGAATTACCCTCTCCGCCGCGAAGCGGGGGAGAGGGAGGGGCCCGGCGCGTCAGCGACGGGAGGGTGAGGTGGTGCTTGCAACAGCCACCCACCTCACCCGCGCGCTCCGCGCGCACCCTCTCCCCCGAAGGGCGGAGAGGGTGATTCAGTCGCGCGGCTTATTCGATTCCATCTCGAAGATATGCTCTCGTGATTTTTAGATCGGCTTCTCGGCGCGCGAGCGCCAGCGCATCAGCGCATTCGCGGCGACCACGCCCGACGCGGCGCGCTTGGGCCGCTTCGGCGCCGGATCGCCCAGCTCGATCTTCAAGGGACCGATCTCGAGCGCGATCGGCCGGTGGTCCGAGGGGCCCTGCTCCAGCGTCCGCGCCTCGGCGCAGCTGAGGCCGCGGACGAGACAGCGGTCCAGCCGGAAGCGCAGGACGTTGCTCGCGACCAGCGTCGGCTCGCGCGGGCCCACATCCTTGAACCCCGGCATGCGGGTCGGGCCGACCGCGTTGTAGTCGCCGATCACCGCGGCCGGCCCCTCGATGGCGCCGGCGATGCGCAGCAATTGCCAGCGATTGAGCAGCTGGCCGTGCGAGAGATGAACGTTCGCGATCGTGATATTGCCGAGCCGCACGAGCTGCGCCATGCGTGGCGGCACGCGCCCTGGCATGCGCGACACCGGCAGCGGCAGGAATTCGGGCGGCGGAAGCGGATGGGGGCTCCACGCCGCAAGGCCGTGGATGCGGCTCGGCAAGGGCTCCCAATGAAAAAAGCCCCCGACGTGGCTCGGGAGTGTCTCCATTTCTTCGGTCGCCTCCTGCATCAGCAGGAGGTCTGGCTTTTCCTGCCGGATAAGCGCAGCAACATCCTCAACTGCGGCGCCGGTCCGGCGCAGCAAATTCCAACTGATAACTTTCAACGCAACGCCCCTTTGCAACCTACCCGACGTGGCGTCCGCGCGACCCGCGGCCGCCGTTCGGGAAGGAATGCATGATGCAGGCTGCACACTTAGCCTTTTCTTAATTTCACCCAGCACGCTGAGGCGAAACGCCGCACATTCGGCCGGTTGATGCGATGATGATGGTGAGCTGGCCTGCGTTCTGCAAGGGAAAGCGGAGCGACATTTTGCCCACCTCGCCATCATGGCGCCGAATTGCCCAATTTCCGGCCTCGCAATCAGAGATAAGGGAGCATCAGCCGCGCCGCGGCATTGCGCAGTCGCGCGGGAAGCGGGCGCCGGCCGAGCGCCGAGAGCATCCGGGCCCGCGCAATCTTGGCGTCGATCAGGCGGTCGACCGCGGAGGCGGTATCGGCGCCGTAGCATTCGAGCATGAACTCGAAATTGAGGCGCAGGCTGCGCACGTCCCAATTCGCGCTCCCGAGCGCGCACCAGCTTCCATCGACGGTGACCAGCTTTGAATGGTCGAAGGGCGCGGGGCTCGCATAGAGGTTGACGCCGGGGAGCGCAAGAAATTCGAGATGGGCGCGCATCGCCCAGTCGAGCCACGGATGGTCGGTGCGCTCCGGCAGCACGATCTCGACCGCGACGCCGCGCAGCGCGGCCAGCTCGATCGAGGTGCTGATCCGCTGATCGGGCAGGAAGTAGGGCGTGACGATGCGGATGCGCTCTCTCGCAGCGGCGACCGCACTGGCGAGAATCGATTCGAGCTTGCGCAGATCCTCATCCGGTCCCGAGCTGATGCCGCGGGCCCGGCTCGAGCCCCTGGGCGCGATCTCGGGCCACCAGGCCTCGCCGCGCAAGATCTCGCCGGTTATGAAGTCCCAATCCTCGGCAAAAGTCAGCATCAGCTGCGCGACGACCGGTCCCTCGGCGCGGAACTGCACATCCTCGACCCGCCGCCCGATCGGCGCCGCGCCCGTATTCTCGGCGCCGATATTGAGCCCGCCGGAAAAGCCGACTCGGCCATCGATGATGAGCAGCTTCTTGTGGTTGCGCATGTTGAGGAAGGGCATGCGCCAGGGCAGCCAGTGAAACATGAAACGCGCGACGGGAATGCCTGCCCGCGCCAATGCGCGCGCGGTCGCGGAAAGGGGATAGCCGCTGCCGATGCCGTCGATAAGCACGCGAATCTCAACGCCGCGCCGGCGCGCCTCGCGGAGCGCCGCAATGAAGGCGCGGCCGACCGGGTCGAGGCGGAAGATATAGGAGGCGAGCGCGATGCTGCGCTCGGCCCCCTCGATCGCCGCGAGCATCGCCGGATAGGCCTCGTCGCCGCCGCGGAGAAGCGAGAGGGCGTTGCCCTCCGCGAGCGGGTGAGCCGTGACGCGCTGGCTCACCCGCGCGATGGTGAGGATGTTCTCGGGCAGCGGGGCTTGTCCCGGCAACCCGGCCGAATTGGCGGAAGCCGCTGTCTGCCGTCCCAGCGTCAGCCGCGCCGCGCGGCGGGTCACGCGATTGATGCCGAAGACGTAATAGAGCGCCGGGCCGGCAATCGGCGACAGCCATGCGAGGCCGATCCACCCGATCGCCGCGCGCACATCGCGCTTGCGGAGCAGCACATGCACGGTCACGGCCGTCGCCGCCACGACATGGACGAAGGCGACGAGATCCAGCTGGAGATCGAAAGGCAGGCTTATGTCGAGCGAGGGCACGGCAGGCATGCGGTCGGTGTAGAGGGCAAGACCCCGGCATAACAAGCGGCTTGGGTCGGCATCATCAAGAGCCCGCACACTGCCGGGAGCGTTGAGGCAGATCAAATCCTGCCGCACGCAGACGTCCTATAAAAAGCAAAGAAGGCGGCGGTTTCCGATGGCGGACGATCAACGCAGTCTGGTTGCGATGGCGGTATTGACCTTGTGCATGGTCGGCCTCGATGCCGCCCGCGCAATCGGCAGCAGCCCGGTTGCCTTTATCGTCGTGCCGGCGGCGCTGGCCGCAACCCTCGGACTCGTTCTTGTCTGGGTCGCGCGGGCGCGGGACATGCGCGCCGCGTCGGCGGGCCTCGCGCTCGCAAACGGTGTGCTCAGCCTCTCGGCCGCAGCCTCGCCGCTGATCTTTCCCGTCTTGGCCGGCGCAGCCTACCAACCGCAGGGCGATTGGCTTTCCGGCGTCGATCTTACTCCGCCCGCGATCCGATGGCTGCGTCTCGCCCTCGCCTCGGGGTATGTCACGCTCGCTCTTCTCGTCGCGGGTCTCGCCTTCTTCACAGCGGCCTATGTCCTTTTCCGCCGCGGCCACGGCCGGCGGCACGCCCATTGAGCGGCCGGTTAGGCCGATGCCGCGAAGAAAGTTTTCGGATCCGGTCACCGCCGCCGCCTATCATGAGGCCGGGCACGCGGTCATGTGCCATTTGCTGCATCTGCGGATTGGCTCGGTCAGAATCGGCGCCGATGAGCTGGGCGGCGGCGAAACGCGCCATGCGAATCCCTTTCGCGATGCGTCGCCTCTCGACGATGCGACAGGGCGCGGCCGTTTGCGGCTGGAGAAAGCCGTCATGCTCTGTCTCGCCGGACCCGTCGCGCAGGCGAAGATGTCGCCCGATGCCGCGCATCGGGAGGACGGCGGAGCCCTCGATTGGCCGGTCGCGCTGGCGCGCGCGATGCGGTTCTTCCGTTCGCAAAAGATCGCGCAAGCCTATATCGCCTTCGCGCGCGCATGGGTCGACGAGATATTCGCGGCGCCGCGCATTTGGGCCGTGGTCGAGCGCCTCGCCAAGGCGCTGATCGCCGAGCGCCGGCTTTCAGGCCGGGAGGCGGAGGCGATCATTCGCGGCGCATCGATGATGCCGCGGCTCGCCGCGCGCTCGCGCCTGCCGCTTTAGTCGAGGATCAGCTTTGCCGGATCGCCCGGCGGATTTTGCAGCAGCTTGAGCTGGGCGAGGGCTTTCACCCAGAAGTCGAAATCGGCGGGTTTCACGACCGGCGACAGCCCGCCCGGACGGCCGACCGCGCCGAGATATTTGCGCTGGATCGCACCCGCCGCATCGGGATGCTCGTCGGCGAAGCGCATCGCCTCGGCGAGCGCGGCGCGGAAGCGATGCACGGCGTCGCGATGCGCGGTCGCCCATTCCCGCGTCGAGCCGTAGATCGAGGCGAGAATGTGCGGATTGACCTCGGCGAAGAAATCGATCGATTTCGTTCCGGCGCCGCTCGAAACGACACGGGTCAAGAGCGGCTCCAGCTCGACCGCGGCATCGATCTGGCCCGCGCGCAGCAGATCGCCCATCTTCGGGAAAGGCACCTCGACCAGGGTCACGCGATCGAGCGCGACGTGGCGGTCGAGGAACCATTTTTTCAAGACGATGTCGATCGCGCTGTTGATCCCCGGCCGCGCAACCTTCTTGCCGATGAAATCCTGCGCCTTGGTCGCGATGAAGCCCGGCCGCGTGACGAGGGCGGAGCGCGGCTCCTTGGCGTCGATCGCGGCCACCCCGGCGACCGCCATCAGGTCCATGCCGCCGTCATTGGCGAGCAGCAGCAGCGGCGGCGATATCGACGCGATCTGCAAGCTTCCGGATTGCAGCGCCGGCGGGCCGAGCGCCGTGGTCGCGAGATTGGTCAGCGTCACTTCGAGCCCGTGCTTTTCGAAAATGCCTTCCTCTTTGGCGATGAAGGCCGATTCGAAATCGGCCGTGGTCGAGTAGCTGACCGCCATCTTCGTCATCTCGCCGGCGAAGGCGCCGCACGGCGCACCCGCAAGAAACGCGAGGCCAAGCAGCACGGCGACGGGCTTCGGCTTTGGCATCGCGGCGCTCCTCCCTGTAGATGGGAGGCGATTATAATGGAGCGCGGCGTCGCTGTATCGCATCGATCGGGTGCGAGGGCGAGCGCGGGAGGGGCAGATGGCTCACGATGCGGATCATCGCCGATGAATCGCAGGACGGCGTCGCCGGCTATTACAGCGATGAGGCGAAGGTCCGCACCGACAGCGGCATCGCGCGCATCGAGGATCTCAAAGGCAAGGTCCTCGCCACCACCGGCTTCGGCGCGGCGAGCGACATCGCGCTGCGCGCCATGCTGACGCGCCACGGGCTCAACCCGGCTATGTCTGGACGAAGCGCGACTACTATCGCGACCGGCGCGGCCTGCCCAATCTCGACGCGCTGCAGCATTCGATCGATCTCCAGGTCCAACTCGGAATCCTGAAGGCGCCGCTCGAGGTCAAGGCCTATTCCGACCTTTCGCTGATCACGCAAGCGGCGGCGCGGCTGGATTAGCAGCCCGCCGCACCTTGTCGCCCATCAAAGTCTCTTCTTTTGGCGACCGCGCCAGGTGCGATTGTCGGTGGGATAATTCTCGATTTCGCGCTTGTGCTTCGTGACCCATGCCTCGGCCAGAGCTTCGGTCGCAAATCCGGTTATGGTCGTCGGGTTCATGCCGAGAATAGTAACCTCGGCCGCGAACGAGTTATCGGATCGCTGGAACACGCGATACGTCGCGCCGAGGTGGGGATGTTCTTGGGCCATAGGGGGAATATGGGGAGGAATCGTTGGAAATCCACATTGATCCGCGACACTTGCTTGAATATGACCACGGGACGATCCATATTGGTTCAATCAGCACTCGGCGGATCGCCCGTCGTTGAAGCGCCCGCAGCGGGCGCAGCTTTCGATCCGCTTTCACGACGTTCACGGGTTGATGATGCGATCGCGCAACGCGCGCGGGCTTTCCTCGGCTGCGTTGACGGTGGCGGACCAAGGAGAACGATGCCTTTCAAACCCAATTACCGCATGCAGCGCGCCGATCGGCAGCGGGCAAAGGAACAGAAGCAGCAAAAGAAATTGCAGCGCCGCGCCGAGAAAGCAAAGCAACAGGCAGCCTCGGCGGAGTCGCCGGACGCGGAGCCTCCGAAAATCGATGAAACGGAGCCGCTCTCGTAAAATGGTCACGCATCTCGGCCGGTGGTGCCGCGCAATTGGGCCGTTTGAGAGGGATCGCTTCGCGACGGCGCGGGATCGTTCATAGGCAGAAGGCGAAATATGCAGGTTTTCGTTCGCGACAACGACATGAACGGCGCGCTTCGCATCCTCAAGAAGAAGATGCAGCGCGAAGGCACGTTTCGCGAAATGAAGCGGCGCCGCGCCTACGAGAAACCGTCGGAACGGCGCGCGCGCGAAAAGGCCGACGCCGTTCGGCGTTATCGCAAAGCCATGCGAAAACGCATGGAGCGCGAGGGATACTGATCGACCGGGATGCGGTCAATCGAAGGGACCCGTCATATGATGGAACGTCACAAGTTCGAGCTCGGGCAGTCGGTTGAGTTCGTCGCCAGCGAGCTCCGGCTCAAGCCGCTGGGATTGTTCAAGATCGTTCGCGTGATGCCGAGCGAACGCGGGATCCAGCAATATCGCATCAAGTCGGTCACCGATGGGCACGAGAGAGTGGCAATGGAAAGCGATCTTGTTTGATCGCGCTCGCTCGACCCAAGGCGATGCTTGATAAACCTCTCCCGCCAGCCCATATTTGGGAAATCAATCGACCTTGGGTCGGCCCGCTCTCACGCTCTCGCGCGCCAGACCCGGTCCTATCCAAATCCGCGCGTTGATCTGCGGCACATCCGTGCCGCGGCATTTGCCTTTGGAGGGACTCCATGCCTGTCGGTACGGTCAAGTGGTTCAATGCGATGAAGGGCTATGGCTTCATTCAGCCGGATGACGGCGCCAAAGACGTGTTCGTTCACGTCTCGGCGGTCGAGGTGTCGGGCCTTGGCAATCTGCGCGAAGGTCAGAAGCTGAGCTACGAGATCGAGCGCGGCCAGCAGGGCAAGGTTTCTGCGGTGAATCTGAAGAAGGCGTGACCGGCGGGCGCACTGCCGCCCGGCCTGTTCAAGCGCGTGGACGAAACGTAACGGCGCGTCCTAGCACACCTCGCCTTCGACATGGCGGCCGAAGCTGTGGCGGTCGAAGGAGACGGTCTTCACCAGCGCGAAGATCTTCTTGCCGGGTGCGAGCTGTAGCTCCTCGAAGGCGCGCAGCGTGATCCGTGCGAGCACCATCACCGGTCGCTCGGGCGCGCCGATATCGAGCTTCAGATCGACCAGCGGCCCGCGCTCCGTCTGGATTTCGGCGACCGTGCCGGCGAAAGCGTTGCGGATCGAGAGATGCGCCGGGCGCTCGGTCGCGATCACCACGTCGCGCGCGCGGATGCGCACGCGCAACGGCGTGCCGAGCGGCAGGTCGAGCCGCGTTACGCGCAGCCTGCCGCCGGGAAAGGCGAGCTCGCTCAAGCCGTAGGTCGCGTCATGGCCGCGCAAGGTGGTGCGGATGACCGAGCCCGCCTCGTAGCGCCCGGTGAGCGGCCGGAGATCGAGCCGGGAGGTCAGATCCTCGATCGCGCCGACCGCCGCGATCTTGCCTTGATCGACGAGGACGAGGAGATCGCCGAGGCGGATGATCTCGTCCATCTCGTGGCTGACATAGAAGACCGGCAGATGCAGCTCGTCGCGCAGCCGCTCGATGAAAGGCAGAATCTCGGCCTTGCGCGCGGCATCGAGCGAGGCGAGGGGCTCGTCCATCAGCAGGAGGCGCGGGCTCGCGAGCAGCGCGCGGCCGATCGCGACGCGCTGCTTCTCGCCGCCCGAGAGATCGCCCGGCCGGCGCTCCAGGAGATCGGCGATGCCGAGCAGAGCGACGACAGTATCGAAGCTGGGCCCGTCGGCCTCATGCGCGCGCTTGCGGCCATAGAGCAGGTTGCCGCGCACCGTGTAATGCGGGAAGAGCCGGCCCTCCTGGAAGACATAGCCGAGACGGCGCTTCTCGGGCGGGATATCGATGCCGCGCTCGCTATCGAACAGCGGCACGCCCGCCACCGCGATGCGGCCGCGATCCGGGCGAATGAGGCCGGCGAGCGCGTTGACGAGGCTGGTCTTGCCCGCGCCCGAGCGTCCGAACAGCGCGGTGATGCCGGAATCGGGCGCGGTAAAGCGCGCGTCGAGCGCGAACGCGCCGAGGCGCTTCTCGATCGCGACCTCGATCACAGTACGCCCTTGACGCGCAGGTTGACGCGGCGCGCGAGGAATTCCGACACGATCAGCGCCGCCAAAGCGAGGAGGATCGAGAGAATGGCGAGGCGCCAGGCGGACGCGTCGCTGCCCGGAATCTGCGTCAGCTCGTAGAGCGCGAGGGGCAGGGTGCGCGTCTCGCCCGGGATGTTGGAGACGAAGGTGATGGTGGCGCCGAACTCGCCGACGCTGCGCGCAAAGCCCAAGATGGCGCCGGTGAGGATGCCGGGCGCCATCAGCGGCAGGGTGATGGTGGCAAGGACGCGTCCGCGCGATGCGCCGAGGCTGCGCGCCGCCGCCTCGAGGCGGCGGTCGACGGCCTCGAGCGAGAGCCGCATCGCGCGCACGGTCAAGGGAAACGCCACCACCGCCGAGGCGAGCGCTGCGCCCTTCCAGTTGAAGGCGAAGGTGAAGCCGAAGGCGGAATAGAGCCAGGCGCCGATCACGCCGTTGCGCCCGAAGAGGACGAGCAGGCCGAACCCAACCGCGACCGGCGGCAGCACCAGCGGCAGATGCACGATGCCGTCGACGATGCTCTTGCCCGGAAATTCGCAGCGCGACAGCAGGAACGCGCAGGCAAGCGCGAAGGGCAGGCTCGCCGCGACGCTGACGACGCCGACTTTGAGGCTGAGGAGCAGTGCGTCGATCTCGAGCGGGCTGAGCGTCAGCACGGCGCGTCAGCTCGCCGCTTGCAGGCGCTCGAAGCCGCGCGTCAGATCGGCGATCAGATCGTCCAGATCCTCGAGCCCGGCATGGAAGCGTAGGCACGGGCCCGTGTCCCAGCGCGTGGCGCTGCGCAAACGCTCGGGATGGGTCGGCAGCACCAGGCTCTCGAATCCGCCCCAGGACGCGCCCATGCCGAAGAGTTCGAACCCGTCGAGCATGGCATCGACCGCCCGCTTGGCGATGCCGCGCTTCAAGACGGCGCCGAAGAGGCCGGAGGCGCCGGTGAAATCGCGCCGCCAAATCTCGTGGCCGGGATCGCCCGGCATGCCTGGATGCATCACGCGCTCGACCTCGGGGCGGCTGACGAGAAAGCGCGCCAGCGCCAGGCCCTGGCCCTCGTGCTGGCGCATGCGAACGCCCGCGCTGCGCAAGCCGCGCATCGCGAGATAGCAATCGTCGGGCGCGGCGTGGTTGCCGAGTTCGGTCGCGGCATTGCGCACGGGCAGGAAGCTCTCCTCGGTGCAGACCGCGATGCCCATCATCGCATCGCTATGTCCGACGATATATTTCGTCGCCGAGATGATGTCCACATCGACGTCGAGCGCAAGCGGCTTGAAGAAAAGGGGCGCGGCCCAGGTGTTGTCGATCAGCGTCTTGACCCCTTGCGCCTTGGCGGCCGTGACGATCGCCGGCACGTCCTGGACCTCGAAGGTGAGGGAGCCCGGGCTCTCCATATAGACGAGCGCGGTGTTGGCGCGGATGAGACCCGCGATCGCGCTCCCGATCAGCGGGTCGTAGAACGTGGTCTCGACGCCGAAGCGCGCCAAAAACGTGGTGCAGAAATTGCGCACCGGCCCGTAGACGGAATCGACGACGAGAATGTGGTCGCCCGCTTTGACGAAGGCGAGGATCGACGCAAAGCAGGCCGCGGCGCCCGAGCAGAAGGCGACGGCGCGGTGCCCGCCCTCGACCGCCGCCACCGACTCTTCGAGCGCCATGCTGGTGGGCGTGCCGTGCCGGCCATAGGTGACCTGGTTGTAGCGGTTGCGCCCGGCCGCCTCATAGTCGGCCACGGTCGGGTGCAGAATGGTCGAGGCGTGATAAACCGGCGGGTTGACGACGCCGAAATTCTTCTCGGGGTTGCGCCCGGCATGGGCGAGGAGGGTGTCGAGCTTCTTCGACTTGGTGCGCATCGCGGGAAAACCTTGCGAGTAAGGAGCGGCGGCGCGGCCGCTCGGGTCGCGGCATCTTGCATGGCATGGCCTTGGGGCGAAAGGCCGGCGATACCGCTGTGGCAATGCGCGGGACGCTTGCCGCGGGCGCAGCGCGTCGCCACATAGAGCGCCCGGCGGATTTTGCAGTGCAAAAAACACTATCATTTGATCCGATCAAATGATAGTATCGCTCGTTAAACCCCGCCTCGAGCCATTCCATCATGCCGGAAGACCGCAGCGATCACCCGGGCCTGCACTACCGTCCGCCCTCCCATGCCAGAGGCGAGGAGACCATGCGCCGCATCCTCGACGCGGCGATCGAGGTGTTTGCCGCCGAGGGCTATGACGGGGCCAGCACCCGCGCGCTGGCCGACCGCGCCAAGGTCAATCTGCCGGCGATTCAATATTATTTCGGCAGCAAGGAAGGGCTCTACCGCGCCGCGATCGGGCGGATCGTCGGCATGATCGAGCATCACCTCGTGCCGGCCGCGGCGCAGGCCGCCGAGGCGCTCGAAGGCCCGCGCGATCCCGACAAGCTGTTCGCGGCGCTCTTTGTCCTCATCGACGCCTTCACCGCGCTCGTCACCTCGCACAGCGTGACGCGCAGCCACAGCACCTTCATTTCGCGCGCCGAGATCGAGGGCAAGCCGGCGCTCGATCTGCTGCATGAGAGCGTGACGCGCCTCGGCGTGCGCCCCTCCATGGAGGTGGTGGCGCGGCTCCTCGAGCGCTCGCCCGAGGATGAGGAGATCCTGGTGCGCACGCTCGCCATCCTCGGCCAGATCTTCGTGTTTCACAACAAGTGCAACAACAAGAGCGCGCGCCGGACCATGCATTGGGACGAGCTCGACGACCGCAAGGTGGCGCTCATCGGCAAGATCGTGCGCGAGCAGGCGGCGGCGATCCTGCGCGCTGCGATGGGCGAGCCGAAATGATCGCGCGCCGTCTCGCCGTCGCGCCGCTTTTGCTGCTCGCGGCTTGCGCCGTCGGCCCCGATTTCAAGCGGCCGGCCGCGCCCGCGGTCTCGGGCTATACGCCGGAAAAGGAGACACCCGCCACCGAATCGGCCAAGGTCGCCGGCGGCGAGGCGCAAAGCTTCGTTGCCGATAAGGACATCCCCGGCCAGTGGTGGACGCTGTTCCATTCGCCGCCGCTCGACGAGCTCATCAAGGAAGCGCTCAAATCCAACCCCAGCCTCGAGGCGGCGCAAGCGACGCTGCGCGAGGCGCAGGAGAACGTGCTGGCGCAGCGCGGCGTGCTGTTTCCCGCGGTCAACGGCAATTTCTCGACGACGCGCGAGAAGTTCTCGGGCGCGTCGTTTGGCAACCCCAATACCAGCGCGATCTTCACCCTGACGAGCGCTTCGCTCAGCGTGTCTTACGCGCTTGACGTGTGGGGAGGCGCCAGGCGCGAGCTCGAATCGACCGAGGCGCAGGCGGAGTTCCAGCGCTACCAGCTGGAAGCCGCCTATCTGACGCTGACCTCGAACGTCGTCACCGCCGCGATCCAGGAAGCCTCGCTTCGCGCCCAGATCGCCGCGACGCAGGAGATCATCGACGCCGAGACGCAGCAGCTGGACGTGCTGCAGCGCCAGTTCAATCTCGGCGGCGCGTCGCGCGCGGCGGTACTGGCGCAGCAGGCGACGCTCAACGCGACGCAGGCGACGCTGCCCAATCTCGAGAAGCAGCTCGCGCAGCAGCGCGTGCTCTTGACCGCGTTGGCCGGACGCTTCCCGAGCCAGGAGATCGGCCAGACCTTCGACCTCGCCAAGCTCGAGCTGCCGCAGGAGCTTCCGTTGAGCCTGCCCTCGCGCCTCGTCGAGCAGCGCCCCGACATTCAGGCGGCGCAGGCGACGCTGCATCAGGCGAGCGCGCAGGTCGGCGTCGCCACCGCGGCCATGCTGCCGCAGATTACGCTGAACGGCTCGTTCGGCAACGCCGTCGTCGATCTCGGCAAATTGTTCTCGGGCACGGGCGTTTGGAGCATCGGCGGAAGCCTCGTGCAGCCGATCTTCCACGGCGGGCAGCTCCTGCACGAGAAGCGCGCGGCCGAAGCTGCTTACGACGCCGCCGCCGCGCAGTACCGCAACACGGTGATCACCGCTTTCCAGAATGTCGCCGACGCGCTGCGCGCGCTGCAATCGGATGCGAGCGCGCTGGCGGCGCAGCTCGCGGCCGAGCGCTCGGCCGACGACAGCCTCGCGATCTCGCGCACCCAATACCAGGCCGGCGCGATCAACTACTCGACGCTGCTCAACGCCGAGACGACGTATCAGCAAGCGCATATCAACCGCGTGGTCGCGCAGGCAACGCGGTATTCCGATACGGCCGCGCTGTTCCAGGCGCTCGGCGGCGGGTGGTGGAACCGCAGCGACGTCGCCGCCCAGAGCGCCGACGCGGCCAAGAAGCCTTAAGCCAAGGAATTTGCGAATGGCCAAACGCATGATCCTCATGCTGCTCGCGGTCGGCATCGTGCTCGGCGCGATCTTCGCCTTCGAGCTTGTCGCCGTGCCCTATTTCAAGAAGCAGGTTCTGGCGAGCCTCTCCAATCCGCCGCAGACGGTCTCGACCATCGTCGCCAAGACCGAGCCGTGGCAGAATCAGCTTCACGCGGTCGGCAGCCTGCGCGCCGCGCGCGGCGCCGATCTTTCGACGCAGGTGGCGGGCACGGTCTCGGCGGTGCATTTCGAATCCGGCGTCGAGGTGGGGCAAGGCACGCTGCTCGTCGAACTCGCGGCCGCAGACGACATCGCCAAGCTCGATGCCTTGAAGGCGACAGCGGCGCTCGCGCGCATCACCTATGAGCGCGACCTGCGCCAGCTCAAGGCGCAGGCGGTGAGCCAACAGGTGATCGACACCGATGCGCAGAATTTGAAATCCGACGAGGCGCAGGTCGCGCAGCAGCAGGCGATCGTCAATTACAAGGTGATCCGCGCGCCCTTCGCCGGCAAGCTCGGCATTCGCCAGATCGATGTCGGGCAATATCTCTCGCCCGGCACGACCATCGTCACGCTGCAATCGCTCGATCCGATTTTCGTCGATTTCACCTTGCCGCAGCAGGCGCTGTCGCAGATCAAGGTCGGCCAGAAGCTGAGCGTCACGGTCGACACCTTTCCGGGCGAAAGCTTTCCCGGCAGCATTCTCGCCATCAATTCGAAGGTCGACACCGCGACGCGCAACGTTCAGGTCCGCGCGACGCTCGGCAATCCCGAGCATCGCCTGCTGCCCGGCATGTTCGCCGCGGTCTCGATCGATGTCGGCGCGCCGCAGGATTACGTGACGCTGCCGCAGACGGCGATTACCTACAATCCCTATGGCAATACGGTCTATCTCGTCCAAAAGAAGGCCGAGGGCGGCGCCGGCAAGGACGAGCTGGTGGCGCAGCAGGTGTTCGTGACGACCGGTGCCACGCGGGGTGATCAGGTCGCCATCGTCAAAGGCGTCACGCCGGGGCAGACCGTCGTCACCGCCGGTCAGATCAAGCTGCGCAACGGCACGCCGCTCAACGTCAACAACACGGTCCAGCCGCTCGACAACCCCAATCCGCAACCCGAGGAAGAATGAGCGGAAGCGCGCGATGAACTTCACCGACATCTTCATCCGCCGCCCGGTTCTCGCGACCGTGGTGAGCCTCTTTATCCTCGTGCTCGGCTTGCGCGCGCTTGTCACCTTGCCGGTGTTCCAGTTCCCGCAAACCGAGAACGCGGTTGTGACGGTGATGACGACCTATTACGGCGCCGATCCCGACGTGGTCGCCGGCTTCATCACGACGCCGCTCGAGAACGCGATCGCGCAGGCCGACGGCATCGACTACATGACCTCGACCAGCCAGTCGAGCGTGTCGACGATCACCGTCAATCTTCGCCTCAATTACGATCCCGACAAGGCGATGACCGAGATCCAGAGCAAGGTCAGCTCGGTCTTCAACCAGCTCCCGCCCGGCTCGCAGCAGCCGGTGCTGACCATCAAGGTCGGTCAGACTTTCGATGCGATGTATATCGGCTTCAAGAGCAACGTGCTGGGCCGGAACCAGATCACCGACTACCTCGTGCGCGTGGTGCAGCCGAAGCTGCAGGCGGTTGCGGGCGTTCAAACCGCCGAGATCGTCGGCGCGCAGAACTTCGCGCTCCGCGCCTGGCTCGATCCGCGCAAGATGGCTGCGTTCGGCGTGACCGCCGCCGATGTCAGCCAGGCGCTCGCCAACAACGACTACATCGCCGGGCTGGGCTCGACCAAGGGCCAGATGGTGCAGGTCAATCTCACCGCTGCCACCAACCTTCACACGCTGCCCGAGTTCCGCAAGCTCGTGGTCAAGCAGTCGGGCGGCGCGATCGTGCGGCTCGAGGACGTGGCCCAGGTCACGCTCGGCGCCGACAGCTACGAGACGCGGGTCGCGTTTGACGGCCAGGACGCGGTCTATATCGGCGTGCAGGTGGCGCCGGCGGCCAATCTGCTCGACGTCATCAAAGCGGTGCATGCGACGCTGCCCGATATCCGCTCGCAGCTCCCGCAAGGGCTTCAGGCCGAGGTGATCTACGATTCGACGGATTTCGTCAACAGCTCCATCCGCGAGGTCATCCGCAGCCTCGTCGAGGCGGTGCTGATCGTGATCCTCGTGGTGTTCCTCTTCCTCGGCTCGCTGCGCTCCGTCGTGATTCCGGCGATCGCGATTCCGGTATCGCTGATCGGCACCTTCATGATGATGCTGCTGTTCGGCTTCTCGATCAATCTGCTCACCCTACTGGCGCTGGTGCTCGCGATCGGCCTCGTGGTCGACGACGCGATCATCGTGGTCGAGAACGTCAACCGCCATCTCGAAGAAGGCGTGCGGCCGATGCAGGCGGCGATGCTGGCCGCGCGCGAGCTGGGCGGACCGATCATCGCCATGACGGTGGTGCTGATCGCGGTCTACGTGCCGATCGGCTTCCAGGGCGGGCTGACCGGCGCGCTCTTCACCGAGTTCGCGTTCACGCTCGTCGGCGCGGTCACGGTCTCGGCGATCGTCGCCCTGACCCTCTCGCCCATGATGTGCTCGCGGCTGTTGAAGCCCCATCACGCCGGCGATCGCGGCTGGCAGGCGCATTTCACCGATTTCGTCGATCGCTGGTTCAACCGCTTGCGCGACCGCTATCGCCGCATGCTGCACGGCAGCCTCGACACGCTGCCGGTGACCGGCGTCTTTGCCGCCATCATTCTCGTCAGCATCTATTTCCTCTGGGGTTTCCAGAAGACCGAGCTGGCGCCCGACGAGGACCAGGGCTTCGTGATCGGCTTCGCCACCACGGCGCCCAACGCGACCTTGCAGCAAAAGCTGCTCTACACCAAGCAGCTCTACGGCATCTTCTCGAAATTGCCGGAGCTGCAGCACGTCTTCCAGATCGACGCGCCGGGCCAATCGCTCGCCGGCCTCAACCTCAAGCCCTGGGATCAGCGCACGCGCACCGCCAACCAGATTCAGCCTTTGCTGCAGCACGAGATCAACAACGAGATTGCGGGCGAGCAGGTCGCGACCGCCTTGCCGCCGTCGCTCCCGGGCGCTTTCGGCCTGCCGATCCAATTCGTCATCAAGACGACGCAGCCCTTCGATCAGCTCAACACGGTGGCGCAGAATTTCCTCAAGGAGGCGCAGGCGAGCGGCAACTTCCTGTTCATCAACACCGATCTGCGGATCGATCAGCCGGAAACCACGGTGGCGATCGACCGCGACATGGCGGCGCAGATGGGCTTGAAGATGAGCGATGTCGGCAGCGCGCTCGCCACCGCCTTGGGCGGCGGCTACGTCAACTATTTCAGCCTCAGCGGCCGCTCCTACAAGGTGATCCCGCAGGTCGAGCAGGCGGCGCGGCTCAACGCGCAGCAATTGCTCAACTACTACATCAAGACATCCGACGGCACGCCGATCCCGCTCGCCACCATCGCCAAGCTCACGACCACGACGGTGCCGGAATCCTTGAACCACTTCCAGCAGCTCAATTCCGCGACCATCCAGGGCGTGGCCTTCGTTCCGACCGGCGACGCGCTCGCCTATCTGCAAGACCTCGCGGCGCGCACGCTGCCCGAGGGCTATTCGGTCGATTACGGCGGCTCGTTGCGCCAATACGTTCAGGAATCGAGCGGGTTCGTCGCGACCTTCGGCTTCGCCGTGATCATCATCTTCCTGGCGCTGGCGGCGCTGTTCGAGAGCTTCCGCGATCCGGTGGTGATCTTGGTCTCGGTGCCGATGTCGATCGCCGGCGCGCTGGTCGTCCTGCTCGTCTGCTCGATCTTTCAGCTGCCGGGCGCGTCGCTCAACATCTATTCGGAGGTCGGGCTCGTCACCTTGATGGGATTGATCAGCAAGCACGGCATCCTCATCGTCGAATTCGCCAACACCTTGCAGGCGGCGGGCAAATCGAAGCGCGAGGCGATCGAGGAGGCGGCTGCGATCCGCTTGCGGCCGATCCTCATGACCACGGCGGCGATGGTGTTCGGCGTCGTGCCCTTGCTTACGGCCACCGGCGCGGGCGCGGTGTCGCGCTTCTCGATCGGTCTCATCATTTTCTCGGGGCTCGCCATCGGCACGCTCTTCACCCTCTTCGTCGTGCCGGCGGTCTATATGCTGATCGGCGCCGAGCATGCGCACGAGGGCGGCGAGGAGGCGCTGCCGGCGCCGCCGGTGACGAACCCGCACTGATCGCGCTATGATTGCGTTCCCCTTGTCGAGAAGGATCGAGGGCGATGATTAAGACGAAGCTTGTGCCTGCCGCGCTGGCGGTCGCGCTGATCGGGCTTGCCGTGCCGGCTTATGCCGACGATCTCGGCCAAAAGCTCGCCCCGGCGGGCGAGGCGATCAAGAAGAGCGCGCAGGATGCCGGCGCTGCGATCACGCAAGGCGCCAAGGATGTCGGCAGCGCGATCCAGGAGAAGGTCGCGCCGGTCGGCCAGGCGATCAAGGAGGGCGCGCAGAACGCGGGCTCCACCATCACCCAGGGCGCCAAGGATGCCGGCAATGCCATTCAGGAAAAGACCCAGCCGGCGGGCGAGGCGGTGAAGCAAGGCGCGCAGGATGCTGGCGCAAAAATTCAGTCGGGCGCGCAAAGCACCGGCGCCGCGATCGGGCAAGGCGCGCAGGACGCCGGCGCCAAGGTGAAGGAGGGCGCGCAGGAGACCAGCAGCTTCTTCCAGCGCGCCTACCAGAAGGTGCACGACTTCTTCGCCGGGCGCTGAAGGCATCGCTTCGCCGCGAGGTGCACGGCCGCGCCGTGCTTGCTATGATCGCCGCCGCGTCGGGGCTTCACCGGGAGAACAGGGACGATGATGAGGGCGATGCTGCCCGCGGCGGCTTTTTTGTTGCTGGCGATTACCGTCCCCGCTCATGCCGGGCCGACGCTCGATAAGGTCAAACAGCGCGGCTACGTCACCTGCGGCGTCTCGACCGGCCTCGCCGGATTCTCGATCGCAGATCGGCAGGGGCGCTACACCGGGCTCGATGTCGATACCTGCCGCGCGATCGCCGCGGCCGTGCTGGGCGATGCTGCGAAAACGCGCTTCGTGCCGGGCACGACGCAGCAGCGCTTCACCCAGCTGCAATCGGGCGAGACCGACGTCCTGACCCGAAACACCACCTGGACCTTGACGCGCGAAGCCGATCTCGGACTTCTTTTCGCGCCGCCCAATTACTATGACGGCCAAGGCTTCATGGTGGCGAAGAAACTCGGCGTCAAAAGCGTCAAGGAACTGGATGGCGCGACCATCTGCGTCCAGGCGGGCACCACCACCGAATTGAACCTCGCCGATTATTTTCGCACCCATCAGATGAGCTTCAAGCCCTTGGTGATCGAGACGCTCGATCAGACCGAGAATGCCTTCTATTCGGGGCGGTGCGATGCGTTCACTGCCGATCGCTCCGGGCTTGCCGGCAGCCGCGCCGGGCGCGCGGCCAATCCCGACGATTATGTTCTCCTGCCCGAGGTGGTCTCGAAGGAGCCGCTCGCGCCGGCGGTGCGCCAGGGCGACGATGAATGGTTCGAGATCGTGCGCTGGACGGTCTTCGCACTGATCGACGCCGAGGAGAAGGGCATCAATTCCAAGAATGTCGACGCGATGAAGAAAAGCACCGATCCCGAGATCCAGCGCATGCTCGGCGTCGTGCCGGGCATGGGCAAGTCGCTCCATCTCGGCAATGCCTGGGCTTATGACATCATCAAAGAGGTCGGCAATTACGGCGAGATCTTCGACCGCGATGTCGGCAAGGACTCGGCCCTAAAGCTCGATCGCGGCATCAACGCGCTGTGGACCCAAGGCGGGCTGATGTACGCAATGCCGATCCGATGAGATCTGGTTTTGAGTTGCGTGAAGGCATCTCGCATCGATGCCATCGTTACCCCCTCACCCAGCTCCGGCTAGGCTCGGCTTCGCCTCGCCAGGCCTGCGCAACCCTCTCCCCCTTCAGGGGGAGAGGGGAGGGTGAGGGGGCGTTGTAAAAGGCATGGCGGCAAAGGCGCGAATCCTCCTCCTGCAGGCGCTGGTCTTGGGCGTCGTGCTGGGCTTGGCCGCCTATCTCGTCAACAACACGCTCGACAATCTGGCGCGCCAGGGCATCGCCACCGGCTTCTCCTATCTCGGGCGCCAAGCCTCTTTCGCCATCGGCGAGACGCTCATTTCCTATTCGGCCGCCGACAGCTATGGCCGCGCGCTGCTGGTCGGGCTGCTCAACACGATCGAGATCGCGGCGCTCGGCTGCATCTTCGCGAGCGTGCTAGGCCTTCTCATCGGCATTGCGCGGCTCTCCTCCAACTGGCTCATCCGCAATCTTGCCGCGCTCTATATCGAGGCGCTGCGCAACGTGCCGCTGCTGCTGCAGCTCTTTCTGTGGTGGGACGTGCTGCGCATCGCCGCGCCCGGGCCGCGTCAAGCCTGGAAGCTCGCGCCCGGCGTGTTCCTGTCCAATCGCGGCCTCGTCTTTCCGGTGCCGTCCTTCAGCGGCGGCATTCATTGGGACGTTCCGCATCTCGCCGGGTTCAACTTCGCCGGCGGGCATGCGGTGACGCCGGAATTCGCCGCGCTGCTCATCGGCCTCGTCGTCTATACCGCGGCGTTCATCGCCGAGATCGTGCGCGCCGGGATCGAAGGCGTGCCGCGCGGCCAGAGCGAGGCGGCGGCGGCTTTGGGGCTTCGCCGCGGGCCGGCGCTGCGTCATGTCGTGTTGCCGCAAGCCTGGCGCATCATCCTGCCGCCCTTGATCGGCGAATACCAGGCGCTCACCAAGAACAGCTCGCTCGCCGTCGCGATCGGCTTTCCCGATCTCATGTCGGTCACCAACACCACGCTCAACCAGACCGGCCAGGCGATCGAGGCGATCGCGCTGATGATGGCGATCTATCTCGCCTTGAGCCTTGCGATCGCGGGCGCGCTCAACGTGGTCAACGCGCGCACCCGCCTGGTGGAGCGGTAATGTCGCCAATCAGTAATGAACCCCCCACCCGCTCGCTATCGCTCGCGGCCTCCCCCTCAAGGGGGGAGGCGAAGCTTCGGCGCGCCTCCCAATTTTACCTCCCCCTTGAAGGGGGAGGTCGGCGCGCAGCGCCGGGTGGGGGTGACTCACTGATGTGCAAGCGCAGGTCCTAGCCATGCGCGCGCTCCTCTGGCTCCGCGCCAATCTCTTCAACGGCGTGTGGAACAGCATCCTGACGCTGGGCGCGCTCTATCTGATCCTGCGCGGAGCGTGGAGCGTCGTCGATTGGGGGCTGGTTCATGCGGTATGGTCGGCGCCCGACGGCCGCGCCTGCCGCGCGGCGAGCGGCGATGCCGGGGCGTGCTGGGCCTTCATCGGCCATTGGTACCGTTTCATTCTCTTCGGCCGTTTTCCCTATGCCGAGCAATGGCGGCCGCTCCTCGTCATCCTGCTCTTCACCGGGCTCGTGCTCTTAAGCTGCGACCGGCGGCTGTGGCGGCGCGGCCGGTTGCTGGGGGCGATCTGGATTTTCGGGCTCGGCCTGAGCCTTGTCCTGATGCTCGGCGGCGTCGCAGGGCTTCCCCGCGTCAGCACCGATCTCTGGAACGGCTTGCCGTTGACGCTCTTTCTCGCGGTCATCGGTCTCGCCGGCGCCTTTCCCCTGGCGGTGCTGCTGGCGCTCGCCCGGCGCTCCGAGCTGCCGGTGCTGCGCGCGCTCGCGGTCGGCTATATCGAGCTCGTTCGCGGCGTGCCGCTCATCACCGTGCTGTTCATGGCGTCGGTGATGCTGCCGCTCTTCCTGCCGGGCGGGGTCAACCTTGCCAACGCGCTCAGGGCGCTCGCGGGCCTTATGCTGTTCTACGCCGCCTATCTCGCCGAGGTGGTGCGCGGCGGGTTGCAGGCGATTCCGCGCGGCCAATACGAAGCGGCCGACGCCCTGGGCCTGTCCTATTGGCGGGCGATGCGACTCATCATTTTGCCGCAGGCGCTGCAGATCGCGATCCCGCCGCTCGTCAACACCTTCATTTCTGCATTCAAGGATACGACGCTCGTCACCATCGTCGGGCTCTTCGATCTAGTCGCGACGGCCTCGAGCGCGATCACCGATCCGCAATGGCGCGGCTTCTATTGGGAGGCCTATCTCTTCATCGCCGCGATCTATTTCGTCTATTGCTTCTTCATGTCGCGCTACAGCCGTGCGCTCGAGGCGAGCCTCGAGCAAAGGCGGGCGGTGCGATGAACGGTGCGAGCGCGATGATCGAGCTGATCGGCGTCGAGAAACGCTATGGCGCGTTCCAGGCCTTGAAGGGCGTGAGCCTCAGCGTCAGGCGCGGCGAGCGCGTCGTCGTCTGCGGTCCGTCGGGCTCGGGCAAATCGACGCTGGTGCGCTGCATCAACCGGCTCGAGCGGCACGAGGCCGGCCGCATCATCGTCGACGGCGTCGAACTGACCGACGCGCCCAAAGAGATCGAGCAGGTGCGGCGCGACATCGGCATGGTGTTCCAGCAATTCAATCTCTTCCCGCATCTGACCGTGCTCGAGAATCTGACGCTCGCGCCGACGAAGGTGCGTGGCATGAAGGCGGCCGAGGCGCGCGAGATCGCGCTCCATTTCCTCGAGCGCGTGCATATCGCCGAGCAGGCGGAGAAATATCCGGGTCAGCTCTCGGGCGGGCAGCAGCAGCGCGTGGCGATCGCGCGCGCCCTCGCCATGCGCCCCAAGGCGATGCTGTTCGACGAGCCGACCTCGGCGCTCGATCCCGAGATGATCAAGGAAGTGCTCGACGTCATCATCGCTCTCGCCGAGGAGGGCATGACCATGATCTGCGTGACGCACGAGATGGGCTTTGCCCGGCGCGCGGCGGACCGTATCGTCTTCATGGACGAGGGGCGGATCGTCGAGGAAGCGCCGCCCGAGGAATTCTTTTCCGCGCCGAAAAGCGAGCGCGCGCGGCTCTTCCTCAGCAACATCCTCGGGCATTAAGGCTGCTGCTCGCAGACCGTAACGGCGGCTCCGTCTCTCCTAAAACGGGGAAGCGGCGGCGACCGATCGACAAGTCTTACTGACCGGCGCTTGGAAACGAGGCTTTTCGGACATCGACAGCGCCTCGTTGTCGCCGCGCAAGCGGAGCAACGAACGAGGAAAGCAGCCTTTCGCGCGGGCGCTTTAGTTCTTGTCGACCGACAACGCTAGGGCTTCCGCATAGCGCACGACGACCTGATCGCCTGTCTTGATGCGATTAAAATTCTCGACTGCGTCGTCAACCTTGATCGAGACCCTGTTGCCCGCGGGACCCATGAGGATGAGCATGCGGGTCTTCGGGTCGATGGCATCCACCCGTGCTGTGATTTCCTTGGTATTGACGATGATGCCGCCCGGTTGCGCGCCCGGCGCGGCATACTCGACGGCGGTCCTTTCGTCGACGGAAGGCGGGTCGCCGACGCGGCGCACATAAACTGCGGCGGCGCTGTAAAAATCGGCTGTCACTTTGTCGCCAACCTTCACTTGGTTGAAGTTCTTGGCCTGCGGTCCGACTTGAAGCGTGATGCTTCCACTGTCCGTTTTGAGGGCGACCGTGCGGCTGGCGTAGTCGATTGCGTCGACCCGTGCTTGAATCTTGTCGTGATCGCCAACGACCAACGTGCGCGTCACCGCTTCCGGCGAGTTCGCTGGCGCTTCTGAGACTGCCGGAGCTTGCGCAAAGGCGACTGAAGCGACGGCTAGTAGAGATAAAACGAGCAACGATCCTAAGCGTCCCATGCCTGCCTCCTGGTCGGAAGCAAAAGGGTAGGAGGACGAATCTTCGGCATGGATCGGGCGAAACCAGGAAGCCGCCTCAACCGATGCCGTAGGTGCGGGCAGAATGTTCAGGGCTACCCTCGAGCCCGGTTTTCGCGATGTCTTCGGGCAACACCGCCACCTCTCGAACAGGTAGCCGGCCACTCGCGCTGCGGCTTGCGCCGGCGATCCCGCGGGTGAGGTCTCTCAATCGCGATGCAACAAACGAGACGGGATCCTTGGGACGCCGTCTCGCCAGGTCGCGAGTCAGGCGCAGACGAGGACGGTCGTGCCGTTCCAGATCCCGAGCAGCAGCCGCTCGTCGCCCTTGATGGCGACGAGATAGGGGTCGAGCAGGACCCGGTCCTGGACCAGCTCGCCGAGCCGGAATTCCACCTCCGGCAGCTCCGCGCGCAAGCGCCGCGCCTCATGCGCAATTCGCGGATGCACGCCGGCCAGGGCCGGCGCGGGCCGTTCCTGCCAATGTGCGGGCCCGCGCATCTTTTTCGATTGCACGAAAGCAAGCAGGGCAATGAGGCAAATGGCCATGCCGATGCCCGCGAGCGGAGATCCATGCGCCGCGAGCTCGATAAAACCGAGCCCGCCGGCGACCAGGACCAGGCCGAAGGCGAGCCTAAGCAAGCCGCGGTAGCGATAGCCCCAACTCGGCGGATGCCGGCCGAGCTCGAGGGATTTGTGGCGCTCGAGCAGCGCCAAATCGAAGCGCTTGAGCCCGGCGCGCGCGGCGGCGGCCTCCAAAGGGGGAAGGCCCGGCAGATTCGGGGCGGGAGAGCGAAGCATGATGGCATCGAAGGGCATGAGCACTCCTGGGGCAGAGGTTGCGAGCGATCGGCGCGCAGGGCCGAAAAGATCGGCTCCTCCTCATCCCCACCCGACTCTCCCCAGCGGCGCAACCGGAGCCCGAACAAGCCGAAGCCCTGACCCTGCGCCGTTGGTCGTCCTGCACTTCCAATTGCGAAACAGCGACGCGAACGCGCGGGTTCCGCGCTCCGCCTGCGCGGTGCGGTTGGCAGCGCCGATTGGCCGCGCGCTATGTCACGGATGTGTCACAGCGACGTGCTTGGCTGCGGGGATGGCGGCGAAGCCCGCCCGCCTATAAGCCGATGCGGGCCTCCGGCGCCGCGATCAATCCGCATGAGCAAAAGAGTGCCAATGGCGCATATCGCTTCTTCTCCCAGGGCCACCTCCGCTTCGCCTTCCTCGCCCCGACTGCTGCTGCCGTTTCTCGAGCCCTTCTACCGCGCCGCGATCCCGTTTTCCTGGCTCGTCATCCGGCTTGCGGCCGGGATCGATCTTGCGATCCATGGCCGGGAAAAGGCGGTGCGGCTGCCAGTGATCTTCGCCGCCATCAGCAGCGGCACGACTGCGGCGCTCAAGCCGCAATTCGATCCCTTTCACAATATCGTGCTGACGTTTTTCGAATTCGTCGGCGGCATCTGCATCGCGCTCGGCCTCTTCACCCGGTTCTTCGCCGCGGCGGCGGCGATCGAGTTGGCGATCATCACCTTCGACGTGTTCTGGCCGCATGGCTTTCACGGCTATGAGTACACGCTGTTCTGGGGCTTGGTGATGTTCGCGATCGCGCTGCGCGGCGGCGGGCCTCACGCGCTCGACCGGCGCTTGCGCCGCGAGCTCTAGGATCGAGCGGGCGTGCTTGCCGGCTCGCGATCGACGATTCCGAACCGCGTGAGCCCGCCATAGGTCGCGATCCAGAGATAACACGCGACCGGCACGAAGAGCGCGAGCGAGAGGCCAAGATGATCGGCGGCATAGCCCGAGACAAGCGGGATCACCGCTCCGCCGACAATGGCGAGGCATAGGAGCCCCGAGCCGCGCGGCGTGTCCTCGCCGAGGCCCTCGATCGCCAGCGTGAAAATGGTCGGGAACATGATCGAGTTGCAAAGACCGATGGCGAGCACGGTCACGGCCGCGACCATGCCGGCCGAGAGCGCCGAGGTCGAGGCGAGCACGGCCGCGCCCAGGGCGCAAGCCGCGAGCACGGTGCCGGCCTCGATGCGCGTCAGCACCGCGGCGCCAATGAAGCGCCCGACCATGGCGCCGCCCCAATAAAAGGACAGCAGCTTGCCGGCCGAGACCGGGTCGAGACCGAGCGTGCGGTTCTGCATCAGGTAATTGATCATCAAGCTGCCGATCGATACTTCGGCGCCGACATAGGTGAAGATCGAGAGCGCGCCGCAGAGGAGCCGCGGCCGCGCGAAGAGCGCGAGATCGCGGCGTCCGGCGACAACTTGCATTGCGACGCCGACGCGCTGGCGCCGCGCCAGGAAGAAGATCAGTGCGAGCACGACGAGCCCGCCGGCGATCGCGAGGAACGGACCTTCGATTGCATGCGCCTCGGCGCTGCGCTGCGTGGCGAGCAAGGCAGGGGAGGCGCCCGCCGGAAGCGGCGCCGGCCCGCCGCCCAAGATGAAATAGGCGCCGATGAACGGGCCGATGGTGGTGCCGAGCGAGTTGAAGGCTTGGGCGAAGGTGAGGCGGCTATGCGAGCTGCGCGCGGTGCCGAGGATCGCGATCAGCGGGTTGGCCGCGACTTGCAGCGTGGTGATGCCGGCAGCCATGACGAAGAGCGCGAGGAGAAAGCCGGGAAAGATGCCGAGCGATGCCGCGGGCGAGAACAGGCTGCAGCCCAGCGCCATCAGCAACAGCCCAACGACGATGCCGCGCACATAGCCGATCTTGGCGATGAGCGCTCCCGCCGGTAGCGAGACGATGAAATAGGCGATGAAGAAGCTGAACTGCGTCAGCATCACCTCGACATAATCGAGGGTGAAGAGCGATTTGAGCTTCGGGATCAAGGGATCGACCAGAACCGTGGCGAAGCCCCAGGCGAAGAACAGCGTCACCACCAGCGGCACCATCAAAGGCGCGGTCGCCGCGGCGGCCTTGTCGGAAACGGTCATGGCTTCGATGGTCTTCAGACGCCGGTCGCGACCGGCGTGTCGCCCGGCAAGCCCCATTCCGACCACGAGCCGTCATAAACGCCGGCCTTGCCCCAGCCGATGAGGTGCAGCCCGAAGGCGAGCGCGCAAGCCGTCACGCCCGAGCCGCAGCTCGTCACCGCCGGCTTGCCGCGCTCCATGCCCGCTTCGCGAAAGCGCTGCTCGATCTGCTCCGCCGGCAGGAATGTCTTGGTCTTCGGGTCACCAAGCCGATCGTAAGGCAGATTGACGCTGCCGGGGATGTGGCCGCCGCGCAGACCCGGCCGCGGCTCGGGCGCGGTGCCGGCAAAGCGCCCGGCGCTGCGCGCATCGAGCACCAGCTCGCGCTTGGTTGCGAGGTTGCCCAGAAGCTGCGCCTTGCTGCGCACCCGCGAGCCGTCGAACCGAGCCTCGAAGATGACGGGCTTCGGCTGCGGCACATCAGCCGTGACCGCTCGGCCTTCGGCGAGCCATTTTGGCAAGCCGCCATCGAGCAGCGCGACCTTGTCATGGCCGAAAACGCGCAGCATCCACCAGGCACGCGGCGCCGAGCCGAAGCCGGCGATGTCGTAGAGAATGATCTGTCGATCGTTGCCGATGCCGAGCGCGCCAACCATGCGCGCGAAGTCTTCCGCGCTCGGCAGCATATGGGGCAGGGGATTGGCGTGATCGGATATCGCGTCGATATCGAAGAACACCGCGCTTGGAATGTGCCGCCGCGCATATTCCTCCTGCGCCGTCGGCGTCACGCCGGGCAGCGTGAAGGACGCATCGAAAACGCGCAGCTCGGGCTCATGGAGATGAGCCGCGAGCCAGTCGGTCGAGACGAGACTTTCGGGATGGGCGTAGGGCATTTCTTTCTCCCCTCAGTGCGAAGGAGCGCAGCAGCTTGTCATTGCGAGGAGGCCGCAGGCCGAGAAGCAATCCAGGATCGCATAAGCTTGCTTGAGTTCTGGATCGCCACGGCCGCCCTCATCCCGAGCCTTGTCGAGGGATGCGGCCTCGCGATGACGCTGAGAGCTTTTCCGGTACGTTTGTTTAAGGCGTGTCGAGCCATTTCGGCACGGGCAGGTGTTTCTCGCGCAGGAAAGCGGGGTTGAAGAGCTTCGACTGGTAGCGCGTGCCGTAATCGGCGAGGATGGTGACGATGGTGTGGCCCGGCCCCAGCTCCTTTGCCGCCTTGATCGCGCCGAGTAGGTTGATGCCGGTCGAGCCGCCGAGGATCAAACCTTCTTCGGTGACGAGATCGAAGAGGACAGGCAGCATTTCCTCGTCCGTCACCTGGAACCAGCCATCGAGCGGCGCGCCTTCCAGATTCTTGGTGATGCGGCCCTGGCCGATGCCTTCGGTGATCGAATTGCCTTCGGCTTTCAGGACACCATGCGCGTAATGGCTGTAAATCGCCGAGCCCATCGGATCGGCGAGATAGCATTTGACGCGCTTGCTGCGCTCTTTGAGCGCCATCGCGGTGCCGGCCAGCGTGCCGCCGGTGCCGACCGAGGCGACGAAGGCGTCGACCTTGCCCTCGGTCTGATCCCAGATCTCGGGCCCGGTGGTCTCGTAATGCGCGCGGCGATTGGCGAGATTGTCGAATTGATTGGCCCAGATCGCGCCGTTCTTCGAGCTTGCCGCGACTTCCTTGGCGAGGGTCTCGGAATAGCGCACATAGTTCATCGGATTGGCATAGGGCACGGCGGGCACGAGCCGCAGATCGGCGCCGCACAGCCGCAGCATGTCCTTCTTCTCCTGGCTCTGCGTCTCGGGCATGACGATGACCGATTTGTAGCCGAGCGCATTGCCGACCAGCGCGATGCCGATGCCGGTATTGCCCGCCGTGCCCTCGACGATGACGCCGCCGGGCTGCAAGAGCCCGTGCTCCTCCGCGTCCCTAATGATGAAGAGCGCGGCGCGGTCCTTGACCGAGCCGCCGGGATTGAGGAACTCCGCCTTGCCGAGAATGTCGCATCCGGTCTCTTGCGAAGCGCGGCGCAACTTGATGAGCGGGGTGTTGCCGATCGTACCGATGAAACCGTCGCGAATCATAATCATGAAAGAGTAGAAGCGCGGCCCCTCGCGATCAATAAGGAGAGCACAGCGACCGCGTCGTTGCGCATCGCCATCGTGCAAGCGATCGAGCGAAGTGCGGGACGCAAAGACGGACACTCATTGCGACAAGCGCACGATGACGCGAGCGGCGATGGGTGCGCCGACGAGCCGGACGGATCGCGCGCGGCACCGGGGCGGGGGAAGCGCAAAGCCTGCGCTCCCGGTCTCGCCCGGGGGTGCGGCGTTCGGCCGCTGGGTGCCTCTATGATCGGCTAGACTGATAAAATATTTTTATAGATCAGCTAGTTAAATGGGAATGACGAGGCCGGTGGATCGGCCGCGCCGGACGCCGGGGTGATCATCTGCGAATAAGTCGCATTAGCGTTTTTCGCGAATTCGTGTATTCTCCGCCGCGCCCGCTTCGGAGAGCCGCTCATGTATGTCTGCCTGTGCAACGCCTTCACCGATCGCCACGTTCGCGAAGCGGCCTCGAGCGGCGACGGTTCCGCGCGTAGCATCTATCGCGCGCTCGGCTGTGCTCCGAAATGCGGCCGGTGCAAGCCGACGGTCGAGGAAATCCTGCGCGATTTGACCTGCCAGAGCGATTCCGTCACGGTTTGAGACGGGCGGCGCGCGGCGGCGCGCGAGAGGCGTTCCAACCGGCAGGAGAACCCGCATGCGCGGCGACGCGACGGTGCTTCAGCATCTCAACACCATCCTCAAGAACGAGCTGACCGCCATCAACCAGTATTTTCTGCACGCGCGCATGCTGAAGAATTGGGGCGTGACCAAGCTCGGCGAGCGCGAACGCCTTGAATCGATCGACGAGATGAAGCACGCCGATCGCCTGATCGAGCGCATCCTGTTCCTCGAAGGTTTGCCCAATCTGCAAGATCTCGACAAGCTGCTGATCGGCGAAAATGTGCGCGAGATCATCGAGTGCGATTTGAAGCTCGAGCAGAAGGGGCTCGGCGATTTGCGCGTCGCCATCATCCATTGCGAATCGGTGCGCGATTTCGGCAGCCGCGAGTTGCTCGCCGACATCCTGACGGCGGAGGAAGCGGCCGTCGATTTCCTCGAGACGCAGCTCGAGCTCACCGGCCAGATCGGCATCGAGAATTACATCCAGCTGCAATCCGACAGCGCGCATTCCTGAAGGGGCGCGCGGCATGAGCGCTTCCGCCCAATCGCCGCGCTGGCCGGGCGTGCCGGTGGCGCTCGCCTCGGCGGCGCTCTTCGGCGCGAGCACGCCGCTCGCCAAGCTGCTCTTGGGTGCGGTCTCACCCTGGATGCTGGCGGGGCTGCTCTATCTCGGCGCCGGGCTGGGGCTCGCGCTGGTGCGGCTCGTGCGCGCGGCCGGCAAGGGCGCGCCGCAAGAGGCGCCGCTGCGGCGCGCGGACCTGCCGTGGCTTGCTGCGGTCATTCTGACGGGCGGCATCGTCGGGCCGGTGCTGCTGATGATCGGGCTTGCCGGGATCGACGCTCCCGCAGCCTCGCTGCTGCTCAATCTCGAGAGCGTCTTCACCCTGATGATCGCCTGGTTCGTGTTCCGCGAGAATCTCGATCGGCGCATCGCGCTCGGCGCGGCCGCGATCGTGCTCGGCGCGCTGCTGCTTTCCTCTCCGAGCTTCACCGCGCCGCGCCTGGGCCTCGCCGCGCTGGCGATCGCCGGCGCCTGCCTCGCCTGGGCAATCGACAACAATCTTACGCGCAAGCTGTCGAACGCCGATCCGCTCGATGTCGCGATGGCGAAAGGCCTCGCCGCCGGGAGCGTCAATCTCGCGCTCGCCGCGGCCTGGGGCGGCGCCTGGCCGGAACCGGCGACGCTCCTTGCCGCCGGCCTCGTCGGCTTTTTCGGCTACGGGGTGAGCCTCGCGCTCTTCGTCCTGGGGCTGCGCCATTTGGGCGCGGCGCGCACCAGCGCCTATTTCGCGACCGCCCCCTTCATCGGCGCGGTGCTGGGCTTCGCGATCTTCGGCGGCCCGATCACGCTCGCCTTCATCGCCGCGGCCGTGCTGATGGCGTTCGGCCTCGTCGTGCATCTCGCCGAGCAGCACTCGCACGAGCATGTGCACGAGCCGATGGTGCACGAGCATCGCCACCGCCACGATCCGCATCACCGGCATACGCATGCGCCGGGCGATCCGCCCGGCGAGCCGCATTCCCATGTTCACACGCATGCGCGGCTGGTTCATCGCCATCCGCATTATCCCGACCTGCATCACGGCCATCCCCACGCGCATTAGCCCCTCTGCGGTCGCGCTTGGCGGCTTTCTTGATCGGGCCCGATGCGGGCCTTAGAGTAAGCGCAGGAGAAGGGGAGGTCCGGCAATGACGAATTCGACCACAAGAGCGCTCGCGCCCGAGGCAACGCGCGGTCTGGCGGCGGCGCTGCCCGGCATTTTTGCGATCGTCATCGGCGCGTTTCTCGTGTTGGGCGCCGGGTTCTCGCCGATCGCCGCGATTCACAACGCGACGCATGACGCGCGCCACACCTTCTTCCCCTGTCACTGATCGGCAGCTCCTTGCTTTACCGGATCCTCTTCGTCGGCCTCGTCGCCGGGTTTGTCGCCGGCTTGGCCATGGCGGCTATGCAGCAAGCAAAGATCGTCCCGCTGATCGCCGCGGCCGAGGTCTACGAAGCGGCGGCCGAGCCGCATGACGCGGCGATGGAGCACGCGCATGGCATGGCGGGCGAAGCCGCGGAATGGCAGCCCGCAGCCGGTTTTCAGCGCATCTCGCTCACCTATCTCGCCGATCTCATCGTCGCCATCGGCTTCGGCCTCGCCTTGAGCGGCAGCTTCGCGATCCGCCAGGCTGTCTCCGGCCGCGTGCCCGATGCGCGCGAAGGCTTGCTCTGGGGCGCGGCGGGCTTCGCCGCTTTTGCGCTCGCGCCTGCGCTCGGATTGCCGCCGGAGCCGCCGGGCATGGTCTCGGCCGATATCTACGCGCGCCAGGGCTGGTGGCTCGGGACGGCTTTCGCGACCTGCGCCGGGCTGGGCCTCGCCGTGTTCGGGCGGGCCTGGCTCGCGCGCATCGCCGGCCTGGTGCTGCTCGTCCTTCCGCATCTCATCGGCGCGCCGGCGCGGCCGGCGGGAAACGACGCGGTGACGGCGGCGATCGCCGCGCATTTCGTCGCCGCCTCGCTCGTGACATCCGCGGTGTTCTGGGCCGTGCTCGGATTGAGCGCGGGCTGGCTCTATGCCGCGATGGAGAAGTCGCGCGATGCGCTCGCGCGGCATCCCCGCGCCACGACGTGACGGCGAGGCTCGCCGGGGGCGCATGCGATCGATCGGGGCTCGAGACGCGAGGGGGATGCGCGCCAAGGTGATCGGCGTCTACGCGCTGCTCGCGGCCGGCAATCTCGCTGCCTGGGGCTGGGCGCTCGGCGCGTTCAAGGGCGATGCCGTGCTGCTCGGCACCGCGTTTCTCGCCTATAGCTTCGGGCTGCGCCACGCGGTCGATGCCGATCACATCGCGGCGATCGACAATGTCACGCGCAAGCTGATGCAGCAGGGGCAGCGTCCGGTCGGCGTCGGCTTCTATTTCTCGCTCGGCCACGCCTCGGTGGTGGCGCTCGCCGCCGCCATCGTCGCCTTCACGACCGGCGTGCTGCAGAACCGGTTTCCGGCGCTGCAAGCAGTCGGCGGCCTCGTCGGCACCAGCATCTCGGTGCTGTTCCTTTTTGCCGTGGCCGGCGCCAATCTCCTGGTGTTGAGCGCGGTCTATCGCAGCTTTCAGAGCGTCAAGCGCGGCGGCGCGCTGATCGAAGAAGATCTCGAAACCTTCCTGCGCCAGCGCGGCTTGCTCGCGCGGCTGCTGCGTCCGCTCTTCCGCCTCATCGGCAAGAGCTGGCACATGTTTCCCTTGGGCGTCCTCTTCGGCCTCGGCTTCGACACCGCGACCGAGATCGCGCTGCTCGCGATCGCCGCCGAGGCCGCCAAGATCGAGCCGACCTGGCTCGTCATGGTCTATCCCGCGCTCTTCGCCGCGGGCATGAGCTTGATCGACACCACCGATGGGGTGCTGATGACCGGCGCCTATGGCTGGGCCTTCGTCAAGCCGGTGCGCAAGCTCTATTACAATCTCGTCATCACCTTCGTGTCGGTGATGGTGGCGGTGGTGATCGGCGGGATCGAGGCGCTGGGCTTGGTCGCCGGCCGCCTGGGATTCGCCGGCCCGTTCTGGGATGGGATCGCGCGGCTCAACGGCAATTTCGGCGGCCTCGGCTATGTCATCATCGCGATTTTCGTTGCGAGCTGGGCGGTTTCGATCGCGGTCTATCGCTGGAAGGGCTATGACCGGCTCGACGCGGTCTCGATCGCGGCGCGTCCGCCTTCGGTGTAGACCTATAGATCTATCTGAAATTTAGAACGCGTAAGCCAATAACGCTTTCTGTCCGCGATGCGATGGGAAGGCGCTCGCCCCCTCACCCTTCCCTCTTCCCCTGAAGGGGGAGAGGGTTGCAGAGGCTTGGCGAGGCAAAGCCGAGCCTAGCCGAAGCTGGGTGAGGGGGTATTCCGCTTCGCACGACGGCTTGCCGCGATGCGCGGCGCGCCTGTGCTACGCCCTACGCCGCCGTCACGGTCTCGCGTTGCGGGTTTTGCACCGTGGTGCGGCGCATGTCGCGGCGATAGCGCTTGTCGTCGAAGGGCGTGCCGCGATGCATGGTGCAGCGATTGTCCCAGATCACCATCTCGCCGACCGACCAGCGATGGACATGAACGAATTGCGGTTGGGTCGCGAACGCCATCAGCTCTTTCAACAGCGCGCGGCCTTCCTCGACCGGCATGCCGATGATGTGCGAGGCGTGCGAGGCGACGACCAGCGATTTGCGGCCGGTGCGCGGATGGATGCGCACCAGCGGCTGCACCGCGCCGGGCATGGCCGCGATCTCGTCGGGCCGGAAATTCTCCATCTTGGCGCCGGCGAGGCAGCGCGAATACCAGATGGAATGCTCGCATTTGAGCTTGTCGATGCGCGTCTTGACCGATGCCGGAAGCGCGTCATAGGCCGCGCGCATATCGGCGAATTGCGTATCGCCCCCTTGCGGCGGCACTTCGCGCGCCGAGAGGAGGGAATAGGTCGTATCCGCGGCGACGAAAGAGCGATCGGTGTGCCATAGCCGGTCGCCTTCGCGCAAAATGCGCCGGCGATCCTCGTCGCCGAGAATGCCGTCGCCCTCGTCGAGATTCGAAATGTCGTAAAGCTCGTGCCGCAGCCGTGCGCTCTGGCCCTTGGCGCGGCCGGGATTGAGCGCATAGGAGAGCTCGCCCAAGCGCTCGCTGAAGCGGATTTGCTCGTCGTCGCCCAAGAACTGGCCGCGCAGCACGCAGACGGCGTAGCGGTCCATCGCCTGCTCGAGCGCCTCGATCGCAGCGGGATCGAGATCGGTCTTCGCATCGAATCCTGAAATCTCGCCGGCAAAGAACGGGCTCGCGGGATCAAGCGGTTTGGTCGTGACGGTCATGCGTGGCGGCCTCCAGCTGGCGCTCCGATATGAGCTTTCACGCAGCGCCCCTGGCAAGTCAACGCCAGCTTTGTCGCAGCCTCGCGCGGTTGGCGGCGAGCCAGTAAAGCGCCAGCACGGTCAAGCCGTTGCCGATCTTGTCGGCGCGGACGAGTTTCATCGCGGCGCGGAAGGGCAGCACGACGACCTTGATGTCCTCGTGCTCGTGCTTGAGGCCGTGGATTCCGCCAGCGCCCGCGGCGCTGACGCGCCCGCACAAGACCGTCACCCGCTCGGTGCAGGCTCCGGGGCTGGGCATGAAATGATGCACCGGCACGGGCTCGCCGATGATCTCGATGCCGGCTTCCTCGCGCGCCTCGCGGCGGGCGAGATCGGCGGCGCTCTCGCCATCGTGATCGGTGATGCCGGCGACGATCTCGAGCTCCCAGGCAGGAAAGCCGGCGAGATGGGCGGGGAGGCGAAACTGCTCGACCAGCACCACCTCATCGCGCTGCGGATCGTAGAGCAGCACGCCGACCGTGTGCCGGCGCTCGAACACTTCGCGCTCCATCTCGTCGCTGAAGCCGCCGTCATAGAGGCGGTGGCGCAGCCGGTAGCGGTCGAGGCGCGCGAAGCCTTGATAGAGGGTTTCGTGCCGAATGATCTGAAGATCGTCGGTGTTCACGCCGGGCACTTTAGAAGGAGCGCCCGGCGGAGGACAACCGCGCTGCTAGAAAGGCACACGCGCGAACGGCATCAATGTGTCTGCTCGTCATTCCCGCGTAATCGGGAATCCAGGGTTGAAATCGGCGATTTCCCTGGGCCCCGCTTTCGCGGGGCGACGATCCAATTTCGTATATCATCCAGCCACTCGCTAGCTTGCGCTCGGCCAGTAAAAGGCCTGGCGCACCGGATGATCCGCCGTCACGTCGATGCTGTGCGTGAGTGTCCGGCCATTGCTCGTGGCCGAAACCTTGTAGCGGCCGGGCGGCAGCTGTGCATAGAAGAGCGGCCCGTCGGCATTGGTGTCGAGCAGAGTCTTGCCGTGGGCGTTCTCCACGGTGACGCCAACATCGGCGAGATATTCGCCGCTTGGCTTTTGCACGAAGGTCAGGCGCAGATCGTAGTTGTGCGCCAGGCTGCGCATCGCGTCCTGGCTGTTGTCGCCGACGCCGCCGACGACAAAGCTGATGCCGCCTTGCGTCTGCGGTTGGGGGGCGCCGATCGCGGATGGCGCGGCGGATGGCGCTTGCTGGGGCGGCTCGGCGGCGTAAGCGGCGCCGGCGCCGATGAGTGCGAAAGACAAAGAAAGCGCGACAAAGTCTCGCATGATGACCTCCTTCATCGACCTTCCTTTGCGGGAATTGGCGGCGAGATTTGCACAGGAGGCGCGTTTTTTTGGGGCGGCGGCGCGGCGATTTCTTGGCTTCGCACGACGCCGGCACTCTTAAGCGCCGGCTGTGCTACGGCTTTGGCGGCATCTCTGGCCTCGCGCCGCAGCGGCGACTATCATGAGCCTGTCATGACTGTCATGAACGCCAAGACAGGGCACCGCTTCATCGATCTCGAGCGCTTTGCCGCAACGCCGCTCGGCCGCGAGCCCTTCCCGCACATCCTCGTGCCCGGCTTCGTGCCCGAAGGCGCGCGCGACGCGCTCGCTGCCGCTTATCCGAAAATCGACCGGCCGGGAAGCTTTCCCGCCGCCGATCTGCGCTTCGGCGCGGCCTTTGCCGATTTCCTCGCCGAAATCGAGGGACCGGCGATGCGCGCGGCCTTCGCCGAGAAATTCGCGCTCGACCTCGCGGGCCGGCCGACCATGGTGACGGTGCGCGGCCGCGCCCAGCCGAAGGATGGCAGCATCCACACCGATACCGCCTCAAAGCTCATCACCGTGCTCATCTACATGAACGAGTCCTGGGAAGCGCTCGGCGGCCGGCTGCGGCTGCTGCGCTCGCCCGACAATCTCGAGGACATGATCATGGAGGTGCCGCCCGCGGCGGGAACCTTGCTCGCCTTCCGCGTGACGAAGAATTCCTGGCACGGCCACGCGCCGGCGAGCGGTCCGCGCCGCGTCGTCCAGCTCAACTGGGTCGAGAGCGAAAAAGTCGTGCGCCGCGAGCGCTTGCGCCACGGCGTGTCGGCGCGGGTGAAGCGGCTGCTGCCGTTTTGAAGCGCGATCCGAGTGGCGCGGGCAGGCTGGATAAGCACCCGCAGCGTCCGCTCTCCAATCCTCACGGGACGCCTAGGGTGCCGATCGGCGATTCCGCTTTTGACCCCTCTCGGGCATCTCAACCCCGCCTTTCGCGCGTCCGCTGGTGCGCGATTTCATTGAACCGCTTACGGACCAAGGTCTGGAACTCATTGGCCAATGGTGTGACGCGCGCCTCTCGCACCCGAAGGACTGCCAGAACGGAGCGAACATTCCAGCCGCGAATGGCGATGACTGCCAGCGATCCAACAC
>DATEKH010000209.1:0-16423 GCA_035277525.1 Allostellaceae bacterium
GCGCGCTTGCGTGCCGTGGTCCTGCTCGCTGCCTTCGGCATCGGGCTCGCGGGGCAGGCTATCGCCTTCGCGCCGATGGCGATGGCGCAAGACGAGGGTCAAACGGTCGCGGCCGCAATGGGCGGGATGGCGGGTTGTCCGGATTGCGCCAGAGGCAATTCCTCCGACACTTCCTTCGCGCCGGTGAATTGCGCTCTCGCATTTTGCTCCATCTCCATCAGCCCCGCGATCTTGCCGCAGGGGCCGGCGATCTCGCACAACCTGGCCGGGCGCTTTGCTCCGCCCCTCGCCGAACGGGCGCAAGGCCTCTCGATTCTCCCTGATCTCGGACCTCCTCGACTGAGCCGCCAAGCGTAAACGAGGACCCCTGTTTCGCTGCGGGGGATTTCCTCCTCTGAGCATGACGGGCTGTACCCGCCCGATCGGCAAAGGCTCGGACTCATCTCCCGAGTCGCGGCGCTTCATTGGTGGTTGGAGGATTCGGTGGCATTCGCAAATCGGATATCCCGACGCTCGCTTCTGCTTGCGGGCGGCGGAGCGATCGCCGGAATGGCGTTGCCGGCAAGGCGTGCCGGGGCGGTTCCGGATATGGTCGAAAAGAAGCTGATCGCCGGCCCGGGCCGGATTGAAATGGCGGGCGCGGATTATCCCGAGACCGCCGTCTGGTGTTATGACGGCGCGGTGCCTGGCCCGGAAATTCGCCTCCGCCAGGGCGAGCGCGTGCGGATCGTGGCCGAGAACCACCTGCCCGAGGACACCACGATTCACTGGCATGGCGTGCGCGTCCCCAACCCGATGGACGGCGCGCCCTATGTGACGCAGCCGCCCATCCGGCCGAAAGAGAGCTTCACCTACGCGTTCGCGGTTCCGGACGCCGGCACCTACTGGTATCACCCGCATGATCACAGCAGCGAGCAAGTCGGGCGCGGCCTGATGGGCGCCTTCATCATCGAAGAGCCGGAGCCTCTGCCGGTCGATCGCGATGTCGTCTGGGTGCTGGGCGATTTCCGTCTCGAGAAGGACGGATCGATCGCCGGCGGTTTCGACAATCCGATGGAAATGAGCATGGCCGGCCGCATCGGCAACACGGCCACGATCAATGGCCGCGTGCCCGGCCGCTTCAGCGTGCGCAGCGGCGAGCGGATCCGGCTGCGCCTCATCAACGCGGCGCCGGCGCGAATTTTCGGACTCGTCTTCAAAAATCTGTTTCCGCTGGTGATTGCGCTCGACGGCCAGCCGATCGAGCCGCACACGCCGGAAGGCGGCCGCGTCGTGCTCGGTCCGGCGATGCGGACCGATCTCGTGCTCGATCTGGGCGGCAAGCCGGGCTCCACCGTCGCGGTGATCGATAATTTTTATGAGCGGCTGTCGTACAAGCTCGTCGATCTCGCCTACAGCGATCAGCCGCCGCTCCGAACGGCGCTTCCGCCGCCACCCAAAAAGCTGCCTCCCAACACGATGCCCGAGCCCGATCTTGCAAACGCGCAGCGCCATGACGTGACGCTGACCGGCGGCATGATGGGCGGCATGGGGATGAGCGGCGACGGCATGGGTGGGATGATGGGAAATGGCGGAATGATGGGAAATGGTGGAATGATGGGGAAGGGCGGCATGCGCGGCATGATGATGGGAGGCTCGATGTGGGCCATCAACGGCGTCGCCGTGCCAGCCGGCGACATGCGGCACATGAAGCCGATCCTCACGCTGACGCGCGGCAAGTCGTACATCCTTGCGATCGACAACCAGACCGCGTGGTATCACCCGATCCATCTCCACGGGCATTCCTTCCGCGTCATCACGCGGAACGGCAAGCCGACGCGCTACTGCGAATGGCGCGACACGGTGCTGATGCCGCCGCGCGAGCGCGCCGAGATCGCCTTCGTCGCGGACAATCCCGGCGACTGGATGTTCCACTGTCACATTCTCGACCATCAGGAAGGCGGGATGATGAGCATCATTCGTGTGGCATGAGGAACACGACAATGAGACATACCTTCTTTCTTCTGGCGGCATTTGCGGCCGTGACCGCCTTTGCCGCGCAGGCCGCGACCCCGTCGGACGACGCGAAGCAGGGAGCGCAGCTTTACCGAAGCTGCGCCGCCTGCCATTCCCTGGCGCCCAACCGGAACATGACCGGGCCGAGCCTCGCCGGCATCTGGGGAAGGAAGGCCGGGAGCCTCAAAAGCTTCGAGCGCTATTCGCCGGCGCTGCAGACGTCGAACGTCGTCTGGGGCGCGCGGACCCTCGATGCCTGGCTGAAATCGCCGGCCCGCTTCATTCCGAACAACCACATGACCTTTGCCGGAATTCCGAATGCGCGGCAACGCGCCGACCTGATCGCTTTCTTGAAGGAGGCGAGCAGCGGACAGATGCCGGCCGCGGCCCAAAGCGGGGGCATGGCGCCGAATTTCAAGGACCTCAAGAAAGTCGGGCCCGACCGGCAAGTTCGCTCGATCCGCCTCTGCCGCGACAGTTATTTCGTCACCACGGCGGACGGCAAGACCGCCGATTTCTGGGAACCCAATCTCCGCTTCGAGACCGATTCGAGCGATCTCGGTCCGCCCAAGGGCAAGCCCGCCATCATGCCCGCGGGCATGATGGGCGATCGCGCCGCCGTCATCTTCGCCGCGCCCGACGAGATTAGCGGATTCATCAAGCAGCAATGCGACAAAGGAAAGGAGTCGCCATGATCACGCTATTCGCAATAGGCCGGCGAGCGATGCTCGCGCTGCTGGTCGGCGGCGCCGCGAGCATGATCGCGCGCCCGTCTCGCGCGGCCGATAGCAGCAAGCAGGTCACGCTCTACAAAGACCCGCAATGCGACTGCTGCGAAGGCTATGCCGACTATCTCCACAGCAACGGCTTCACGGTGAGCCTCGTGCCGACCCATGACCTGCCGCTGCTCGACGAAAAATACGGCATCGCCGCGGATCTCAGCCCTTGCCACATCGCGCTGATACAAGGGTTTGTCGTAGGCGGTCATGTGCCGATCGCGGTGGTCAACCGGCTGCTTGCTGAAAAGCCGAAGATCACCGGCATCACGCTCCCCGGCATGCCGCTGGGCTCTCCCGGCATGGTGGGCCAGAAAATGGAGCCCTTCACCATCTACGAGATCGCGAAGGGCTCGCGCAAAATCTATGCGGTCGTCTAGCGAGAGAGGTTGGCGCGGCGTCGCCATGACCACGCCGATCCGTCCAAAAAGGCGCAAGCGCTGGCTGCTCTTTTCGGGTGCCGTGTTGTTGGTCGCCGCCCTTGTGGCAATTGCGCTCTACGACGGCACGACGGAGTTTTTGATCGGTCAGTCGGATCAACGATCCACGGCGGGCGCGCCGAGCCAGTCGGGGGCAGGCGATGCGTCGTCCGAGCCTTACGCGTTTTCGTTCTTCGATCAGCCTCGCGCAGTACCGGGATTGCGATTTATCGATGGCGACGGCCGCGCCCATTCACTGGCGGATTTCCGAGGCAAGCCGCTTCTCCTCAACATCTGGGCGACCTGGTGCGCACCCTGCCGAAAGGAGATGCCATCGCTCGACCGGCTCCAAGCCAAGCTCGGCGCATCGCGGCTCCTTGTGTTGCCGCTTTCGATCGACCGGCAAGGCCTGCCGGTCATCAGGAAATTCTACGCGGAGCTCGGCCTTGCTTCGCTCGGCATGTATCTCGACCAGTCCGGCAAAGCGGCGGGCGAGCTCAATACCGTCGGCATCCCCACGACCCTCCTCATCAATCGCGACGGGCGAGAGATCGGCCGGAAGGTCGGGCCGGCGGAATGGGACAGTCCCGAAATCGTCGCGCTCCTGCGCGAACACCTCGGGCTTTCCGCGAACGGGGAAAAGGCGAGCCGATGACGAGCGTCACGATCATCGCGCTCATCTCGATCTTCGCGGCGGGTCTCGTCTCCTTTCTGTCGCCCTGCGTTCTGCCGCTCGTCCCCGGCTACGTTTCCTATATCGCCGGCCAATCGCTCGATACCCCGGCATCCGAGGCCGCTGCCGGAAGGCTCGCACCCTTGCGCCTCAGTATTTTCTTCGTGCTGGGCTTCTCGACGGTTTTCGTCATTCTCGGCGCCAGCGCGACGGCGCTGGGCCAGCTGTTTCTTTCCTACCGCTATGAGGCCAATCTCGCGGCCGGCGCGGCCGTCATCGGCTTCGGCCTTCTGATGGTCGGGCTTGTCCGCTGGCCCTGGTTCCAGCGGGATTTCCGCCTCCATCTCGATCTTCCCGGCGGCCGCCCGGTGGCCGCCTTTGGGCTGGGCCTGGCTTTCGCCTTCGGATGGACGCCCTGCATCGGCCCCGTCTTGGGCGCCATCCTCACCACGAGCGCAGTATCGGCGACCGTGGCGCAGGGCATCGTCCTGTTGAGCGTCTATTCGCTTGGCCTCGGCATCCCCTTTCTCGCGGCGGCCCTATGCACCGACCGGCTCGTCGGCCGGCTCCGGCGCCTCGGCCGCGCGGGCCGGTTCTTGCAAATCGGCGCAGGCGGCGTCGTGGTCGCCATGGGAATTGCGATGCTCACCGGCCAGTTCACCGATTTCTCGTCTTGGCTGATGCAAAATTTTCCGGTTTTGGGAAGGATCGGGTGAAAGGCATCCTTTTGCCTGGTTGGCGGTGACGACGCGATGATGAATCCGCCGTCGGCCGTTCTGCGCCGCGATGCCGCAGCCCCGGCGCGCACGCCGCCCCGCGTTGCGGGGCAAGGCGCCATCTGCCATGATCCGCGCGTGAAATCCGAGGGCTGGACAGCGGCATAGGCGATGTTTGATTTCGCGTGGTCGGAGCTGGCGCTGATCGCGGTCGTGGCGCTCATCGTCATCGGCCCGAAGGACTTGCCGCGGGTGATGCGCATCGTCGGACAATGGGTGCAACGCGCGCGCGCGATCGCGCGCGAGTTCCAGGGTAGCATCGATCAGATGGTGCGCGAAGCCGAGCTCGACGAGATCAAGCGCAACCTCGATCGGGCGTCGAGCTTCGATGTCGAGCACGAAATCCGCCAGGCGGTCGACCCTGGCGGCGAGCTGCAGCGCTCGCTGAATGAGCCGGTGCTGACGAATCCGCTGATCGATGCGCCGCATCCGGCGCCGGCCGCCGAGGCCGAGGCGCCGACAGGGGCGACGGAAGCGCCGCCGCTGCCGACGCCGCCCGCGCCCGACACGCCGCCGCCGGTGACGCAAGCGGAGGAAGCCAAGGGCGAAGCCGCCCCGGCGCCGGCCGCGGAAACGCATCGCGGCTAGCGCCGGAGATCAGTGTTGGTTCATCGACCCCTCACCCTCCCGCCGCTGCGCGGCGGGACCCTCCCTCTCCCCCGTTCGGGGGAGAGGGTTGGGGTCAGGGGGCTCCGCATTAATCCATCGATTGCGATATCGATTGCTAAATGACCGACCGGGACGAAGCGGAACTCGACGAAGGCAAGATGCCGCTGCTCGATCATCTGATCGAGCTGCGCAAGCGTCTGCTGTATTCGGCGCTGTCGCTCGTCGTCATGCTGGGCCCGTGCTATTACTTCAGCCACACCATCTATAATTTTCTGGCCGAGCCGCTGGCCAACGCGCTCGCGAACGAGCCCGGCCGCCACCTGATCTTTACCGATCTCACCGAGGCGTTCTTCACCGATCTGCGGGTCGCTTTTTGGGCGGCGTTCTGCCTCGCCTTTCCGATCATCGCCAGCCAGATTTGGATGTTCGTCGCGCCCGGCCTCTATAAGCGCGAGCGGCGCGCCTTTCTGCCCTACCTCATCGCCACGCCAGTGCTCTTCGTGATGGGCGGCGCGCTGGTCTATTACGTGCTGTTTCCGGTCGCTTGGCGGTTCTTCCTGAGCTTCGAGAGTCCCGGCGGTCCCGGCCAGCTGCCGATCGAGGTCGAGCCCAAGGTGAGTGAATACCTCACCCTGGTGATGCGGCTGATGCTCGCTTTCGGCTTGGCCTTTCAGCTTCCGGTGCTGCTTACCTTGATGGCGCGGGTCGGCCTCGTCACTGCGGCTGGCCTCGCCAAGCAGCGGCGCTATGCCATCGTGCTGGTCTTCATCATCGCCGCGGTGCTGACCCCGCCCGATATCTTCAGCCAGATCTCGCTCGCTCTGCCGCTGATCCTGCTGTTCGAGATCTCCATCCTCTCATGCAAGATGGTGGAGCGGCAGCGGGCCAAGCGGGAGGCCGAGGAGGCGGCTGAAGAGGCGAAACAAAATACTTCATAAACAGCAAGATATGATCTATAGCTCGCCTTTTTTCGCAGCCGCTTGAGCGCGCCAATGTTCGACCTGAAAGCGATTCGCGACGACCCCCAGGCCTTCGACCGCGGCCTTGAGCGCCGCGGGCTGGCGCCGCGCACGCAAGAGATTTTGCCGCTCGACCGCCAATGGCGCGAGGCGCAAACCAAGGCGGAGCAGATGCAGGCCGAGCGCAACAGGCTCGCGCGCGAGATCGGTGCGGCGAAGTCGAAGGGCGGCGATGCCGGCGACCTGATGCGGCGCGTCGCCGAGAGCAAGGACGAGCAGGGCCGCCTCGAGGGCGAGGCGAGCCGCCTCAAGGCCGAGATCGACACGCTCCTCGCCGAGATTCCGAATCTCCCGGCCGATGACGTGCCCGCGGGCAAGGACGAGACCGCCAATCGGGAAATCCGCAAGGTCGGCACGCCGCGGGCGATGAATTTCGCGGCGAAGGATCACGTCGCCCTGGGCGAGGCTTTGGGCGAGATGGACTTTGCCCGCGCCGGCAAGCTCTCGGGCGCGCGCTTCGTGGTCTTGAAAGGCGGGCTCGCGCGCTTGGAGCGCGCGCTCGGGCAATTCATGCTCGATCTGCACACGCGCGAATTCGGCTATACCGAGGTGTCGCCGCCCTTGCTCGTGCGCGACGAGACCGCCTTCGGCACCGGGCAGCTGCCGAAATTCGCCGAGGACTTGTTCCGCACCACGACCGGCCTGTGGCTCGTCCCGACCGCGGAGGTACCGCTGACCAATCTCGTCGCCGGCGAGATCCTCGACGAGGCGGCACTGCCGATGCGGCTCACCGCCTGGACGCCGTGCTTCCGTTCCGAGGCGGGCGCCGCCGGCAAGGACACGCGCGGCATGATCCGCCAGCACCAGTTCAACAAGGTCGAGCTGGTGTCGATCGCGCATCCGGATCGCTCGAGCGAGGAGCATGAGCGCATGACCTCTTGCGCCGAGGAGGTGCTGAAGCGGCTCGATCTGCCCTATCGCGTCATGCTGCTCTCGACCGGCGATATGGGCTTCTCCGCGCGCAAGACTTACGACATCGAGGTCTGGCTGCCGGGCCAGAACGCCTATCGCGAGATCTCGAGCTGCTCCAATTGCGGCGAGTTCCAGGCGCGGCGCATGAATGCGCGCTTCCGGCCCAAGGAGGGCAAGGGCACGCGCTTCGTGCACACGCTCAACGGCTCGGGCCTCGCAGTCGGCCGCACGCTGATCGCGGTGCTCGAAAATCATCAGCAGGCCGACGGCTCGGTCGCGATCCCCGCGGCGCTCAAATCTTATCTCGGCGGTCTCGAGGTCTTGAAGCGCGATGGGTGAGCCGGCCCGAAGGCGCGCGGGCATCGATCTCGCGCGCTCGCGCATTCTCATTTGCAACGATGACGGAGTCAACGCGCCCGGGATCAAGCTGCTGGCGCGGGTCGCCAACCGGCTGAGCCGCGATGTCTGGGTGGTGGCGCCCGAGCAAGAGCAGAGCGGCGCCAGCCACTCGCTCACCTTGCAGCGTCCCTTGCGCGTGCGAAAGCTCGGCCCGCGGCGTTTCGCGGTGGACGGCACGCCGACCGATTGCGTGCTGCTGGCGCTCAACGCCGTGCTCGCGGACAAGCGCCCCGATCTCCTGCTCTCGGGCATCAATGCCGGCGGCAATATGGGCGAGGACGTGACCTATTCCGGCACCATCGCCGCGGCGATGGAGGCGACCTTGCTCGGAGTCAAGGCCATCGCGCTGTCGCAGCACGTGGCCGATGACGGGCCGCCGCGCTGGGCCACGGCCGAGGCGTTGGCGCCCAAGGTGCTGCGCCGGCTGGCGCAACTCGCCTGGCCGCGCCACTCCTTCTTCAACGTTAATTTTCCCGATGTTCCGCCCGAGCAGGTCGTCGGCATCGCCGCGGCGGCGCAAGGCGGGCGCAAGATCGGCGATCATCTGTTGGAGCGGCTCGACCCGCGCGGCCGGCCCTATTACTGGATCGGGCCGCAGCGCGACGAGAAACGCACGCATGCGGGCAGCGACATTCGCGCGGTGGGCGAGGGCAAGATCGCGATCACGCCGATCTTTCTCAACCTCACCAACCGCAAGGCGCTGTCCGCCTTGAAGAAGGCGCTGGCGTGACCCAAATCGAAGCGCGCGCGAAGCTCATTGTCGAATTGCGCGGCAGCGGCGTCTCCGATCCGCGCATCCTCGACGCGATCGAGCGCGTGCCCCGCGATCTCTTCGTGCCGCCGCTGTTCCGCGACCGCGCCTATGAGAACGTGGCCCTGCCGATCGGCCATGGCCAGACGATCAGCCAGCCGCTGGTGGTGGCGCGCATGACCGAAGCGCTCGAGGTGACCGAGCGCCATATCGTCTTGGAGATCGGCACCGGCTCGGGCTACCAGGCCGCGATCCTCGCACGGCTCGCGCGCCGCGTCTTCACCGTCGAGCGCCACCGCGCCATGCTGAAGACGGCCGAGGAGCGGTTCCGGCAATTGCGGCTGCACAATATCACCGCGCGCTTCGGCGACGGCACCAAGGGCTGGCCCGAGCAGCCTTCCTTCGATCGCATCATGGTCACCGCCGCGGCAGCGGCGCTGCCCGACGCGCTGCTTCAAAGCCTCGCCGAGGACGGCGTGCTGGTGGCACCGGTGGGCGAGAACAAGCGCGACCAGTCGCTGCTGCGCATCCGCCGGCGCAACGGCGACTTCACCGTCGAAGAGCTCGGCATCGTGCGTTTCGTGCCGCTGGTGGCGGGCCTGCCGCGCGCCGCGCGGCATTGACCGCGACTTGACGCGGCAGCGAACTTACGCCGCTTCGTCCCGCAGCCATTCCTCCGTCTCGGACGGCGCCTCGGTGCCCTCGATCAGCGCCTGCAATTGTTGACGCGCGCGGGAGACGCGGCTCTTCATCGTGCCGACCGCGCAGCCCGCGATCGCCGCGGCGCGCTGATAGGAGATGCCGTGCAAGCCGACCAGCAGCAAGGCCTGGCGCTGCACCGCGGGCAAACTTTCGAGGCGTTGCGCGACCTCGCGCATCTGCTCGGACCATTCCTGCTGGCCCTCGGGCGCGGGGAGCGCGGCCGCGGCCTCGGGCTCGAAATGGGTGAGGCGGCGCTCGCGCCGCTTCTCCGAGAAATAGGCGTTGCGCAGGATCGTCATCAGCCAGGCTTGCAGATTGGTGCCGGGCGTGAATTGATCGGAATGGACGAGCGCGCGCAGAACCGTCTCCTGCACCAGGTCGTCGGCGGCGCTGCGGTTGCCGGCCAAGCGCCGCGCAAAGCTCTGCAGGCGACACATGTGTTGAACGACATCATTATGAAAGCGAACGGTCATCGCTCGTCTCCTTCAATGAACGGCGGGTTCGCAGCTCCGGCTGTGGCGCCGGCTGCCGATGTCACGCGCGAGAGCGCGATCGTCTCTCGCCCGGGTCCGGGCGGTCGATCCCGAAGGATCGCGAAGCGATTAAGCTAAAGCCTCATCGCAGCGGATTGAATAGAAAATCGCGCGCGCCAAAGAATGACCTTGTTTGAGGCCGCGCACCGCCGCTTCTTCCACAATTCCGACACATTCGTCACGTCCCCTGTGACATGATCGTGTCGTCATTCGCCGGAACGATACCAAAGTATACGTATTGAACGAGGCCGCACGGGCGGCCTCGCCCGATTGCGGGTCGCGGCGCGGCGAATCGCTCGGCCGCGAGCGCCGGTCGCGCGGCGCGGCGAGAGCGCAAGGTGAGGAGAGCAGCATGCAGATCGGCGTCGTGGGCTTGGGTCGGATGGGCGGCAACATCGTGCGCCGCCTGGTCGCGCACGGCCATGACTGCGTGGTCTTCGACCGCGACGCGAGTGCGACGCGCTCGCTCGCTCGGGACGCGAAGGCGACGGAAGCGAGCGGGCTTGCGGACCTGGTCGCGCGGCTCAAGCCGCCGCGGGCGATCTGGCTGATGCTGCCGGCGGGCGAGGCGACCGACGGCGCGGTGAGCGCGCTGTCCGAGGCGCTCGCGCGCGGCGACGTCGTGATCGACGGCGGCAATTCCTTCTGGCACGACGACATCAGACGCGCGAAAGCCTTGATGGCCAGGGGCCAGCACTATGTTGATGTCGGCACCAGCGGCGGCATCTGGGGCCTGGAGCGCGGCTTCTGCCTGATGATCGGAGGCGAGAAGCCGGTGATCGACCGGCTCGAGCCGATCTTCGCCGCGCTCGCGCCCGGACGCGGCGAAATTCAGCGCACGCCGCATCGCGAAGGCGATGACGCGCGCGCCGAGCGCGGCTTCATTCATGCCGGCGCGAATGGCGCCGGTCATTTCGTCAAGATGATCCATAACGGTATCGAATACGGCTTGATGCAAGCCTATGCCGAAGGCTTCGACATCTTGAAGCACGCGGGCGACGCATCGCTCCCGCCCGAGCGGCGCCTCGAGCTCAATCTTGCCGACATCGCCGAGGTTTGGCGGCGCGGCAGCGTGATTTCGTCCTGGCTGCTCGATCTGATCGCGGCAGCCCTGGCCGAGAATCCCGCGCTCGCCGATTACTCGGGCGTGGTCGCCGATTCGGGCGAGGGACGCTGGACGCTCGCCGCCGCGATCGAGGAAGCGGTGCCCGTCACCGTGCTCTCGGCGGCGCTCTATGCCCGCTTCCGCTCGCGCGACCGCGAGAATTTCGCGGACAAGCTGTTGTCGGCGATGCGCAAGGGCTTCGGCGGCCATGTCGAATCCAAGGCGGGCTGACGGCGATGGCGGCGCCAAAGAACACCGTGCGGCACGCCGATCCGTGCAGCCTCGTCATCTTCGGCGCGTCGGGCGATCTCACCCGGCGCCTGCTGATGCCGACGCTCTATCATCTTGCCGCGAACGGGATGCTCCATGATGGGCTCGCCGTCATCGGCGTCGCGCGCTCGGAGCTCGGCGATGACGGCTTCCGGCGCCGCGCGCGGGAGGGCATCGATGCTTTCGCCGGCGTCGAGCCCAAAGCGGAGATCGGCCAATGGCTGCGCGAGCGGCTTCACTATCTCGCGGGCGATTTCGACGATCCCGCGATCTATCGCAAGCTCGAGGCGATGATCGCCGAGCGCGGCGCGGCGAAAGGCGGCAGCGGCAATGCGGTTTTCTATCTCGCAACGCCCCCCGCGGCGTTTGTGCCGATCATCCGCCATCTTGGCGAGGCCGGACTCGCGAAGGAGGAGGCCGGCTGGCGGCGCCTCATCGTCGAGAAGCCGTTCGGCGTCGATCTCGCTTCGGCCAAAGAGCTCAACGCCGCGATCCTCGCGGTCTTCGCCGAACCGCAGATCTATCGCATCGATCACTATCTCGGCAAAGAGACCGTGCAGAACATCTTGGCGTTTCGCTTCGCCAATGGCCTGATCGAATCGCTGTGGAATCGCGACCGCATCGATCATGTGCAGATCACCGTGGCCGAGACCGTGACGGTCGGCAGCCGCGGCAAATTCTATGACCGCGTCGGTGCGTTGCGCGACATGGTGCCCAATCACTTGTTCCAGTTGCTCTCGCTGATCGGGATGGAGCCGCCGGTGCGCCTCGATGCCGACGCCGTTCGGGCCGAGAAGGCGAAGCTCTTGCAGGCGGTGCAGCTGTTCTCGCCCGAGGCGGCGATGCGCGATGCGGTGCGCGGGCAATATGCCGCGGGCGTGATCGAGGGAAAGCAGGTTCCCGCCTATCGCCGCGAAGAAGACATCGCGCCGGGCAGCGCGACCGAAACCTATGTCGCGCTTCGCCTTGTCATTGACAATTGGCGCTGGGCCGGGGTTCCGTTCTATCTGCGCACCGGCAAGGCGCTCGGCGCGCGGCGGACCGAGGTCGCGGTCAAGTTCAAGGAGGCGCCGTTCACGCTGTTTCGCGATACGCCGGTCGAGCAATTGGCGGAGAATTTCATCGTGCTGCGGATCCAGCCGGAGGAGGGCATCGCCTTGCTATTCAACGCCAAGATGCCCGGGCCGCGCCTGCTGCTCGACGGCGTGCGCATGGATTTCAACTACCGCGACTATTTCGACGCGACGCCGACGACCGGCTACGAGACGCTGATCTATGACTGCATGATCGGCGACAACACGCTGTTCCAGCAGGCCGAGGAAGTCGAGACGGCATGGCGCATCGTCCAGCCGGTGCTCGACGATTGGTGCGCCGCGCCGGTGCGCGATCTTGCGACCTATGCCGCCGGCGGCGAAGGTCCGGCCGAGGCCGAGGACATGCTGGCGCAAGACGGACGGCGTTGGCGGCCGATCTTGCGGCGGCCGCGATGAGCGGGCGCGTTGCCGCGCGCGGGACCCCGTGATGGCCGCGACGAAGCCGCTCACCCTCGCCATCGATATCGGCGGCAGCCACGTCAAGGCGTCGGTGCTCGATGCCGCCGGCCGGATGGTCGCTCCCGAGCAGCATCTGCCGACGCCGTCGGACTCGACGCCCAAGGCGGTGCTCGGCGTGATCGCGGCGCTGGCCGAGAGGCTGCCCGCCTTCGATCGCGTCTCGGCCGGATTTCCGGGCTATGTCATCGTCGACAAAGGCGTGATCAAGACCGCGCCCAATCTCGGAACTCCGGCCTGGCACGGCTGCGCGCTCGCGGCGGCCTTGAGCGAGCAGCTGAAGAAGCCGGCGCGCGTGCTGAACGACGCCGATGTCCAGGGGCTCGGCGTCATCGCCGGCAAGGGGCTCGAGCTCGTCCTCACGCTCGGCACCGGCATCGGCTCTTCTCTGTTCAAGGACGGCCGCCTGCTACCGCATCTCGAGCTCGGTCAGCATCCGATCCGCAAGCGCAAGACCTATGACGCCTATATCGGCGACGCCGCGCTGAAGCGCAAAGGCCCGGTGCGATGGAACCAGCGCCTGCGCCGGGTGATCGCCATCGTCGAGGTGCTTGTCAATTATGACCTGCTCCATCTCGGCGGCGGCAATGCGCGCCTGATCGACTTCCCCCTGCCGGAGAATGTGAAGCGCGCCGACAATGTCGGCGGCATCACCGGCGGGGTAAAGCTCTGGGATCCCGCGCTCGACGATCTTTTTCCGCCGACGACACGCAAGACATAATCGCGCAGGCGCCGCAACCATTTGCGCGGCTGCGCCGTTTGATCGTCAGCGGATATTTCTGCAGTCACCGAACGCGGAGCTACGCGATGCTTTACTGGGCAGCGGTGTTTTTTCGTCATCGCCGTCATCGCGGGACTGTTCGGCTTCACCGGCATCGCCGCGGCCTGGGCCGGAATCGCCAAGATCCTGTTCGTGATCTTCCTCGTGCTGTTCCCGATCGCGGCGATCACCTCGATGGGCCGGCGGCGCCGCGGGCCGCCGCTTCAGCCTGCATCCGACGCCAGGATTGAGAGAGGGAAGGAGCAATCATGAGCAATGGCAGCCGGAGTGCCGAGAGTCACGACCTCGACGCCATCGTCAAGGACATCGCCGCCTTGAAGAAGGATATCGGTCTGTTGATGGAGCATGTGAAGGACAGCGCGACCAAGACCGTCGGCGGCGAGACGCGGCGCATTTACAGCGCGCTCTCCGCCGAGGGCGAGAAATCGGTGGCGGCGCTGTCGCGTCAGGTCGAGGACCGGCCGCTGTCGAGCCTGCTCATCGCGTTTGGTATCGGTTTCATCGGCGCTCAGCTGCTGAAGCGCTGAGCGCGGCGCGATGGACGCCCTGCTCAAAGTCGCGGCGCCCGTGCTGGTCGAGCTGGTACGGATGGCGCAGGGCGGCGATGTCGCAAAGCGCGGTGCGCTCGCCGGCGGTTTCGCGTTCGCGGCCCTGCTGTTGGCGCTGGCGGCGATCGGCTGCGCCATCGCCGCGCTGTGGATTTACATGATCCCGCTGATCGGCCCAGGCGCGGCGCCTCTCGTCTGCGTCGGCGCCCTCTTGATCCTCCTCGGCATCTGCCTGCTGGTCTGCAAATCCCTGTTCCGCCAGCGGTCGCGCGGATCGGACGCGCTGCTGCAATGCCTCGGCCAGCTCGACCCGTCGGGCTTCTTCAGCGAGCATAAGGCGACGCTGCTGATCGCCGCGCTGGTCCTGGGCCTGATCGCGGGCAGCGGCTCGGGCGCGGGCGGCAAGCGCCCGCGCTAGATCATGCCCGAGGCTTCGCGCGGCGCCGCGCCGGGCCTTGCGCGAGCGACAGATTGTGCGCGGTGTTGATCAACCCGACATGCGAGAAGGCCTGGGGGAAATTGCCGAGGAAGCGGCGCGCGCGCGGATCGTATTCCTCGGGTAGCAGCCCGACATCGTTGCGGATCGCGAGCAGGCGCTCGAACATCTCGCGCGCCTCGCTCATCCGACCCATCAGCGCGAAATTGTCGGCGAGCCAAAAGCTGCAGAGGAGAAACGCGCCTTCGCCGGGCGGCAGCCCGTCAGCGCGATCGTCCGATTGATAGCGCATGACGAATCCGTCGCAGGCGAGCTCGCGGGCAATCGCATCGGCGGTGCGCGCGACGCGCGGATCGTCGGGCGGAAGGAAGCCCACGAGCGGGATGCGCAAGAGCGCCGCGTCGAGCGTCTTGCCTTCGAAGGTCTGGACGAAGACGCCGCGAGCGGGATCATAGGCGCGCGCGCAGACCTCGGCGTGAATCGTGTCGCGTTGCGCCTTCCAGCTCTCGATCGGTCCGTGCAGCGTGCCGCGCTCGATCTGGCGCACGGCGCGATCGAACGCCACCCAGGCCATGACCGCGGAATGAGTATGGCGCTGCGGCGGCCCGCGGATCTCCCAGATGCCGGCATCGGGAACGGTCCAGCGGCTCTCGAGATGCTCGAGCAGCGCTTCCTGGACGTGGGCGGCGTCGTCCTTGGGCTCGATGTCGTGCAGCGTCGCCGAATAGAGCGCGTCCGTGATCTCGCCGAATACGTCGAGCTGATCCTGGGTGTAGGCGGCGTTGCCGACGCGAACCGGCGCGCTGCCCTCGTAGCCGGCGAGCCAGGGAAGCTTGTATTCGTCGAGGCGGCGCTCGCCACCGATGCCGTACATGATCTGAGTCTCGGCGGGCACGCCGGCGACGGCGCGCAGCAGCCACTCGCGCCAAGCCTGCGCCTCGGCGCGGTAGCCCGAGAGCAGGAATGCGTAGAGCGTGAAGGTCGCGTCGCGCAGCCAGCAATAGCGGTAATCCCAATTGCGCACGCCGCCCAATTTCTCGGGCAGCGACGTGGTCGGAGCGGCGACGATGCCGCCGGTCGGCGCGTGGGTCAGCGCCTTGAGCGTCAAGAGCGAGCGCGTCGTCGCATCGCGCCACTCGCCCTTGGTGCGGTTGCGCCGTGCCCAGCTCCGCCACCAGTGCTCGGCCTTTTCGAGCGCAGCCGCCGGATCCGTCGGTCGCGGCTCGCGCTCATGCGAGCGATACCAGGTGAGGACGAACGGCACGGTCTCGCCCGCGGAGAGCGTGAATTCGCTTACCGTCGTCATGTCGCGGCCTTCAAGGCGCACCGGCGTGCGCAGCACCAGCGCGTCCGGCCCGGCGATCGCCCTCAACCCGCCCTCATGGCGGCGCACCCACGGGATGATGCTGCCATAATCGAAGCGGAAGATCGCCTCAATGCGCATTCGCATCGAGCCGCTTTCGCCGGCAAGCAGGCGGATGACCTCGGTCGAATCGGGCTTCGCCGGCACCGGCATGAAATCGATGAGAAGCGCGCTGTCATTGCCCGAGCGGAAACGCGTTTCGAGGATCATGGTGTCCGGACGGTAGCGCCGCTCGACGCTCAGCCCGTCGCGATCCGGCGCGATCAGCCAGCGGCCATTGCGGGGCTCGCCGAGCAAGGCGGCGAAGCAGGCGGGCGAATCGAAGCGCGGAAAGCTCAGCCAGTCGATCGAGCCGTCGCGGCCGACGAGCGCGCTGGTGACGCAGTTGCCGATGAGGCCGTAATCTTCGATGCGCGACGACAAGTCGGAAGGACCGCCTATGACCAATATTCAGGGCGGGTGGCGCCGCGATCGGCGCTCGAAGCCCGCGGAGGGATTGTGATGCTCGCGGAGCGATAACGCAACGCGGGCCGGCCGCGTTCCCCGCCGCCGCGCGCTCGCGGCGAGGAAGCGGTTGTCGGCGATTCCCGCGGGTGCTTAAACTCCCGCGATGGCATGGGTTCGGGTGCGTCTCGATATCATCTTTCTGCCCTTGGCGCTCGCCGCGCTCACGGCGTTGTCGGCCTGCGTGCGCAACGGCCCGCCCGCGCCCGTGATCATGGGCGATCAGAGCGCGGATGAGGTGGCGCGAGCGGAAGCGCGCGCGCCGGCGGTCGCCACCATCGCGCCGCCCGCGCCGGCGGTTG
>DATEKH010000210.1:0-67805 GCA_035277525.1 Allostellaceae bacterium
GGGCGCGACGCCGCAACAGCTCGGCCAGGCGAGCTCGCTCGACGAGCTCTACGGCCATTTGGCGACGGTCGATTTGGCGCCGGGCTGGGCCAAGGTTACGCCCTCGCTCTATCCCGCGCCGAAAAAGACCTATCCGCCGGCGGTCTGGCACTATATCCAGGCGAAGGCGGCGCTCGATGCAGCCGGCCGCCTCATCAACACCGAGCTCGCCGAGCGGCGCAATCTCATCCTCGTGAACACCGGCGGGGGCAGCAGCTACGGCACCTCGGCGACGCTGGTCTCGGCCTATCAGATGATCATGCCCGGCGAGCATGCGCGCTCGCACCGCCACTCGCCCAATGCGCTGCGGCTGGTGGTCGACGCCGAGCCCGGCACCTACACGGTGGTCGACGGCGTGCGCCTCGAGATGATGCCGGGCGATGTGCTGCTGACGCCCAATTGGTGCTGGCACGGGCACGGCAATGACGGCAAGGCGAACGGCTATTGGATCGATTTCCTCGACGTGCCGCTCGTCCATCTGCTCGAGCCGATGTTCTTCGAGCCCTACCCTGACGAGTACGAGAAGGGCACGCGGCCGGCGACGCCGTCGCCGATGCATTTCCCCTGGGCGGAGACGCAGGCACGGCTCGCCGCCGCAAGCCCCGATCCCGGCGGCCGCTTCGGCACGCAGATCGAGTTCGGCTCGCCCGCGCTCGCAACGACCGCGCTCTTCATGATGAAGCTTGAAGCCGGCAAGGAAACCGCGCAGTTCCGCACCACCGCCAATAACCTCTATTCGCCCGTCGAGGGCGAGGGCGAGACCCTCGTCGAGGGCAAGAGCTTTCCCTGGCGACGCGGCGACGTGCTCGTCGTTCCCTCCTGGCTCAAGCATTTCCACCGCGCCTCGAGCGACGCCGTGCTCTTCCGCGTCACCGACGAGCCGACCCTGTCGAAGCTCGGCTTCCTGCGCGAAGAAACGTAAACGGGGACCCGACGCATGGCCAATCTTCCGCTGACCTTTGCTTGCGGCCTCTATGATCGCGTCCTGCCGCTTTACACCGGCGAGGTGAAGCCGGTCGGGATCGATCTCAATTTTCTCGCGATCAACAGCCCGCGCGACATTTTCGACCGCATGGGCGGCGGCCAGGAATTCGACGCGTCCGAATTCTCGAGCTCGGAATTCATTTCCGGCTTGAGCGCGGGCACCACGCCCTTCGTGGCGCTGCCTTTCTTTCCCTCGCGCGTCTTCCGCCACAGCATGATCACCCTCAACAAGCGTTCGGGCATCAAGAAGCCGAAGGACCTCGAGGGAAAGCGCGTCGGCGTGCCGCTCTATACCCAGACCGCTGCGATCTTCATCCGCGGTATGCTGCAGCATGACCACGATGTCGACATGTCGAAGATCCATTGGGTGCAAGGCGCGCTCAACCATGTCGGCACGCATGGCCATCCAAGCGCGCCGCCGATGCTGAAGCCCATCGATATCGAGCTGGCCGATCCGCGCAAATCCTTGAGCGATCTCATCGACAAGGGCGAGATCGACGCGATCATCGCGACCGGCCTGCCGGCGGCGATGAAGCGCAATCCGGATATCGTACGCCTCTTTCCCAACTATCGCGAGGCGGAGCGCGATTACTACAAGCGCACTGGAATCTTCCCCATCATGCATCTGGTCGCGATGAGGCGCGATGTGCATGAAAAGCATCCGTTCGTCGCAACGAGCCTCTACGAGGCGCTGATCAGGTCGCGCAAGATCGCGCTCGAGCGCATGACCGAGACCGGCGCCCTGCGCTACATGCTGCCGTGGATGACCGCCGAGATCGACGAGATCAACGAGGTTTTCGGCGGCGACCCTTGGCCCGACGGCGTCGAGGCCAACCGCAAGACCCTCGAAGCGCTCGTGACCTATCTTCACGAGCAGCATCTGATCGCGAAGCCGATGCCGATCGAGGAGATCTTCGTCCGCACCTTCCATTCCCACTGAGTGTCATTGCGAGGAAACGCCCATGAGCGAGGTTGAGACGGCATTCAAAGACCTGGTCATCGCCAACCGCATTCTCGCCCATCAGGGCGTGGTCGATGCCTATGGCCATGTCAGCATGCGCCATCCGACCAATCCCGAGCGCTTCATCTTGTCGCGCTCGCGCAGCCCCGAGCTCGTCGAAGAGCGCGACATCATGGAATTCACGCTCGACGGCAAGGTCGTCGGCGACGATCGCCGCCCGCCCTATCTCGAGCGCTTCATCCATGGCGGCATCTACGAGGCGCGTCCCGACGTGACTGCCGTGGTCCACAGCCATGCCGAGGAAACCCTTCCCTTCGGCATTGCCGGCGTGCCGCTGAAGCCCGTCATCCATGTTGCGAGCTCGATGGGGCCCTTGGTCCCGGTCTGGGACATCGCCGAGAAATTCGGCGACAACACCAATCTTCTCGTCGTCAACCAGGAACAGGGCCGCGACCTCGCCAAGCGGCTTGGCCATGGCCGGGTCGCCCTGATGCGCGGCCACGGCTTTGTCGCGGGCGGCTTCACGATTCAGGACGTCGTTCGGATGGCAGTCTACTTGCCCGTCAACGCGCGCGTGATGACCGCGGCGATGCGCTTGAATCCCAACTACAAAGCGCTCGCACCGGGCGAAATCGAGGGGCGCGGCGCCTTCAACCCGAAGGCGCCCGAATCGTGGCGCGCCTGGGAATATTGGGCGCGCCGCGCCGGCGTCGCGCATTTGCTCGGCGCAATGCCTTAAGCTCCGGCTCCCGCCCGAGGCAACGCCCAGCGCTCGCGAGAGCGTGCATAGCGGCGGCCATCGGGGTGCTGGACATATCGCCCTGGGCCAGACATAAATCTCCCACAACAAGAGGCGCAGGGAGCGATGAAGCGTTACCGGCTCATAGCGGATCGAATCCTCGTCGGCGTGGCATTGTTGGCTCTGTGGCAGCTTGGGAGCTGGCTTCTCGGCACTTATTGGTTGAGCACGCCATGGCTGACGATCTCGCGCTTCTTTACCTCGATCTGGAGTGGCGAGATGATTCGCCACGCCGGCTACACGATCGAGGAAGCGGCGTTGGGCGGAGTCATCGGCGCGGTCCCGGCGATCATCCTGCCCTTTGCGCTGCGACGCATGCCCGCCGTGGTCCAGGTGCTCGATCCTTTCATGATCGGCGGTTATGGCGCGCCCAAGCTCGCGCTCGCGCCGCTCTTCATCCTGTGGTTCGGCATCGGCGTCGAATCGAAGATCGCGGTCGTCGCCAGCATCGTCTTCTTCATCGAATATTTCAGCACGCTCTCGGGCGTGCGCCAGCTCGACGCCAAGCTGGTGCAGATGGCGCAACTCGTCGGCGCGAATGAGCGTCAGGTCGCGCGCCATGTCGTCTTCCCGAGCGCGGTGCCCAATATCTTTGCCGGCCTGCGCATCTCGCTGCCGATCGGCATCGCCGTCGCGGTCGTGACCGAGTTGATCTCGTCCAATCGCGGGCTCGGCTATCTCGTTCAGATCGGCGCGATGAATTTCGACGTAACGCAGGTTTTCGCCGCGCTTCTGGGCGCGACGATCCTTGTGCTGGCGGTTGGCTACGCCGTTGACGGGACGGAGCGGGTACTGCTGCGTTGGCGGCCGCCGGCGGATTCACAACAGCAACAACTCGGCACTGCGTGATTCATGGCGCCTCCGTTTCTCGAAGTTCGCAACCTCGCCAAGCGCTTTCCGACGCGCCAGGGGCGCGAGCCGTCCCCCTGGGTGATCCGCGATCTGTCCTTCGCCGTGGGCGAGGGCGAGTTCGTCACGCTGATCGGGCCGTCGGGATCGGGCAAGACGACGCTCCTCAACATGATCGCGCAGATCGATGCGGCGAGCGATGGGCAGATCCTGTTCTCGGGTGATGCGATTGCGGCGAGCGATCCGAAATCGCTACGTCCAGGGCTTGATCGCCGCGTCGGCTATGTCACACAGGACGACAATCTCCTGCCGTGGCGAACGACGATCGACAATGTGCTGTTTCCGCTCGAGGTCCAAGGCAGGCTCGACGCCAAGACCCGCGCCCATGCCGAGACCCTGATCAAGGCCGTCGGGCTGTCGGGTTACGAGCGCTATTACCCGCACGAGCTCTCGGGCGGCATGCGCAAGCGCACATCGCTGATCCGCACCCTCGTCTACGATCCGCCTGTGATTCTCATGGACGAGCCCTTTGCCGCGGTCGACGCGCAGACGCGCACGCAATTGCAAGAGGATTTGCTGCGGCTGTGGGAGATGGGGCGCAAGACGATCATCTTCGTAACCCATGACATTGCCGAAGCGATCGCGCTTGGCGACCGCACGCTCGTCCTGACGAAACAGCCCACGCGTATCGCCGCGGAGCACAAAATTCCGTTTCGTCGTCCGCGCAACGTCAAGGACATATTCGCGCTCGAAGGCTTCGCTTCGGTCTACGAGATCATCAGGGCAGAGATCCAATGACAACCATCGACCAGGTCATTTCGACTCCTGCCGAGCCCCTCATCTCGCGCAAGACGGGCGTGCTCCTCGGCCAGATCGGCTTTGCCGTTGCGCTGCTGGTCGCCTGGCAATGGGCGGCCGACGCGTTCGGCATGATCTTCTTCGCCCCACCCTTGGCGGTGCTCCAGCGTCTTTACGAGATGGTGGCAAGCGGCGAGATGTTCTGGGACATCTGGGCAACGCTCAAAGTCTCGGCGATCGGCTTCGTCATCGCCATGGTCGCCGGCGCGATCCTGCCTTTCGGCCTGCGCCTTTCGCCGCGGGTGACCGAGGCGGTCGAGCCCTACATCTTCTGGTCGCAGGGAATTCCGAAATACGCGCTCGCGCCCTGGCTCATCCTGTGGTTCGGCATAGGCGAGATGCCCAAGATCATCATCGTCATCGCGATGTCGTTCTACGTCATCTTCTACAACACCATGGCCGGGGTGAAGGCGGTCGATTTCCGGTTCATCAACATGGCCCGCGTCATGGGCGCGAGCGAGAAGGTGATCGCGCGCGAGGTGATCTGGAAATCGCTGCAACCTTTCTTCTACGCCGGCATGAAGATCGCGATGCCGCATGCGGTCGGCGCCACCATCGTCGGCGAATTCCTCGTCTCGACCGAGGGTGTCGGCTATTACATCGAGCATGCGCGCGAGCTGTCGGACACGGTGGGCGTATTCGCGGGCATCGTCGTCGCGACGGTGCTGGTGCTGGTCATCAACTCGCTGGTCAACTGGCTCGAGCGCCGCGCTTTGTCCTGGCGGCCGGTCGAGCGCGAGATGCGCTGAACCTCGGTCTGCGCGTCCGCGGCGCCGCGTCAGAGCCGGCCGGTCAGCCTGGCGACGTGAACGGCAATCCGCCGGATCAGCCGCAGCGCGCCCTGCGAGGTCGGCTGCAATTCGGGATAAAGAAAGAAGCTGATCGTGACGGCGCAGCCGAGAAGAATGACGGCGTTGGCGGCTGCCCAGGGCGCATAGAAACTATACCAGATGTAGAAGATACCCGGTCCGCCAAGGATCGCCGATAGAGCTTGCGCGCCCACTCGCATGAAATGTCCGGACATCGCTCCGCGCGCTCCCGTCAATCAACCCTAACGGAAGATTAATCGATAAAACCTGCGCGAAGTCCATGATTAAATTCAGTTTTCGTTAACCATAAACCGCGCCGCGGCGTGTCGCAGCGGGCGCGGCGCGACGCGCAACGAGCGGCCGCCGCGTCGCCGTTCGCGCTTTCCGGTTTCCTCACTTGGCGAAACGGTCAGTGAAAAGTGTCGCGTAGGACTTCGATTTTTCCGAGGGATTCTCGAGGCCAGCGGCGATGTTGTAGTTCTCGGTGTTCTCGATGCCCTTTTCCGTCGGAACCGGCGGGTTCGGCGTCATCTTCAGCTCCGTCATGAAGGAGGCGTGGAAGACCTTCGGATCGAGCTTCGAGAAGCGCTTGTAGAGAAGCGCCTCGGCTTCGGCGGGATGGGCGTGCATCCAGGCCGCGGTTTCGACGAAAGTCTGGGCGACGGCCTCGCACAGCTTGGGATTTTTCTCGCAAGTCGCCGGCTTTGCCGCGACCACGGTGTTGGTGAAGGGATCGAGCCCGATCGTGTCGCCGTCGGGCCCGCTTGCCACCATCACGGCGCTGCCGCCGATCACGGGGATTTGCGTCCAGGGCAAAGACATGGCGAAGCCGTCGATGCGCTTGGCGTTGAAGGCCTGGATCATCGCCGGCGGCTCCATCGGCGCGATGTGGATGTCGTCATGCGTGAAGCCGGCTTGCTTGGCGAGGAGGCCGAGATAGGCGTCGATTATCGAGTTGACGGATTCGACGGCGATGGTGCGCCCCTTGAGGGCGAGCGCGCGCTTGGCCAAGGCCGCTTTCGGATCGAAGCCCGCGGCCTCGGCCAGATCCTTGCGCAGCACCACCTGCACGACGATGCGATCGGTGAGTTCGATGATCGCGAGGAGCGGCTGGCCGCGTGCCGCGGCTCGGGTCAGCGACACGCCCGAGGGTTGGGCGAAATCGACGCTGCCCGCGATCAGCGCATTGATCGATCCAAGCCCGTTGATCTGCGTCGTCGTCATGTCGACGCCGTGCTTTTGATAGAACTTCATGTCCTGCGCGACGAATTCCATCATGAAGCCCAGGCTGGTCACCGGGATCGCCATCGTCGAGTGCATGAGCTCGGCCTTGGCTGGCGGCGCGGCGAGGCAGAGGGCTGCGGCGACGGCGGCGGCAGCAGCGGTCCAATATCGATACGGCGTCATGACGTTTCCTTCAGGCTCGTGATTTCTCTTGACCAATGGCTCGAACGGGGTGGGCATCATATGGGCAGCCTCCGCTCGGGCCAAGCCGAAAGCGGCCGGTGCGACGATACATCTTGACCCGACGCGCGAATCCTTCGAAGAGGGGCGGGCGCGTGAAAGGTCGGGCCGGTGGGATTGATCCTCGTTCTCTGCTTTGCGGCTTTCGCCGGCTCGATTTCCTATCGCTCGCTCGATCCGATGCTGACCATGGTCGCCGGCGATTTCGGCATTTCGATGCGCGAAGCCGCGCTCTTGGTCTCGGCCTATGGCTTGCCCTACGCGCTGATGCAGCCCGTGCTCGGCCCGATCGGCGATGCCTACAGCAAGGCACGGCTCATCAAGATCTGCCTGGGTGTGTTGACGGCCTCGGTGGCGCTCGCGGCGGTGGCGCCGGGCTTCGCGACCTTGATGGGCTCGCGCGTCATCGCCGGAATCGTCTCGGGCGGGATTTTTCCGGTCGGCCTCGCGCTCATCGGCGACCGCACCACCATCGAAGACCGCCAAATCGCGGCGAGCCGTTTTCTCGTCGCGTCGATTTTCGGTCAGATGTTCGGCGCCACGGTCTCTGGCATCATCGCCTCCTATTTCGGATGGCGTGCCGTCTTCGACGTCGTGACCGTGCTCAGCGTGGCGTCCTGGGTGATTGTCTTTCGCTTTCTCGACAGCAAGAGCGACAAGGCCCACGGCCTGACGCTGCGCGGCGCGGTGGCCGGCTATCGCACCGTGCTCGCCAATCCAAGCTCGCTCGTCATGTTCGCGGTCGTGATGAGCGAGGGCATGCTCTATTTCTGCGTCTTCCCCTTCGTCGGCGCCATGCTCATCGCGCACGGCGAGGGCGGTCCGGTGGCGGCAGGCGTCGCGCTCGCGGGTTTCGCGGTCGGCGGCATCCTCTACGGCGCTGCGGTCCGCCGCATGATTGCCGCGCTCGGCCAATGGAACATGCTGCGCGTCGGCGCAGGCATGGCCGGGATTGCCTATCTCGCCGTCGCCGCCCCGGTGGGGCGGGTGGGCATCGCGCTTCTCTTCGTCGTCGCCGGCTTCGGCTTTTACATGATGCACAACACGCTGCAGACCCGCGCGACCGAGCTGGCGCCGAGCGCGCGCGGCTCGACCTTCGCGCTGTTTTCGGCGGCGTTGTTCATTGGCCAGGGGGTGGGCCCCATTTTTGCCGGCTGGGTGGTGAGCGTCGCCGGCTTCGGCGCGCTGTTCCTCGCGACCGGCATCCTCATTGCGACGCTGGGCGTGCTCGCAGCGTTCTTTCTGCAGCGTCGGGTGTGAGCGCCGCTTCAAGGATTGTTAACCATGCCGATGCGACGATCCGGCATGGATTCTCAGCCCGATCTGCAGCAGCAACTCGTCGCGCCGCTCGAACAGCTGCTGGCCAGCGGCGGCGATACGCGGCTTGCGCTCGATCCGGTCAGCCGCTTGAACGGTTACGGCTGCCGGCCCTTTCCGCGGCCGGATGCGTTCACCTTTGCCTCCTCGACTGCGACCTCGATCTCGGGCCGCGCCTATGCCGCGGCCGCGGCCGCGCGCCAGAGTTTGCTGCGCGAGAGTGCGCGAATCGGGTTCGAGCGCGCCTTTTGCGCGGCGATGCGCGCGCTCAGGGCCGAGCTGAAGAGCTTGCTGGGGCTCGAGGCCTCGGGCTGCGAAATCGTGTTCTCGCCATCCGGAACCGATTCCCAGCTGCACGCGACGGTGCTGGCGCGTGCGATCATAGGCGCGCCGCTCACGAGCATCATCGCCGCGGCTGACGAGACCGGCGGTGGCACGATCTTCGCAACGCGTTGCTGTCACTTCAATGCCGTGACCGCGCAAGGCATCGCGGTCGTCAAAGGCGAGAAACTCGCGGGCATCGACGAGGAGATCGAGTGTCTCGCCATCGCCGCGCGCACCGAGCGCGGCGTGCCGCGCCCGGTCGCCGACATGGACGCAGAAATTTCGGATAGGGTCGCATGCGCGCTCGCCACGAAAAAGCGCGTGGTGCTGTTCGCAATGGACAGCTCCAAATTCGGCCTGCGTGCGCCGAGCAGCGAAGCGTTGCGCCGGCTCGCCGCGCGCTCGGGCGAGGGGCTGCAAATCGTCATCGATGCTTGCCAGACGAGGCTCGGACGCAAGCGCCTACGCTCCTATCTCGACCAAGGCTTCATGGTGCTGCTGACCGGCTCGAAATTCTTCACCGGTGCACCTTTCAGCGGGGCGCTGCTGATACCGCGCGCACTTGCCGCACGCTACGCCGCCATCGCGCGCGTTCCAGCCGGCTTGCGCGAATACACCAATCGCGACGATTGGCCGGAAGCCTTTGCCGGGCTACGCGCGGCCCTGCCGACGCATGCGAATCTCGGCATGTGGCTGCGCTGGGTTTCGGCGGCCGAGGAGATGCGCGACTATTTCGCGGTTCCGCTGTCCTTCCGGGAGCTCGCGCTGCGGCAATTCGCAGAGACCGTTCCCCAGCTGATGGCGGCCGAGAGCTGCGTCGAAGCGCTGCCGGTCGCGGATCCTGTTCGCGAGGAAGCCGATGATCAGGAGCTCGGCCTGCGCACCATCTTCCCCTTCTTCGTCATGCGCAACGGGCGGGCTTTGCCACAGGCGCAGGCGGCAACGCTTTACCATGCGCTGAATGACGACATGTCGCCCTTTCTGCCCGCGATGCTGCCGCCGATGCAGCGCCTTCTCGCCGCGCGGCGCTGCCATATCGGCCAGCCGGTTGCGCTGCCCGATGGTCAGGGCGGCTTGCGGGGCGCGCTGCGCATCAGCGCGGGCGCACGCATCGTTTCCGAAAGCTGGGGCCCGGATTTAACCCGCGCGCGCGACAGGCTGCGCGGCGAGTTCGATCAGGTGCGCGCCATCCTCGAGAAGATTCGTCTGCTTATGCGTCATTTCGACGATATCGAGCCCGCCTATGCGCAATTTCGCGCGGCAGCTCCCCGCCGGAGCAGCGCCGCATGAGCGATCTCGTCTGGCAGCAGGCGGCGGACGCGCCGCTCGGCGTGGCGAAGCTTTCGAAGCTGGCCTTTGACGGGGTCGATCTCGGCCCGCTGCGCAGCCAGCTCCTCGACAAATATGTTTTCGAGCCCGAGAACGCCGCCGCGCTGATGGACCTTTCAGTCATCGAGCAACTCCTCGGCAATGTCGAGGACGGGCTGGCGCGGCAGCAAGAGGCTTTGGCGCTGCGCCGCGTCTACCGCTCGCCTTGCGCCGCGGCCAAGCCCGCGCTGCGTCTTCTCGCCTTTTCCGCGCCCGGCGATATCGGCAACAACACGCCGCTCGAATTCCTCCTCGAGGACACGGGCATTGCCCTCACCACGCTCTACGTCGTCCCGGGCGAGCCGTTTCCAGCGCAAATTCCCGAGCATGATGTGGCGATCGTCGCCGCTTGCGAGAGCGACGACAACCGTCCCGCGCTTATGGAGATTGCGCGGCGCGCGCGCAACTGGCCGAAACCCGTGCTCAACGATCCCGATCAGATCGCATTCTTAGCGCGCGAGCGGCTGCACACCCTGGTCAAGCCGGTGCCGAGCGTCGAGATGCCGGTGACGATCCGCATCGATCGCACCAGCCTTGCCGAAATCGCCGTCGGCAAGGCCGCGCTGCGCTCGCATCTGGCCGACGGCGCCTTTCCGCTGATCGCGCGCCCGATCGGCTCGCATGCGGGGCGCGGTCTGAAGAAACTCGACGATCCCGCCGCGCTCCGCTCCTATCTCGCCGAACGCGGCGAAAGCGGGTTCTATCTCTCGCGCTACGTCGATTACCGCAGCCCGGACGGGCTGTTCCGGAAATACCGCATCGTCTTTATCGACGGCCGTGCCTATGCCTGCCATATGGCGATCGCCGATCAATGGATGATCTACTATCTGAACGCCGGGATGTCGGAGAGCGCAGAGAAGAAGATCGAGGAAGAGCGGTTCATGACCGCTTTCGCCACGGAATTCGGCCGCCGCCACCGCGCCGCGCTTTCGGCCTTGGCCGACCGTATCGGCCTCGATTATTTCGGCATCGATTGCGCGCAGACGCCGGATGGCCGGCTGCTGCTCTTCGAAGCCGATATCGCGATGATCGTACACCTGATGGATTCGCCGGTGATCTTTCCCTATAAAGTCGCGCAAATGCGTAAGGTCTTCGGCGCTTTTGCCGCGATGCTCGAGGAGCGCGCCTTGCCGGCGCCGGAGCGCCGCGCCGACACGGCGGCATGACGGCGACCGAGCGCGCGGGCGAGGAGCCGACGCTCGATCCCGAGGATTGGGCGCAGTTCCGGGCCGAGGGGCACCGGATGCTCGACGACATGCTGGACTACCTCCAGCAATTGCGCGCGCGCCCGGTCTGGCGGCCCATGAGCGACGGGCTGCGCGCAAGCTTTCGCGAACCGCTGCCCAAGACGCCCGCCGCGCTAAGCGAGGTTTATCGCGATTTCCTCGAGCGCATCCTGCCCTATGGCAGCGGCAATACCCATCCGGCTTTTATGGGTTGGGTGCAGGGAGCCGGCACGCCGGTCGGCATGCTGGCAGAGATGCTGGCCGCGGGACTCAATCCCAATTGCGGCGGGCGCAATCACGCGGCGATCGAGGTCGAACGTCAGATCACGGCCTGGGCGCGCGAGATCTTCGATTTTCCGCCACAGGCCAGCGGCCTCTTCGTCACCGGCAGCTCGATCGCCAATTTCATCGCGCTCATCGTCGCGCGCACGGCGCGGCTCGGTTCCGAGAGCCGTCGTGACGGCATCGCCTCCACGGGCCAACGCCTGACGGCTTATGTCTCCGCCGCGGCCCATGCCTGTATCCCGCAGGCGATGGAACTTGCCGGTTTCGGCCGCGCGGCTTTGCGTCTCATCCCGACGGATCAGGGCCAGCGTATCGATCGCGAGGCGTTGCGCGCCACGATCGCGGCCGACCGGCGGGCCGGCGCCGTGCCCTTTTTTCTGATCGGCAATGCCGGAACCGTCGATACCGGCGCGATCGACGATCTCGACGCCCTGGCCGAACTCGCCGAGGCCCAAGGCCTGTGGTTCCACATCGATGGCGCGCTGGGCGCGCTTGCGGTGCTGGCACCCTCGGTGAAGCCGCTCTTCAAGGGTATCGAGCGGGCGGCGTCGATTGCGTTCGACTTCCACAAATGGGGCCAGGTTCCCTACGACGCCGGCTACATCCTCGTGCGCGACGGCGCGCTCCACCGCGCCGCTTTCGCCTCCGAGGCGGCCTATCTCGGCCGCGAAACGCGCGGTCTTGCCGGAGGCTCGCCTTGGCCTTGCGATTATGGCCCCGATCTGTCGCGCGGGTTTCGGGCGCTCAAGACCTGGTTCACACTCAAAGTCCACGGGACCGACCGGCTGGGCGCGGCGATCGGCCGCAGCTGCGCGCTCGCGCAATATCTGAAGCGTCGCGTCGAGGCCGAGCCGCGTCTCGAATTGATGGCGCCAGTCGCGCTCAATATCGTCTGCTTCCGTCATCGCGGCGCGGATCCCGACCGCCTCAACGCCGCGATCGTCGTCGATCTCCAGGAGCAGGGCATCGCCGCGCCGTCGATGACGCGGATCGGCGGCGCTGTCGCGATCCGCGCCTGCCTCATCAATCACCGCACGGCGCGCCGCGACATCGATGCCCTCATCGAGGCGGTCCTGGCGCGGGGCGGGCGCTCCGCTTAGCGCCCTGGGCGCGCCGATGTCTGCCGTGGAAAATGGTTCAGTCAGTACAATTTCTAAAATTCGAACTATTAGCGGGAAATTAAAGAAGCTTCGCCACAGTTTCGCGCGAGCGCAACCGAACATTTCGCCGGTCAAGTCAGTCGAAACGGCGGCTGGTACGACTTCGCTGGACTATGAAAAAGCTCATCGCCATTTTTCCCTCGGGCTACGACTGGTCCGGCGCAGTCGAGGACGGGCTTGCCTTCGGGCTCGGCGCCGCGGTCTTCATGAGAATCGTTCCCCCGATGCTTCGCATTGCGGTCGCGGCAACCGCCCGCATGCGGCCCAATTCCGGCCGCGATGGCGCTCAAGCCCTGCCTTGCTTGAAGATTTTTGGTCAGCGCCGCTGACGTACTTCTTGACTCGTCCACCCCACGTAACGATGCTGTCCTGGGGAGGCCGCGCATCTGCGGTCTGCCGCCTGCGCGGACAGAAGGGGTTGAGAGAGGGGTTCGGAAGGGATGCAAGCGAGGCAGGGACTCTACGATCCTCGCTACGAGCATGATGCCTGCGGCGTCGGGTTCATCGCGAATATCAGGAACCGCAAGACTCATGCGATTCTGAGCGATGGGCTGACCATCCTGCATAACCTCGCCCACCGAGGCGCGGTTAGTGCCGATCCGTTTGCCGGCGACGGCGCTGGTATCCTGATCCAGCTCCCTGAAAAATTGCTGCGCGCCGAGGCGGAGCGCTTAAAGATCGCGCTTCCGCCTTACGGCGCTTATGGCGTGGGCATGGTGTTTCTGCCGCGCAACGCCCAGACCCGCCAGGCCTGCGAAGAGGCGATCGAGCGGCAAGTCGCGGTCGAGAAGCAGCATTTCCTCGGCTGGCGCGACGTGCCGGTCGATCCCACGGCGCTGGGCGACAGCATTCGCCCGAACGCGCCCGTGATCCGGCAATTCTTCATTGGGCGCGGCACCAATTGCGCCGATGCCGACGCGCTCGAGCGCAAGCTCTATGTGATCCGCAAGCAATCGCACAAGGAGATCCGCGAGCGCGGCCTGCCCGAGGGCTCGAGCTTCTACATCACCAGCCTGTCGACGCGTACCATCATCTACAAGGGTATGGTGATCGCCGAGCGGCTCGATGCCTTTTACAAGGACCTGCACGATCCGCGCGCAGAATCGGCGCTGGCTCTCGTCCATGCGCGGTTCTCGACCAACACCTTCCCATCCTGGGATTTGGCGCATCCATTCCGCTATCTCGCTCATAATGGCGAGATCAACACCCTGCGCGGGAACATCAATTGGATGATGGCGCGGCGCCATTCGATGACCTCGAAGGTGCTGGGCGAGGATCTCGACAAGCTGTGGCCGCTGATTGGCGACGGCAATTCGGATTCGGCGACGCTCGACAATTGTCTCGAGCTCCTTGTCGCGGGCGGCTACCCGCTGCCGCATGCGCTGATGATGCTGATTCCCGAGGCCTGGGCGGACAATCCGCTGATGGACCCGGATCGCCGCGCCTTTTATGAATATCACGCCGCGCTGATGGAGCCTTGGGACGGCCCGGCGGCGATCGCCTTCACCGATGGCCGCATGATCGGTGCGACGCTCGATCGCAACGGGTTGCGTCCGGCGCGCTTCGTTGTCACCGACGACGACCAGATCGTCATGGCGTCGGAAGCGGGCGTGCTCGATCTGCCGGAAGAGCGCATCCGGCGCAAATGGCGGCTCGAGCCCGGCAAGATGCTGCTGGTCGATCTGGAGCGCGGCCGCATCATCGACGACGACCAGCTCAAGGCCGAGATCGCCACCGCCAAACCCTATCAGCGCTGGCTCGACGAGACGCAAATCAAGATCGAGATCTTGCCCGACGAGGTGGCGCCCATGCCGCCCCCGCGGAGCGTGCTGCTCGATCGCCAGCAGGCCTTCGGTTATACCCAAGAGGATCTGAACGCATTTTTGAAGCCGATCGCGCTCTCGAGCGAGGATCCGGTGGGCGCGATGGGGCGCGATACGCCCTTGGCAGTGCTTTCCAATCGCCCGAAGATGCTGTTCGACTATTTCCAGCAGCGCTTCGCGCAGGTCACCAACCCGCCGATCGATTCGATTCGCGAATCGCTCGTAATGTCGCTGGTCTCGCTGGTGGGGCCGAGGCCCAACCTCCTCGATCTCGAGACCGGCGGGAAGCATATCCGGCTCGAATTGCATAAGCCGATCCTGACCAATGTCGATCTCGAGAAGATCCGCCGCATTGAGGACAATACAGGCGGCACCTTCCGCACCTCGACGATCTCGATCTGCTATCCCGCAAAAAAGGGCGCGCGCGGCATGGCGGCGGCGCTCGAAGCGGTCTGCCACGGCGCCGAGAAGGCGGTGAAGAGCGGCTACAATATCATCGTGCTGTCGGATCGGCTGATCGCCGCCGATCAGATCGCGGTGCCTTCGCTGCTCGCCGTTGCGGCCGTGCACCATCACCTCATCCGCGGCGGTCTGCGCACCGAAGTCGGCCTCGTCGTCGAGACCGGCGAAGTGCGTCAGCTGCATGATTTCTGCCTGCTCGCGGGTTTCGGCGCCGAGGCCATCAATCCCTATCTCGCTTTCGATACGATCTCGGCGTTGAGGCGCGACTTCGACAAGGAGATCAGCGAGCAGGAGGCGCACGAGGCCTATATCAAGGCCATCGCCAAGGGCACCTTGAAAGTAATGTCCAAGATGGGCATCTGCACTTTCCAGTCCTATTGCGGGGCGCAGATCTTCGACGCGATCGGGCTGCACGCCGATTTCCTCGACAAATACTTCACCGGAACGCCGTCGGCGATCGGCGGGGCTGGGCTCGAGGAGATCGCCGAGGAGACCGTGCGCCGCCACCGGCTCGCCTTCGGCGACGCGCCCAATTATCGCGACGCGCTCGATCCCGGCGGCGAGCTTGCCTTCCGCGTCAATGGCGAGACGCATGTCTGGACCTCGGACAGCGTGTCGCTGCTGCAGCACGCGGTGCGCGGCAACAATTATCGCAAGTTCAAGGAATACACCCGCCTCGCCGGCGAGCAGGAAAAAGGCCTGGTCTCATTGCGCGGATTGTTGGAGTTCGACTTCGCGCCCGAGCCGATCCCGCTCGAGGAAGTCGAGCCGGCGCGCGAGATCGTCAAGCGTTTCTCGACCGGCGCGATGTCGTTTGGCTCGATCTCGTGGGAAGCGCACACGACCTTGGCGATCGCCATGAACCGGCTTGGCGGCCGCTCCAACACCGGCGAGGGCGGCGAGGACCCGCAGCGCTACAAGCCGCTGCCGAACGGCGATTCCATGCGCTCGGCGATCAAACAGGTCGCGTCCGGCCGGTTCGGCGTCAACGTCGAATATCTCGTCAACGCCACAGATCTGCAGATCAAGATGGCGCAGGGCGCGAAACCGGGCGAGGGGGGGCAGCTTCCCGGGCACAAAGTCGACGACTGGATTGCGCGCACGCGCTATTCGATTCCGGGCGTCGGGCTAATCTCACCGCCGCCACACCACGACATCTATTCGATCGAGGATCTGGCGCAGCTCATCCACGATCTGAAGAACGCCAACCAGGACGCGCGCGTGAGCGTGAAGCTCGTCGCCGAATTGGGCGTCGGCACGATCGCTGCCGGCGTGTGCAAGGCCTATGCCGATCACGTCACCATTTCCGGCCATGAGGGCGGCACGGGCGCCTCGCCCTTGACCTCGATCCACCATGCGGGTGAGCCCTGGGAGGTGGGTCTCGCCGAAACCCATCAGACGCTCGTTCTCAACGGGCTGCGGGGACGGATCGCCGTGCAGGTCGATGGAGGCATCCGCTCGGGGCGCGACGTGGTCATCGGCGCTCTGTTGGGCGCCGACGAGTTTGGCGTCGCGACCGCCGCGCTCATCTCCGCCGGCTGCGTGATGATGCGCAAATGCAATCTCAACACCTGCCCGGTTGGCGTCGCGACGCAGGATCCCGAGCTGCGCCGCCGCTTCGTTGGCACGCCCGAGGACGTGGTCACGCTGTTCTTGTTCCTCGCCGAGGAAGTCCGCGAGCTGATGGCGAAGCTCGGATTCCGCCGCTTCGACGACATGATCGGCCGCTCCGACAGGCTCGTGCAGCGCCGCGGGATCAACCATCCCAAGGCGAAGCTCGTGGACCTCGCGCGCGTCCTCTATCAGCCCGATGTTCCGGCGGGCACGAAGACGCATCAGTGCGAGAAGCAGGACCATCGCCTTGGCAAGGCGCTCGATCACCAATTGCTGGCCGGCTGCAAGGATACCATCGAGAAAGGCGGCAAGGTCGCGATCGAGATGCCGATCCGCAACGTCAACCGCACCGTCGGCGCGATGCTGTCAGGCGCGATCGCGCGTCGCTACGGCGATCGCGGCCTGCCGGACGGCGCGATCAAGGTGCGCTTTACCGGCACGGCGGGCCAAAGCTTCGGCGCGTTCTTGGCGCGCGGCGTCACCTTCGAGCTTGAAGGCGCGTGCAACGACTATGTCGGCAAGGGCTTGTCCGGCGGCCGCCTCGTCGTCTACCCGCCGCGGCAAAGCACGCTCGATCGCGGCAAGGCAATCATCGTCGGCAACACCGTGCTCTACGGCGCGATCGCCGGCGAGTGCTATTTCAGCGGCGTCGCCGGCGAGCGTTTCGCCGTGCGCAATTCCGGCGCGGTGGCGGTGGTCGAGGGTGCGGGCAGCCATTGCTGCGAATACATGACCGGCGGCATCGTGGTCGTGCTCGGCGAGACCGGCAGCAATTTCGCCGCCGGCATGAGCGGCGGCGTGGCCTTCGTGCTCGACGAGACCGGCCGGTTCGCACAGCGCTGCAATCTTGCCATGGTCGATCTTGAGCCGCTCGCCGACGAAGACGACCATATCGAGGCGCTCGAGCATCGCGGCGGCGACCTCGAGAGCCACGGCCTCGTCGATGTGGTGAGGAGCCTCTCGCAGAGCGATGCGCGCTTGCTGCATGGGCTGATCGCGCGTCACGCAAGCTTCACGCAGAGCCCCAAGGCCAAGGAGATTCTCGCCGATTGGCGGAACTACCGCTCGCGCTTCGTCAAGGTGATGCCAATCGAATACCGCCGCGCTCTGTTGCAGATGCAATCCCGCACCCGCGCCACCGAGCGTCCGGATGTGAGCATCGCGGTCGGAGCCGCCGAGTAGGAATGGCGAATCCGACCGGCTTTCTCGAATTCCAGCGCCGCGACCGCTCTTACGACCCTGTCGAGGATCGGCTGAAGCATTATCGCGAGTTCGTGCGGCCGCTGCCGCTGGACGAGTTGCGGCGGCAGAGCGGGCGCTGCATGGACTGCGGCACGCCGTTCTGCCATCACGCCTGCCCGGTCAACAACATCATCCCGGATTGGAACGATCTCACCTATCGCGGCGACCCGCGCGCGGCGTTGGCCGTGCTTCACCGCACCAACAACTTCCCCGACGTCACCGGCCGCGTCTGCCCAGCGCCCTGCGAGGCCGCCTGCACGCTCAACCTCATCGAGCAGCCGGTAACGATCAAGACGATCGAGCACGCGATCATCGAGCGCGGCTGGGAAGAGGGCTGGGTCGAGCCGGTGATCGCCACGCACCGCAGCGGCAAGCGGGTCGCAGTGGTGGGCTCGGGTCCGGCGGGCTTGGCTTGCGCCCAGCAGCTCGCGCGGGCGGGCCACGACGTCGCGGTATACGAGAAAGCCTCGCGCATCGGCGGCTTGCTCCGCTACGGAATTCCCGATTTCAAGCTCGAGAAGCATGTGATCGACCGCCGCGTCGCGCAGATGCGCGCCGAGGGGGTGGAGTTCCACCCCAACGCTCATGTCGGCGTCACCTTGCCGATCGAGAAGCTGATGCACGGCTATCATGCAGTGGTGCTGGCGATCGGCGCCGAGGTGCCGCGCGACCTTCCGGTCCCGGGCCGCGAGCTCGAAGGCATTCATTTCGCCATGGATTTCCTGACGCAGCAAAACCGCCGCGTCGGCGGCGAGCGCGTCCATGGCGACGACATTCTCGCCACCGGCAAGCATGTGCTCGTGATCGGCGGCGGCGACACCGGTTCGGATTGCATCGGCACGTCGAATCGCCAGGGCGCCAAATCGGTGACGCAGATCGAAATCCTCACCATGCCGCCCGAGCACGAGGACAAGCTGCTGACCTGGCCCGACTGGCCGATGAAGCTCAGGACCTCGAGCTCCCAGGAAGAGGGCATCAAGCGCGACTGGTCAGTCTCGACCAAGTGCTTCACGGGCAAGGACGGCCATGTCAAAGGCCTTTCGGCCGTGCGTGTCGAATGGCGGACCAGCAACGAGGGCCGCCCGGTGATGGAAGAGGTGCCCGACAGCCATTTCGAGATCCGCGCCGAACTCGTGCTGCTCGCCATGGGCTTCCTTCATCCGCAACGCAACGGCGCCGTCGCGGGCTTGAAGCTCGCCCTCGATCCGCGCGGCAATCTGAAGGCGGATACCGAGCATTACCGCGGCTCGGTCGACAAGGTGTTCTGCTGCGGCGATGCACGCCGCGGCCAATCGCTCGTGGTGTGGGCGATCCGCGAAGGGCGCCAATGCGCGCGCGCGGTCGATGAATATCTGATGGGAAGCTCTGACCTGCCGCGCTAGCGCGTCGCGACCGTCGGCGCGATCCCTCGCCCGTTGCATGCAGCCATCGCTGGCTTGCGCGCGATGACAGGAGGCCTTAGATGTCGGCGATGCTGCGCCCGATCCTCGCCCTGGCAAGCGCCGCGCTGCTCGCGGGGTGCGGCCTCATTCCCGGTTATAAGCCGCCCCCTGCGCCCACCGAGACGGGCTACACGCCAAATGCCCTGCCGAGCGTGCTGTCGGCGAGCGGCGCAGGCGCGGACCAGCATTTCGTGCTGGGACAGCAGATTTCCGGCTCGTGGTGGAAGCTTTTCCGCTCTTCGGAGCTCGACAAGGTCCTCGAGGAAGCCGTCCAAGGCAACCGCACCCTCGCCGCCGCCAAGGCGAGCCTCGACCAAGCGCACGAGGCCGTTGCGGTCGCCGCCGGCGGCTATTACCCGCAGGTCGATTTCGGCGCGAGCGCGGAACGCCAGCGCAACAACTTCAAAGCGGTGGGCATCACCGTATTTCCGCCGAAGGAATTCAACGTCTATACTTTTGGGCCGACGGTCAGCTACAGCTTCAATCCCGCGGGGTTGACGATCAAACGCGTCGAGCAGGCGCGTGCTCTCGAGGCGGCGCAGAATTACGAGATGCAGGCGGCCTACCTCACGCTCACGGGCAGCGTCGCCACCGAAATCATCACCATCGCGTCGATCCGCGCCCAGATCAAAGCGGTCGAGGATTTGCTCACCGACGATCAGCACAATCTTCAGCTCGTCCGCGACGAATTGCGTGCGGGCGCCGCGACCGATCTCGATATCGAGACGGCCAACAGCCAGCTCGCGAGCGACAGAACCTCGCTGCCGCCGCTGCGCCAGCAATTGAGCACGGCCCAACATGCGCTCGCCGTGCTCGCCGGCAAGCCGCCGGCGGCCTGGTCGCCGCCCGAGATCGATCTCGACGCGCTGACCCTTCCCGCCGAGCTTCCGGTGAGCCTGCCCTCGGCGCTGGTCCATCAGCGGCCCGACATTCTCGTCGCAGAAGCGCAGCTCCACGCGGCCTCCGCCGCCGTCGGTGTCGCCAATGCCGAACTCTATCCCAACATCACGCTGTCGGCCGGCGTGATGCAGCAGTTCCTCACGCCGCAGACGATCTTCGATCCGGCCAGCAATATCTGGAATGTCGGCGCGTCCATGGCCGCGCCGCTGTTCCATGGCGGTGCGCTGCGCGCGCAAAAGCGCGGCAGCGAGGATGCGTATCAGGCGGCGCTCGCCACTTACGAGCAAACCGTGCTGCAATCCTTCGGCCAGGTCGCCGATCTGCTCGAAGGTCTCTCGCACGACGCGGAACTCCTTGCCGCCGAGCAGACCGCGTATCAATCCGCGGAGAAGGCGCTCGATCTCGTACGCACGAGCTACGGCCTTGGCAATTCGACCTTGCTCCAGGTGCTGGACGCGCAGCGCGTTTTCCAGCAGGCGCGCATCGGCCTCGCCCGCGCGCAGGCGCAGCGCTATCTGGATAGCGCGCAACTTTTCGTGGCGATGGGCGGCGGCTGGTGGGAGCGCACGCCTGCCCCCGCCGCCCCGGCGCAGTAGCGCCCGCGAGACGAGATCTCCGGGAATTCAAGGCCTTATCACGCAGACGCGGCGTTCTCGAGGGGTTGTGCTACAATGTCCGACGGGTCGTCGGTGGGGATCGCGCGGCGTCGGCCGCCCTATAATAGGTCGGTCGAACGCACCTGCCATTTTTAGTCATCCCGCTCGGTTAAGGAAATGAGAGACGTCCGGATCACCGCGTGGCCGGCCCGAATGCCACGATGGCGACGGGCGGCTTGGATCGCGCTCGCGATTGTCGCGGCCTTGGCGCTCGCATGGTGGCTCTACCACCGCGTTCCGGCGGAGCGGCCGGCCGGCCGCTTCGGCGCGGGTGGCCCGATGCCGGTGGTGGTCGCGCCGGTGACCCAGGGCAATATCGACATCGTCTTCAACGCGCTCGGGACGGTGACGCCCACGGCCACGGTGACGGTGCGCAGCCAGATCAGCGGCCAGCTCACGCAGATCCTGTTCCAGGAAGGCCAGACGGTGCAAAAGGGCGATCTGCTCGCCGTGATCGATCCGCGGCCTTACGAGCTCGCGCTCGAGCAGGCGCAGGGCCAGCTCTTGAAGGATCAGGCGCTGCTGAAGCAGGCCCAGACCGATCTCGCGCGCTATCAAATTCTCGCCAAGGAGGACTCGATCGCGCGGCAAACCGTCGACGGCCAAGTGCAACTCGTGCGCCAATACGAGGGCGCGATCAAGACCGATCAGAGCCAGGTCGACACCGCCAACCTCAACATCGCCTATTGCCACGTGGTCGCCCCGGTCAGCGGCCAGGTCGGATTGCGGCAGGTCGATCAGGGAAATTATGTCACGGCCGGCGATGCCAATGGCATCGTCGTCATCACGCAGATGAAGCCGATCACCGCGATCTTCAGCCTGCCGGAGGACGATCTTCCGGCGATCGTCAAGCGCATCGATGCCGGCGCGACGCTCGATGTCACGGCCTATGACCGCACCAACACGACGAAGCTTGCGACCGGGAAGCTCGTGAGCATCGACAATCAGATCGATACCACCACCGGTACGGTGAAGCTCCGGGCGCAGTTCAGCAACGAGGGCGGGCTTCTCTTTCCCAATCAGTTCATCAATGTGCGGCTGCTCGCCGATGTCCTGAGCAACGCCACCGTGATTCCGTCGGCGGCGGTGCAGCGCGGCGCGCCCGGCACCTTCGTCTACGTGCTGAAATCGGACGACACGGTCTCGGTGCAGAAGATTCAAACCGGGCCGACCGACGGTGCGAACATCGCGGTTGAGGCGGGCTTGACCCCCGGCCAGAAAGTCGTGATCGACGGCGCCGACAAGCTGCGCGACGACGCCAAGGTCGTGCTGCGCCAGGAAACCACGCCTGCGCCTGCCGGAGCGGCGAGCGCGCCAGCGCCAGCCGGGGCGAGCGGCGCGCCGTCGCCGGCCGGAGCGGTCGATCCGCCGGCTCAGAAGCAACCGCGACGCCGCAACGCCGCGCCGTGAGCCGGGTGCGGCGGGCGCCTTTCCGATCGCCATGAGCCCGTCGCGCCCCTTCATCCTGCGGCCGGTCGCCACCTCGCTGCTGATGGTGGCAGTCCTGCTCGTCGGCGCCGTCGCCTTCCAATTCCTGCCGCTCTCCGCGCTTCCCGAGGTCGATTATCCGACCATCCAGGTGCAGACCTTCTATCCGGGCGCAAGTCCCGATGTGATGACGTCGTCGGTGACGGCGCCGCTCGAGGTCCAATTCGGGCAGATGCCGAGCCTCAATGTGATGACCTCGACCAGCTCGGCTGGCGCCTCGGTCATCACCTTGCAGTTCAGCCTCGATATCAGCCTCGATATCGCCGAGCAGGAAGTGCAGGCGGCGATCAACGCGGCGGGCAATCTTCTGCCCTCCGACCTGCCCGCGCCGCCGATTTACGCGAAGGTCAATCCTGCGGACGCGCCGATCCTCACCCTGGCTCTTAGCTCGAAAACGCTCACCCTGCCGCAAGTTGAGGATCTGGCCGATACGCGCCTCGCGCAAAAGATCTCCCAGCTTCCCGGCGTCGGCCTTGTCAGCATCAATGGCGGTCAGCGGCCGGCGGTGCGCATTCAGGCCAATCTGCGCGCGCTCGCCGCCTATGGCCTCAACATCGACGATCTGCGCACCACCATCGGCAACGCCAACGTCAACACGCCCAAGGGCAATTTCGACGGGCCGATGCGCGCCTACACGCTCAACGCCAATGACCAGCTCAAATCCGCCGACGAGTATCGCGATCTCGTCATCGCCTACAAGGACGGCGCGCCGGTCCATTTGAAGGACGTGGCACAAGTCATCGATGGCGCGCAGAACACCAAGCTCGCCGCCTGGATGAACCAGACGCCGGCCGTGATCGTCAATGTCCAGCGTCAGCCCGGGGCCAATGTCATCCAGGTGGTCGACACCATCAAATCGCTGATGCCCCAGCTCCAGGCGTCGCTGCCGGCGGCGGTCGATGTCACCGTTCTGACCGACCGGACCACGACGATCCGCGCCTCGGTGCACGATGTCGAGTTCGAGCTCACTCTCGCGGTCGCGCTCGTGGTGATGGTGATCTTTCTTTTCCTGCGCACGGTGCGCGCCACCATCATCCCGAGCCTGTCGGTGCCGCTGTCGCTCGTCGGCACCTTCGGTGCCATGTATCTCTTCGGATTCAGCCTCAACAATCTCTCGCTGATGGCGTTGACGATCGCGACGGGCTTCGTCGTCGACGACGCGATCGTCATGATCGAGAACATTGCGCGCTATATCGAGGAGGGCGAGCGGCCGCTGCAAGCGGCCCTCAAAGGCGCGGAGCAGATCGGCTTCACCATCGTGTCGCTGACGATCTCGCTCATCGCCGTGCTCATTCCGCTGCTCTTCATGGGCGACGTCGTCGGCCGGCTGTTCCGCGAATTCGCGGTGACGCTCGCCGTCACCATCCTCATTTCGGCGGCGGTCTCGCTGACTCTCGTGCCCATGCTGTGCGGGCGCGTCCTGCGCCCGCTCGGTGCCGCGGCCGAGGGCAGGTTCGAGCGCCGCAATCGCGAGGCTTTCGAATGGGTGGTGCGGCGCTATGACCGCGCGCTCAATTGGGTGCTCGATCGCCAGGGGGCGACTCTGCTCGTCGCGCTGGCCACCCTCGCGCTCACGACCTATCTCTATGTCATCATCCCCAAGGGCTTCTTCCCGGTTCAGGACACCGGCCTGATCCAGGGCATCTCGCAGGCGCCCGAATCGATTTCTTTCGATGCAATGGCTCAGCGCCAGCAAGCGCTCGCCGACATCATCCTGCGCGATCCGGACGTCGAAAGCCTGTCCTCTTTCATCGGCGTCGACGGCACCAACTTGACGCTCAACAGCGGCCGCTTCCTGATCAACCTCAAGCCAAAGGAAGAGCGCAAGAGCGATGTCAGCACCGTCATCCGCCGGCTCACCGAGGCGGTCGCCAATGTTCCGGGCACCTCCCTTTATATGCAGCCGGTCCAGGATCTGACGATCGACGCCACGGTCAGCCGCGCGCAATATCGCTTCATCCTCGAGGACGCCAACCCCGACGAGTTGGCGCAATGGGTCCCGAAGCTGGTGACGGCGATGCAGGCCGCGCCGCAATTCGAGGATGTCGCGAGCGATCAGCAGCAGAACGGCCTCAGCGCCTATGTGACGATCGACCGGAACACGGCCGGACGCTTCGGCGTCACGCCGGCGACGATCGACAACGCGCTCTACGACGCCTTCGGCCAGCGCATGATCTCGACCATTTTCACGCAGTCGAACCAGTACCGCGTGATTCTCGAGGCGGATCCGAGCCTGCAATCCTCGCTCGACGCCCTCAACACGATTTATCTGCCGTCCTCGGTCGCCTCGAGCGGACAAGTGCCGCTTTCGGCGATCGCCAAGGTCAGCGTGCAGTCGGCGCCGCTGCAGATCAATCACCTCGGCCAGTTCCCGGCCAACACCGTGTCCTTCAATCTGGCGCCCGGCGTCTCGCTCGGCGAAGCCGTCGCCGCAGTGCAGCAGATCGAGCGTCAGATCGGCACGCCCCGGAGCATCATCACGGTTTTCGAGGGCGCGGCGCTCGCCTTCCAGGCCGCGCTCAAGAATGAGCTCCTCCTCATTCTAGCGGCGGTCATCACGGTTTATATCGTGCTGGGGATCCTCTATGAGAGCTTCGTCCATCCGGTGACGATCCTCTCGACGCTTCCCTCGGCGGGCATCGGCGCGTTGCTGGGCCTGATGATCGCGGGCGACGATCTCGACATCATCGCCATCATCGGCATCGTGCTCCTCATCGGCATCGTCAAGAAGAACGCGATCATGATGATCGATTTCGCGCTCGATGCCGAACGCCGCGAGGGCAAGTCGCCGCGCGAGGCGATCCATCAAGCATGTCTCTTGCGCTTGCGTCCGATCCTCATGACGACGATGGCGGCGATTCTCGGCGCGCTGCCGCTGATGCTCGGCACCGGAACGGGCTCGGAGCTGCGCGAGCCGCTCGGCATCAGCATCGTCGGCGGGCTGATCGTCAGCCAGGTGCTGACGCTGTTCACCACACCCGTCATCTATCTCGCTTTCGACCGCCTCGGCCGGCATCTGCGGGGCTTCTTCGCCGAGCCCGACGATGGGCGCGAGAGCGGAAAGCCGGCAGAATGAGCTTCTCCGCCGTCTTCGTTCGCCGCCCGGTGGCGACCACGCTCTTGACGTTCGGCGTGGCGCTGGCCGGGGTGGCGGCGTTCTTTCAGCTTCCTGTGTCGCCGCTGCCGCAAGTCGACTATCCGACCATCACGGTGCGCGCGCAAATGCCAGGGGCGAGTCCGCAAGTGATGGCGGCGACGGTCGCGACACCGCTCGAGCGCCATCTCGGCCAGATCGCGGATGTGAGCGAGATCACGTCATCCAGCTCCGTCGGCTCCACGCGCATCACCTTGCAATTCGGCTTGGATCGCGACATCGACGGCGCGGCGCGCGATGTCCAGGCGGCGATCAATGCGGCTCGGGTCGATCTCCCTTCGAGCCTGCGGCGGAATCCGACCTACCGCAAGGTCAATCCGGCCGACGCGCCGATCATGATCTTGTCGCTGACCTCGGACACGCTGACGCGCGGCCAGATCTACGACGCCGCCAGCACGGTGATGCAGCAGAAGCTGTCGCAGATCGAAGGCGTCGGCGAAGTCGATGTCAGCGGTTCGTCGCTACCGGCGGTGCGGGTCGAACTCAACCCGACCGCGCTTTTCAAATACGGCATCGGCCTCGAAGACGTGCGCGCGGCGCTATCATCAGCCAACGCGCACGCTCCCAAGGGCGCGATCGAGCAGAACGGCCAGCATTTCCAGATCTATACCAATGACCAGGCGAGCCGCGCCGACGAGTATCGCTCGCTCATTGTCGCCTATCGCAATGGCGCGGCGGTCCGCCTGTCGGATATCGCCGATGTGCGCGATTCGGTCGAGAATCTGCGCAATTTCGGCGAGGCGAACGGCAAGCCGTCGGTTCTTGTCATTCTCTCGCGCACGCCCGGCGGCAACATCATCGACACGATCGACCGGGTAGAGGCGGAGTTGCCGCAGCTCGAAGCCTCGATCCCGAGCGATATCAAGGTCAGCATCGCGCAAGACCGCTCGACCACCATCCGCACCTCGCTCCACGACATCGAGATCACGCTCGGCATCGCCACCGTGCTGGTCATCATGGTCGTCTTTCTGTTTCTGCGCGACGCGCATGCGAGCCTCATCCCGACCGTGGCCGTGCCGGTCTCGCTCTTGGGAACGCTCGCCGTCATGTATCTTCTGGGCTTCAGCCTCGACAATCTTTCGCTGATGGCGCTGACGATCTCGACCGGCTTCGTCGTCGACGATGCGATCGTGGTCCTCGAGAACATCACACGCCATGTCGAGGCCGGCATGTCGCGGGTCGAAGCCGCGCTCCAAGGTGCGCGCGAGGTCGGCTTCACCGTCCTGTCGATGAGCCTGTCGCTCATCGCGGTGTTCATACCGATCCTGCTCATGGGCGGAATCATCGGTCGGCTGTTCCGCGAATTCGCGGTCACGCTCTCGATCGCGATCACGGTTTCGCTGGCGGTGTCGCTGATCACGACGCCGATGATGTGCTCTCGGCTTCTGCGTCACAGGATCGAGGCCGAGGCGCGCGGGCTCGGGCGGCTCTCCGCGCGCGCCTTCGACTGGCTGCTCCAACTCTATCGCCGTACTCTCGCCGAAGCGCTCATGCACCCGCGCACGACCATGCTGGTGCTGCTCGCGACCCTCTGCCTCAATTTCTTCCTTTTCGTCATCGTGCCCAAGGGCTTTTTTCCGCAGCAGGACACCGGCCGCATGGTCGGCGGGCTCCAAGCCGATCAGAGCATCTCGTTCCAGCTCATGGAACAGAAGCTCGCGCAATTCATGGCGATCGTGCAGAAGGATCCGGCCGTCGATTCGGTCACCGGCTTCACCGGCGGCGGCTCGACCAATTCCGGCTTTTGCTTCATCGCGCTGAAGCCGCGCAGCGAGCGCAATGTCACCTCTGACCAGGTGATCGCGCGCCTCAGGCGCCAGCTTAGCCAGGTCCCCGGCGCATCGCTTTTCCTTCAATCCGTGCAGGACATTCGCGTCGGCGGCCGGCAAAGCAACGCTCAGTACCAATATGCGCTGCAAAGCGACGATCTTGACGCGCTCTACAGCTGGGTCCCGAAGATAACCGCCGCGCTCCAGAAAGTGCCCGAGATCACCGACGTCAATTCCGATCAGCAGCAAAAAGGCCTCGAGACGGATCTCCACATCGACCGTGCAGCCGCGGCGCGGCTGGGCATCAGCGTGAGCCAGATCGACAACACCCTCTATGATGCGTTCGGCCAGCGCCAGGTTTCGACCATCTTCAATCCCCTGAACCAATACCACGTGGTGATGGAGGTGGCGCCGCGTTATTGGCAGAGCCCCGAAATCCTGAAGGACATCTACGTCAGCACCTCGGGCGTGGTCGGCGGTGCCGCCGCGACCAACGCATTGTCGGGAACGACGCTTGCCGGTAAAACCGCGCCGAGCGGGGGCACCTCGCTCAGCCAGGATGTGGTGCGCAACCAAAGCACCAATTCCTTGACGGCGATTGGAAAGACCGCTGCCTCGACCGGCGCCGCGGTCAGCACCAAGGCGGAGAAAATGGTGCCCTTGTCGGCTTTCAGCAGTTTCGGTCCGGGCACCACGCCGCTCGCGGTCAATCACCAAGGCACCTTCGTCGCCTCGACAATCTCCTTCAACCTCGCATCCGGCAAATCCTTAAGCGATGCGACCGCGGCGATCGACGACGCGATGGTCCAGCTTGGCGTACCGAGCACGATCCACGGCACCTTCCAGGGAACCGCGCGCGTTTTCCAGCAATCGCTCGCGACCGAGCCTTATCTCATTCTTGCTGCGCTCGCGGCGGTCTATATCGTGCTCGGTGTGCTGTATGAGAGCTATGTCCACCCGATCACCATCCTCTCGACCTTGCCGTCGGCCGGCGTTGGCGCGGTGCTGGCGCTGCTGATCTTCAAGACCCAGTTCGACATCATCGCCCTGATCGGCGTGTTCCTGCTGATCGGCATCGTCAAGAAGAACGCGATCATGATGATCGACTTCGCCATCGAGGCGCAGCGATCGCGCAGTCTGCCCGCGCGCGACGCGATCTTCGAGGCTTGCGCCTTGCGCTTCCGGCCGATCTTGATGACGACCTTGGCGGCGATCTTCGGCGCGCTGCCGCTCGCTATCGGCACGGGCGAGGGAAGCGAGTTGCGCCATCCGCTCGGCATCTCGATCATTGGCGGCCTTCTCGTCAGCCAATTGCTGACCCTCTACACCACGCCGGTGATCTATCTCTATCTCGACCGGTTCAGGGTCTGGTCGGCGCAGCGCTTCGGCCGGCGCCGCCGCGATATGCCGGGCCGGGGCTCGCTCGAGGGCAGCCGATGAGCGCTGTTCCGGCGAGCCGGTTAGCCGCGGCGCTATCGCTCGCGGCGATGCTCCTTGGCTGCACCGTCGGTCCCGACTATGTGCGTCCCGCTGCGCCGGTGCCCGCGAAGTACAAGGAGGCCGAAGGCTGGAAGCCGGCGGCGCCGCAGCCGGCGGCGAGCGGCGAGGCGTGGTGGTCAGTCTTCAAAGATCCGACCCTAGACGGGCTCGAGCGCCAGGTCGAGGTGTCGAATCAAAATCTCAAATCCGCGGAGGCCGCCTACCGCACCGCGCAGGCGATCGTCGGCGAGGCGCGCGCCGGCTATTTCCCGACGCTCGACGCCGGCGCTGCGGCGCTGCGCGAGGGAAGCGGCGCCGGCAACGTCGGATCGACGGGCCGGGCTTTCATCAGCCGCCGCTCGGTCCAGAACGCGTTCAGCGCCTCGGTGAGCACCAGTTGGGTCCCCGATATCTGGGGCTCGATCCGGCGCACGGTCGAGAGCGATGTTGCCACCGCGCAGGCGAGCGCGGCCGATCTCGCGGCAGCCCAACTCTCCGCCCAGGCGACGCTTGCGACCGATTATATCGAGTTGCGTATCGCCGACGCGACCAAGCGCCTGCTCGATGCGACGGTCGAGGCCTTTACGCGGTCGTTGCAGATTACGCAGAACCGCTACGGTGTCGGCACCGCGGCACGCACCGACGTCGCCTCGGCAATGGCCCAGCTCGAAAGCACGAGGGCGCAGGCGATCGCGATCACCCTCCAGCGCGCCCAGCTCGAGCATGCGATCGCGGTTCTGGTCGGCAAGCCGCCCGGCGATTTCACGATCGAGCCCACCGCGTTCGAGGTTCCGATCCCGGAAATTCCGCTCGACCTGCCTTCGGCCCTGCTCGAGCGCAACCCGACGATCGCCGCATCCGAGCGGGATATGGCTTCGGCCAATGCAAAAATCGGCGTGGCCGTGGCCGGGTATTTTCCGAGCATCACGCTCGGCGCGTCCTATGGGTACCAGAGCCCGATGCTGCACACGCTCTTCAGCGCAGCGAGCAGCCTGTGGTCGTTCGGCTTGACGAACTTCAACCTGCCGATCTTCAGCGGCGGCCTGACCCAGGCGCAGGTCGCGGCCGCGCACGCGACCTATGACCAAACTGTCGCCACCTATCGCCAAACCGTGCTTACCGCCTTTCAGCAGGTCGAAGATCAGCTGGCGGCGTCGCGTATCTTGGCGCAGCAGGCGGAGGCGCAAGGCCGTGCGGTGCAGGCGGCGCTCGAAGCCGAGCGGCTGACGCTCAACCAGTACCGCGCCGGAACAGTCGATTACACCGCGGTCGTCACCGCCCAAGCCAATTCGCTCGCCGACCGCGAGACGGCGCTCAGCATCATGCAGAGCCGTCTCGTCGCGAGCGTCGCCCTGATCGAGGCGCTGGGCGGCGGGTGGGAGGCGCGCGCATTGCCAGATACCGCTCAAGTCGAAAGCTCGTCCGCGCCCACGGCTCAATCCCACGCGCCGGTGGGCAGCAAATAGGTTGCGCGCCGATTTGCTTGCGCCTAAATGACGGCGTTCGCGGCGTCCTGAACGCTGCTTCCGAGGGGAGGATTGCTGTGGCAACGGCCAAGACGGTCGATCTTTCGCGGATCATCGACGCGCAGAAAATTGGCGCGTTCCACATCGGATTGGTGATCGTCTGCTTCATCGTCGTGATGGCGGACGGCTACGATATCGGCGCGGCCGCTTTTGCGGCGCCGGCGCTCATCCGCGAATGGCATGTGAGCCCCGCGGCTCTCGGCGGAATGTTCAGCGCCGGACTCTTTGCCGGCTTGTTCGGGCCGCCGCTCTTCGGCTGGCTCGCCGATCACTATGGCCGGCGCGGGGCGCTGGTCGGCGGTTTGCTGTTCTTCGGTGTCGTGACCTGGGCCTCGGTGCTGTCGCAGAATCTCGAAACGCTCATCTGGTTGCGCTTCATCGCCGGCATCGGCATCGCCGGCGTGCTGCCGATCGCCACGGCGCTGGTGTCTGAATTCGCGCCGCGCCGCATCCGCGCAACGCTCTTCATCGTCATGTTCACGGGCGTCACGTTCGGCGGCGGCATCCCGGGCATCGTCGCCGCCAAATACATGGCGACGCATGGCTGGCGGATTCTTTTCTGGGTCGGCGGCATCGCGCCGATCATCGTCGCCCTGATCGCGATGGCCGTTTTGCCGGAATCGATCAAGTTCCTCTCCCTGAAACGCGAGCGGCACGAGCGCCTGGTCAAGCAGATCGACCGGATGCAGCCGGGCCTCAATCTCGACCCCAATTCCAATTTCACCATCGGCGGCGAAGACAATCGCGGCAAATTCTCCTACGGCGCGATCTTCAAGGGCAGGCTCGCCTGGGTCACGCCGATGTTCTTCATCTCGAACGCCGTCAATTTGATGATCTTCTATTTCATCAACCAGTGGACGCCGACCATTCTCGCGGCGAATGGCTATCCCATCGCCGATGCCGGACTCGCCATCACCGCGTTCCAGTTCGCCGGGGCGCTCGGCGGCATTTGCATCATGCGCCCCTTGGACAAGTACGGCTTTATTCCGGTGCCGATCCTGTTCGCCTGCGCCATTCCGATCGTCGCCTGCATCGGCCTGCCGGGCTTGCCCGAAGGCGTCATCATCGCGCTCGTGGCGGCCTCCGGCTTCTGCCTCCTCGGCTTACAATTCGGCAATATCGCGTCGGAGACCAACGTCTATCCGACCTATATCCGCTCCTGGGGGCTCGGTGCCAATTTCGGCGCGGGGCGGGTCGGCTCGGTGATCGGGCCGATCGTTGGCGGCTATTTGATTTCGTGGCACGTTCCGACGCAATATATCTTCTGGCTCGCCGCCATCCCGCTGGCGATCGGCTTGGTCAATGCGATTTTGCTGACCCCGCTCTACCGTGCCGAGTGGCAGAGCGGCGCTGTTGTCGCGCAACCGGCCGGCGAGGATTGACCGCATTCACCCAAGGTAGGCGAAGGAGCAGACGCCATGGCAGCACGCAATATCCCGCCCTTCCGCGCCGATCATGTCGGAAGTCTGTTGCGCCCCAAGGCGCTGCTCGATGCGCGCGAGAAGAAAAAACGCGGCGAGATCTCGGCCGAGCAGCTTCGCCAGGTCGAAGACCAGGCGATCCGCGAAGCAGTCAAGCTGCAAGAGGATATCGGGCTCAAAGTCGCGACCGACGGAGAATTCCGCCGCACCTTCTGGCATCTCGATTTTCTTGAGCAATTCGCCAATGTGACGGTGGTGCCACCGAGCATCAGGGCGAAATTCCACACCCATGCCGGCGACATCGAATTCGCGCCGCCGGGCATCCGCGTCGACGGCAAGCTGTCGCGGCCGCATCCGATCTTCGTCGATCACTTCAAGTTCCTGAAGTCCGTGACCAAGGTGACGCCCAAGATCACCATTCCGGCGCCAAGCAACATGCATTTCCGCGGCGGACGCAAGGCGATCGATCAGAAGGCCTATCCCGATCTCGGCGAGTTCTACGCCGATCTCGGCCGCGTCTATAGCGAAGAGGTGAAGGATCTCGCGGCCGCCGGATGCCGGTATCTGCAGATCGACGAGGTCAATTTCGCTTATCTGTGCGATCCAAAGCTGCGCGAGCAGGTGCAGAATATCGGCAGCGATCCGCGGACCTTGCCGCAGACTTATGCAAAACTCATCAATGATTCGCTTGCCGGGCGTCCCAAGGACATGGTGACGGCGATGCATCTCTGCCGCGGCAATTTCAAAAGCGCCTGGGTGGCCGAGGGCGGCTATGAGCCGGTCGCCGAGGTCCTGTTCAATCAAGTCGACGTCACCGGCTATTTTCTTGAATACGACGATCCGCGCTCAGGCGATTTCGCGCCGTTGCGCTTCGTTCCCAAAGGCAAGGTCGTAATCCTGGGGCTCGTCACGACCAAATTGCGCAAGCTCGAGACCAAGGATGAGCTGAAGCGCCGCATCGAGGAGGCGGCCAAATACTGCCCACTCGATCAGCTCGCGCTCAGCCCGCAATGCGGCTTCTCGAGTACGGTCGAAGGCAATGACGTCACGGTCGACGACGAAATTGCGAAGCTGCGCCTGGTCGTCGAAACCGCGCGCGAGGTGTGGGGCTGAGTCCTTGGTGGGCAAAAATTCTGCCCAAAATGGGAGAAATCGCTCGATTCTCCAGGAGTTTAGCGCCGAAATTTGCCCATCATAATTCCCACTGTAGGAGTGGGCAAATTTTGGGTTGATTCTTGCCCTCTCTCCGGCTTCGTATAGGGCTGCACGACAGAGCCGAGAGGGAGTGAAGGGCCTTGGAGAGCGAAGCGCTCCTGCAGGAAATCGCGGGCTATTGCCGACGCGTGGGCATGGCGGAATCGACCTTCGGCCGGCTCGCCGTCAATGACGGCAAGCTGGTCAGCCGCTTGCGTTTCGGCGGGCGCGTGCGCGGCAAGACCGTCGAGCGCGTGCGCGCCTTCATGATGCGCCAGCGCGAAGCGGATGGAACCGCGCGGCGTCTGCGCGTGCCGATGCCGCAGGAGACCGATACTGCGCCGGCGCCCGCGCGCCCGGCCGAAGCATCGCCGGCGAATGGGGAGTCGACCGACAAGAATTTCCGCTTCTACGACAACCGCCAAAAATATCTGCTGTTCGTCAACACCTGCAGCGAGAAATGGGTGGTTGCCGACCGCGTGGCGATGGAGCTCGCCAATATTCATCCGCATCCGCCGGGCCTGCGCATCTTCGATGCCGGCGTCGGCGACGGCACGGTGTTGACCCGCGTGATGCGCTCGATGCATGAGCGCTTTCCGACCGTGCCCTTCTACATCGTCGGCAAGGAGATCAGCCTCGAGGATGTCCGCCTGACGCTCGAGAAGATGCCCGACCGGTTCTACGAGCACCCCGCGACCGTGCTGGTGCTCACCAACATGTACTACTCCGAGGCGCCGTGGCTCACGCCCAATTCGGTCACGGCCGCGACCAGCCTCATCTGGCATGAGCAGAGCCTTCTCGGCAGCACGGCGCATGAATTCGAAATGCAGATCACCGAGCTGCAGACCTTCCTCGGCCAGAACTGGCGCGCCAAGGTCAGTAAGACCACCGGCAATCCGATCTACGAGAAGCCGGTCGTGCTGGTGCTCTATCGCGAGGACTATAAATTCCTCCTCGATCCGATGCGGCCCCGGCGCGGCGCGGCGCGCGCCGATTATGATCTTGTGATTGCCTCGCAGCCCTACCGCGCCCGCGCGCCGGTCGAGTTCAAGGCGGCGAAGGTCGTGGCGCCCTTGGCGCGCAGCCTCGCACCCGGAGGGCGCCTGATCGGCATCCATTCGCACGGCAACGATCCGGGGCTCGAGGTCATTCAGAGGATCTGGCCGGGCGAGAATCCCTTCATCACCGACCGCCATCAGCTGCTGCGCGCCGCCAAGGCCGAGCTTGGCAGCGCCGGGCGGGATCTCAACTTCAACGCCTATTCCGACGCGCGCTCGCTGTTCCGCTATTCGATGCACACGCTGCCGAGCGAAATCAGCGAGACGATCGGCACTTCGACCCTGTTCGCGGCGTGGAATGCCGCAATTTACGTGGCCCAGATCGAGGATCAGCGCCTGTCGCAGGCAATCAATGCGAATACCTATCTTGATGCGACCCGGGAAGTGTTGCAGAAACACGGCGGTCTCTGGTTCTGGGACGAATCCTATGTGATCTCGCGCAAGCGGGATTCGGCGTGACCCAACTTCAGGAGTGCAAACGGTGAGCAAAGGCGATTTCCTCTTCACCAGCGAGTCGGTCTCCGAGGGCCACCCGGACAAGGTGTGCGACCAGATCTCGGATACTGTCGTCGATATTTTCCTCGGCGCTGATCCGACAGCGCGCGTCGCCTGCGAGACCTTGGCGACCACCAATCGCGTCGTCCTCGCCGGGGAAGTGCGCGGGCCGGAGCGGATCACCAAGGACCAGCTGATCGAGGCCACGCGCCAGCGCATCAAGCTGATCGGCTATGAGCAAGAAGGCTTCCATTGGCGGCACGCCGAGATCGAGTGCCTCATTCACAAGCAATCGGTCGACATCGCGCAGGGCGTCGATGCCGCGGGCAACAAGGATGAAGGGGCGGGCGACCAGGGCATCATGTTCGGCTATGCCTGTCGCGAGACCGAGGAGCTGATGCCGGCGCCGATCCAGTTCTCGCATCAGATTCTGAAGTCGATGGCCGACGCGCGCCACAGCGGCGCGACCCCCGATCTCGGTCCCGATGCCAAGAGCCAGGTGACCCTGCAATACGTGAACGGCAAGCCGGTGCGCGCGACTTCCGTCGTGGTCTCGACCCAGCATTCCGACAAGGTGAGCCAGGACGAGGTGCGCGAGATCGTTCGCCCGCACGTGCTGAAGATCCTGCCCAAGGGTTGGATGTGCGCCGAGGATCAATTCTACGTCAACCCGACGGGGCGCTTCGTGATCGGCGGTCCGGACGGCGATTGCGGCTTGACCGGCCGCAAGATCATCGTCGACACCTATGGCGGCGCCGCCCCCCATGGCGGCGGCGCCTTCTCGGGCAAGGATCCGTCGAAGGTCGATCGCTCCGCCGCCTATGCGGCGCGCTACATCGCCAAGAACGTGGTCGCCGCCGGCCTTGCCGAACGCTGCACCATTCAGCTCTCCTACGCGATCGGGGTCTCGCGCCCGCTTTCGGTCTATGTCAACACCGACGGCACCGGGCAGGTCGACGAGCAAAAGCTGTCGCAGGTGATTCAAGAGATCGTCGATCTGAGCCCGCGCGGCATCCGCACGCGCTTGGCCCTCAACAAGCCGATCTACGCGCGCACCGCGTCTTACGGCCATTTCGGCCGGCCGCCCGAGGCCGATGGCGGCTTCTCTTGGGAAAAGACCGATCTTGCTCAAGCCTTGAAGGGAGCGTTCTGAAATGGCGTCGGCCGACTACAAGGTCAAGGATATCGCACTCGCCGATTGGGGCCGGCGCGAGATCAACATCGCCGAGACCGAGATGCCGGGCCTGATGGCGCTGCGGACGGAATATGGCCGCCAGAAGCCCTTGAAAGGCGCGCGCATCGTCGGTTGCCTGCATATGACGATCCAGACCGCGGTGCTGATCGAGACGCTGGTCGAGCTCGGCGCCTCGGTGCGCTGGAGCTCGTGCAACATCTTCTCGACCCAGGACCAGGCCGCGGCGGCGATCGCGGCCAAGGGCATTCCGGTCTTCGCCTGGAAGGGCGAGAGCGAGACCGAATATGAATGGTGCATCGAGCAGACGCTGCGCGGTCCCAATGGCTGGACGCCCAACATGGTGCTGGACGATGGGGGCGATGCCACCAAGGTGCTGCATGAGAAATATCCCGAGCTCTTGAAGGATGTGCGCGGCATCTCGGAAGAGACCACCACCGGCGTTCATCGGCTCTACGAGATGATGAAGGCCGGCAAGCTCAAGGTGCCGGCGATCAATGTCAATGACAGCGTCACCAAGTCGAAATTCGACAATCTCTATGGCTGCCGCGAGAGCCTGGTCGACGGGATCAAGCGCGCGACGGACGTGATGCTCGCCGGCAAGGTCGCGGTCGTCGCGGGCTTCGGCGATGTCGGCAAGGGCTCGGCCGCGAGCTTGCGCAGCCAGGGCGCGCGCGTGATGGTGACCGAGATCGATCCGATTTGCGCGCTCCAGGCGGCGATGGAGGGCTACCAGGTCACGACCATGGAAGATGCCGCGCCGATCGGCGACATCTTCGTGACCGCGACCGGCAACATCGACATCATCCGCCTCGACCACATGCGGGCGATGAAAGACCGCGCGATCGTCTGCAACATCGGTCATTTCGACAGCGAGATTCAGATCGCGGCGTTGCAGAACTACAAATGGGAAGAGGTGAAGCCCCAGGTCGACGAGGTGGTGTTCCCCGACGGGAAGCGGCTGATCGTTCTGGCCAAGGGCCGGCTTGTCAATCTCGGCTGCGCCACCGGCCATCCGAGCTTCGTCATGAGCGCGTCCTTCAGCAATCAGGTGTTGGCGCAGATTGAGCTCTGGACCAATCCCGACAAGTACGAGAAGAGGGTCTATGTCCTGCCCAAGCATCTCGACGAGAAGGTCGCGGCGCTGCATCTCGCCAAGCTGGGGGCGAAGCTCACGCGCCTGACGCCGGAGCAGGCGAAATACCTCAACGTCGGGCAGACCGGGCCGTTCAAGGCCGATCACTACCGCTATTGATGTCGCGCCACCCCTCACCCTCCCGCTTCGCGGGCCCCTCTCCCGTGTTCGCGGGAGAGAGTGCCGAGCGGAGCGAGGCGGGTGAGGCTCGGCACCAACCATGCTCGTTTGGTCGGCTATGACCGCTAGCGCGCTCGACACCGCGCTCCGCAGCGGCGCCTTCGTCGTCACCGCCGAGGTCGCGCCACCGGTCTCGAGCGATCCCGCTGATCTGTTGCGGCGTGCGCTGCCCTTGAAGGGCGTTGCCACAGCGGTGAACGTCACCGACGGTGCGGGCGCCAAAGCACATCTCTCGAGCATGGTCGCGGCGCACCTGCTGCTCCAGAACGGCATCGAACCGATCGTCCAGATGACCTGCCGCGACCGCAACCGCCTGGCGCTTGAAAGCGACCTGATCGGTGCGGCCGCGCTCGGAATCCGCAATGTGCTGATCCTCACGGGCGACGATCCGAAGCAGGGCGACCAGCCCGATACCAAGCCGGTCTTCGACTTGAACAGTCAAGCGCTGCTCCAATTGGCCGATCGGATGCGGCGCGCACATGAGCTGCCGACCGGCACCGCGATCAAGGGCACGCTCGATTTCACGCTTGGCGGTGCCGACATGCCTTTGGATCCCCCGCCGGGTTGGACGCCCAAAGCTTTGACAGCGAAGATCGAGGCGGGCGCCGATTTCGTTCAGACGCAATTCTGCATGGACGGGGCGATCCTGCGCCGCTACGTCAAGCGCCTCTTGGACGAGGGCTTGGCGCAGCGGATTCAGATTCTGATCGGTGTCTGCCCCATTCCCTCGGCGCGCTCGGCGCGCTGGATGCGGGAAAAGCTCTTCGGCACCATCATCGCCGACACGATCATCGATCGGTTGGAGAAGGCGGCCGATCCCAAGGCCGAAGGCGTCAGGATCTGCGCCGAATTCATAGCCGAGCTCGTGACCATCCCCGGCGTCGCAGGCGCGCATGTCATGGCGCCGCAGAACGTTTCTGCTATACCCGACGTCATTGCCCTGTCGGGCGTCGCGGGGAAGCCGCGCGCCCGCTGAGAGGCGGGAGGACACCATGGCACGATTGCCGCCGCTCACCTTTGACGAGCTGACCCCCGAACAGAAAAAGCTTTGGCAGGAAATCGGCGCCGTGCGCTCGGGCTCGCCCGGCGGGCCCTTCGCGGTGTGGATGCGCTATCCGAAGATCGCCGAACGCGCGCATTACTTGGGCAATGCTGTCCGGCTCGAGGGCGAGCTCGGCCGGCGGCTCTTGGAACTCATCGTGCTCACGGTCGCCCGGCACTGGAACGCGCAATACGTCTTTGCCGCGCATGTGCCGCCCGGGATCGAGCATGGGCTTGCCCCCGATCTCGTCGAGGCGATCCGCACGCGCCAGACGCCGGTCTTCGCGAAGGACGATGAAAAGCTCGTCTACGACACGGTCTCGGAACTCCTCGAGACCAAGCGCCTGAGCGACGAGACCTATGGTCGTGCGCTCAAAGCGCTGGGCCTCGATCGGCTGATCGAGCTCGTGACCGCGGTCGGCTTTTACATGACCTGCTCGGCCACGGTGAACGCCTTCGACATGCCGCCGCGCCACGAAGGCAAGCGATTGATCTGAGTCTCAGTGCTGAGAGGAGGAGGGCGGCGCGCTCTGCGGCTGCGCCGGCGGCGCGGACGATGCCGGCGGCGCGTTTGCCGCCGGGCTGGTCCAGGCCTTGAAATCGGCCTCGGAGATGATCGGCAGCTTCTTGACGAACGCGGCGATGCTCCAGATTTCCTGGTCGTCCGCGCCGATGCGGCCAAAGCTCGGCATGCCCGTCATGTTGATGCCGTTCTTCACCACCCAGAAAATTTCAGCGACGTCGGTGTCGTTGGCGATGTCCTTAAGGTCGGGCGGGTCGGGCCGCAGACCTTCGGAGAATTTCGCCCATTTGACGCCGGGCGCCCCGTGGCAATTGGCGCAACCCCGCTCGAGGAAGGCGCGTGCGCCGGCTTGCACGACCGCGGGCGAGTCGAGCGTCGAAGGAGGCTTTTCCTTGGCATGGCGGTCGATCGACGCGTCGCGGACATGGCCGATCGCCCAGGCGACGATGCTCGGATCCGGCTCGACCGCCGAGATGCTATAGAACCCGCCGAAGAAATAGACCGCCGCGGCAATCGCCGCGACGATCGCGAGGAAGCCGATCACCGCCAAAGATCGCATCGAATTCTCCTTAAATCAGTTCCGCCGCCTCAAGCCTGAGTGATTGCGATCAAATCGATCTCGATGAGGAAATCGGGATGCGACAGCCGCGTCACGCCGATCATCGTGCTGGTGGGCGGATGCGCAGCGTTTTCTGGACGTTTCACCTCGCGCAAGGCTTTCTGCAGCGCATCGACATCGAGGGTGAAGACCCGGCGCACCACGACATCGTCCCAGGTCGCGCCGGCGGCTTTCAGCTGGATCGTCAGCCCCTCGATCACGCGCTCGTACTGCTTCTTGTAGTCGCCCTTGGCGACGGGCTTGTAGTTGTCGTCGGACGGCGTTTGCCCGGCGATGAAGATCATCTTGCACGGCCCCTTCACCGTGACGACGCGCGTATAGGCGGGATGCTTGTATAGCTCCGGCGGGTTGATGAACTGCTTCTCCATTCCTTCCTCCTTCTGTCAAGCTTCTGTCAACGATTCCGCAAGCGCGCCTGCCTAGCGCGGGCTCTCCATTCCGGCAATGGCGTGGCCGATGCCCAAAGGCTGTGCGTCGATGAGCACGAAGGCGACGCGCGCCGGCTCGGCGCTGCGGTTGACCCAGGCGTGATTGGTGCCGCGCTGGATCAGGATGTCCCCGGCTGTGAGCTTCACGCTTGACTGGTCCATATCCATCTCGATCTCACCCGCGAGCACGATGACATAATCGATGGTCTCGGTGCGGTGCATGGCGCCGGGCCGACCCGGCGGAAAATCGATCACGCAGAAGCGTGTTCCCTTGGGCGGTGGCGCAGTACCGAGGATGCGCGCGCCCATATCCTCGATCGCCTCGCCGACGCCGATATCGATCGGCATGGTATCGCTCGACCACACGAGGGTCGAAACCGAGCCGTGGCCGCCGGACTTGGCGTTGCTCGCATAATCTTCCCACAGCACCTTCGCGGCACCTCTCTCGTCGTGCCCGGTGATAACGCGGCGGATGGGCGAGAAGGGCGGTTTCGTTTCGGCCATGGCGCTCACGCGAATTTTGGGAAGAGCCGCGCGGCATTGCCGCGCTCGATGGCCGCGAGTTGGTCGGGCGTCAGGTCGAGCTCCCGCAGCTGCTTGGCGAAAGTGTCCGCGCCCCAGAACGGATAATCCGATCCGAGAAGAATCTGCGTCAACGGCGCAAGGCTCAGCAGCGCGCCCATGGCCGTGGGATTGGTGACGCTCGCGATGTCGTAATAAAGCTTGCGGAATTCGTGAATCGCGCCCTTGGGATTGCGTCGCGCCGCCTCGCGCGCAAAAGGCCGCGTCAGCGAGCCGGCGATGCGGCCCGCCAGCATCGGCAAGATGCCGCCGCCATGCGAGAAAATGAACCGGATATCGGAGCAGCGCGTGAAGGTGCCGCTATAGAGCAGATCGACGATGCAGCGCGTCGTATCGGTCGGGAATTCGATCGTCGCGGTCGAGATGCCGGGCACGAGATGCGTGCAGCAGGTGGGCGCGGTGGGGTGGAAATACACGACGCTCTTGCGCCGGTTGAGCTCATCGAAAATCGGCGCGTAGCGCGGATTGCCCGGCCAGGTATCGCCATAGGAGGTCAAAAGTCCGATGCCGTCGAGATTCAACACATCGAGCGCGTATTCGATCTCCCTGAGGCTGCCCTCGACATCGGGGAAAGGCAGGGCCGCGAACATGCCAAAGCGGCCCTTGTGATCGCGGCACATTTGCGCGCCATAGTCGTTGACCACGCGTGCAAGGCGCTTGGCCTGCTCGGCGTTCCCGAACCACACGCCGGGCGAGGAGACCGAAATGATCGCGGTCGCCGTTCCCGCTGCGTCCATTGCCTCGATCGCAGCGCCAGGGCTCCAAGCCAATTGCTGCTCGACCGGGATGGCCTGCGCATCGGCAAGGATGCGCTCGCGCTCCTCGGCGAGCCAGGAGGGAGGTAGAATGTGGTGATGCGTGTCGATGCGATGCGGAGCGGGCATGCTTTTCTCCCGTTGGTCTTATCAAGTACCGCGCACGATGAAATCGGCGGCGCGCTCGGCGATCATGATCGAGGGCGCGTTGGTGTTGCCGCGCGTGATCTTCGGCATGATCGAGGCATCGGCGACGCGGATGCCGGCAAAGCCGCGCAGCCTCAGCTTGGTGTCGACCACCGCGCCGGGATCGCTGCCCATGCGGCAGGTCGAGGTCGGGTGGAACACGGTCTTGGCCGTGGCGCGGATATGCTCTTCGAGCGGCGCGTCTTCATCGGGCGTCGCCTCGCCCGGTAGGATTTCTTCGGCGACGAGCTTGGCGAGCGAGGGCGATTTCAAGATTCGGCGCGCGAAGCGCACGCCGCGCAGGAGGCAGGCCATGTCCTCGGGGTCGGCGAGATAGTTGCCCTTGAAGACCAGCAGCGCCGCCGGGTCGCGCGAGCGCAGCCGAACCTCGCCGCGCGAGCGGCATTCGAGCAGATTGGGCTGCACCGTCACGCCATGGACCTGCGGCGTCTTTTGCGCGGTCTCGCCACGGATCAAGGGCATGAAGTGGAACTGCACATCGGGCCGGCCGTCGCCGTCGAGATCGAAGAAGCCGCCGCTCTCGACGATGTTCGAGGTGAGAAGGCCGGTGCGGAAAAGCATCCATTCGAGGAAATGCTTGAGGCCCTTCAATCCCTTCTCGTGACCCAGCAGCCCGATGGGCTGCTTGAGCCGGCCCCACACCGGCGCCGAGATATGATCTTGGAAATTGGCGCCGACTTCCGCCGCGTCGCCGATCACCTCGATGCCATGCTCTTTCAGATGCGCGGCCGGGCCGATGCCCGACAGCATCAAGATCTTGGGCGAGCCGAAGGCGCCCGCGCTTAGCACGATCTCGGCCTTGGCGCGCGCCTCGATCTCCGCTCCGCCGTTCGAGCGATAGGCAACGCCGGTCGCGCGGTTTCCCTCGAAAATAATACGCGCAACCAGCGCGTCATGCTTCACGGCCAGGTTGGGGCGCCGCATCGCGCCGCTGTCGCGCAGGTAATAGCGCGCGGTGCTGCCGCGCTCGCCGCCCTGCTGCGTCACTTGATAAAACCCGACGCCGTCCTGGGTCGCACCGTTGAAATCGTGGTTATAGGGAATGTCGTGATTGAGGAAGGCGCTGGTTTCCTGCGTCGCGCGCAGGCACGCCTCGCTCAGCGGATGGCGATGCGGCATGTCGGTCACCTTGAGCGGTCCCTCGGTGCCGTGATAGGGGCCGGCGAGCCGCGCATTGCCCTCGCATTTGCGGAACCAGGGCAGCACGTCGTCATAGCCCCAGCCGCTGCAGCCGAGATCGCGCCAATCGTCGTAATCCTCGCGCTGGCCGCGGATATAGACGCCGCCATTGATCGAGCTGCCGCCGCCAAGCATGCGGCCTTGCGGCACGACCAGGCTTCGTCCCTTGGCATGCGGCTCGGGCTCGGTCTTGAAGACGAAGCTGCGCTTTGTGCCCAGCAGCTTGAAGGTGCCGACCGGCATTCGCACCCAGACGGTATTGTCGCTCGGGCCTTCTTCGAGCAGGAGAACGCGCGTTTGCGGTTTCTCGCTTAGCCGCGACGCCAGCACGCAGCCAGCCGAGCCGCCGCCGACGATGATGTAATCGAACTCTTCGGCCGCCGCCGCGACTTTCATGGCGCCTTGCCGATGGTCGCGTCCATCGCCGTGGCGATATCGCCCATCGCGCGTTGCGCGACATCGAGCATGTTCTGCATGCGGATGAAGCCGTGGGTCACGCCCTGATAGCGCTTGATCCAAACCTTGAGGCCGGCCGCGGCGAGCCGCTTGCCATAGGTCTCGGCCTCATCGCGCAGCACGTCATATTCCGCGGTCTGGATGAGGGCGGGCGGCAGCCCCTTCAAGTCGCGCGCGCGCAACGGCGAGATCAGCGGATCGGCGCGCTTCGCCTTGTCGCCTTGAAGATAGTGGTCGTAGAACCAGCCCATATCCGGCCCGGTCAGCACATAGCCCGAGCCGAAAGCCTTGTAGGATTGCGTCTCCATGTCGCAATCGCAGACCGGGTACATCATGATCTGCAGCGCGATCTTGGGCCCGCCCTTGTCGCGCGCGAGCATGGCGCACACGGTCGCGAGATTGCCGCCGGCGCTGTCGCCCGCGATCACAACGGGCACACGCAGCTTCACCGCTTCCTTGGCGCTCCAGAGAAGCGCGTCGTAGCAATCCTCGAGCGGCGCGGGGTAGGGATGCTCGGGAGCGAGGCGATAATCGACAAGAACCACGCCAGCGCTGGTCTTCTCGACCATGAAGCGCGCGATGATCTCGCTCTCGTCGATGCCGCCGGTCACCCAGCCGCCGCCATGATAGAACACGACCAGCGCGCGGGGCGCCGTCTTCGGCAGCAAGACGCGGCCGCGAATCTTGCCGGCGCGCGTCGCGATCTCGACATTATCGACCTTGCCGACCGCCGGTCCTTCGCCGAACAGCGCCGTGCGCGCGGCCATGAATTGGCGCGCCTCTCGCGGCGTCGTTTGCGCGATTCCCTTCCACCCCGACGCCGTCATCCCGTCGAGCATTTTTTGGACGACCGGATGCAGCGGCATCGTTGTCAATGCCTCCCGGCAATATTTTTCCCTCCTCCCTTGAGGGGGAGGGTCAGGGAGGGGCGTGTGGCTGTTTCGATGTGCTTCAGAGTCCCCCCACCCAGCAACGCTGCCGCGTTGCTGACCTCCCCCTCAAGGGGGGAGGTGAAAGCGAAAGCACGTGCCATCAAGACACACCGTCCTATTTCGCCAGGAATCGCTCGATCAGCGCGATCACCTCATCGGTCCGCTCATAGGGCAGCATATGTCCCGCGCCGCGAATGACCGCGGTCTGGACATGGCGCAGCCCGCGCGCGAAATCCTCGGCATAGCGCGGCGAAATGAAATTGTCCTCGGCACCGAAGACGGCGAGGGTCTTGGCCGAAATCCGCGGCAGCCGCTTGCGCAAGCCGCGATCCGGGATGGGCCAGACGAATTTCGTCACCGCGGTGAGGCTCTGCGCCACGGCAATGATGCGCTCGGCGAGGTTGTCGGGCCCCGCCTCGTTGGAGCGCCGCGCCTGCAGCGCCTCGCGCGCAGCCTGGTCGTGCCAGAGGAATTTCTCGACTTCGGTGAAGGGCTCGGCGAACACGTCGCGGCCGGGATAGGCGTCGTTCCACAATCCCACGGGCGCCAGGAGCACAAGCTCCTTGGCGCGGCGCGGGAAATGCGCGGCGATTTCGGCGGCGATCATTGCGCCGAAGGAATGGCCAATGATGGCCACGCCCTCGAGGCCGAGATGATCGAGCAGATCGTCATAATCGAGCGCCAATTCATGGATGTTGCCGATCTCGTCGAGTTCGGCGAGATCGTTGAAGCCCGGCGCCAGCGGCGCGATGATGCGGTGATTGCGCTCCAAGGCGGCCAGCACGGGGTCGCCCGCCGGGATGCCGTTGATCCCATGGAGCCAGAACAGCGCCGGCCCGGAGCCGCCGCCATGAACCCGCCACACGCGGCCGTTCTTCAGCCGGATCGTCTCGGCGTTGAGCATCGGCGCCTCACACCACGGCAGTGAGCGGCGCGGGCTCGGCCATATGCTCGAGCGTGCCCGTCGGCCACCATTTGTCCTCGTATTCGCTGAATTTGTTCCGGAGCTTCGGAATGACTTCCTTCGCGAACCGCGTGGTGTTGTACATCGTCACTTCTTTCGACATGTTGCCGTACTGGCACAGCACCATCAAATGCCCGACATGCATCTTGTCGGCCAAAGTGGTGAGCTGCTGCACCACGCTTTCGGGGCTTCCGGCCACGACGTAGCCGCGCGTGATCATCTCTTTCCAGGTAAGGCCCTCGACATCCTGGCGCCGCGTCGAGCGCGCGATCATGCTCTCGATCCCGGCGCGCATGGTCGGGATCGAGGTGTAGCCCGGCGGGTTGCCGAAACCCGGATAGGTGTGAAGGCAGCGCGAGTAGAAATAGGTCGCGGGACCGGAATAGAGCCGCTCGGCCTCGGCGTCGTTCTCGGCGCAGGCAATGAATTGCAGGAAGCCGCAGCGATAGGGATTGCGGTCCTTGCCTTTCTTCTCGACGGTGGCCCAGAAACCGTCATTGACCTTCTGACCGGCAATGTAGCCGAAATAGGAAAGATTGGCGTAGAGGAAATCGTTGTCGACGCACCAATCCCAGGTCTCGACGCTGCCGCCGCCCGGGATCCACACCGGCGGATGCGGCTTCTGAATCGGCCGCGGCCAAACATTCACGTAGCGCAGCTGGGTGTATTTGCCGTTGAAAGCGAAGGGCTCGGGCTCGGCCCAGGCGCGCAGCACGAGCTTCACGCCCTCGTAATATTTGTCGCGCAAGGTCGCGGGCGATTTGCCATAGGCATAGACCGTGTCCATTGGCGTGCCGACAGGAAAGCCGGCGACGAGCCGCCCACCCGAGAGGCAATCGAGCATCGCCATTTCTTCGGCGACGCGGGTCGGAGGATCGTAAAGCGCCACCGAATTGCCCATCACCACGAGCTTGGCCTTGGAGGTGCGGCGCGCTAGCGCAGCGGCGATGAGATTGGGCGATGGCATCAGCCCATAGGCGTTCTGGTGATGCTCGTTGACGCAAATGCCATCGAAGCCGACGCTCTCGGCGTATTCGAGCTCGTCGAGATACTCGTTATAGGCGCGGTGGCCCACTTTCGGATCGAACAGCTTCGAGGGAACATCCACCCAGACCGAGCGATAGGCGTCCTTGAAGTCCTCCGGCAGCTCCGGATAGGGCATCAAATGGAACCAATGGAACTTCATGGCGTCTCCCCTGGGATTTTGCGCGGCTGCGGCCGCCATCATGGCATTAATGCAGGACCGGCTAAAGGGCTTCGTTGCCGCATCGCGCGGCGCTATGCTCGGTCGAGGAGGAACCGCCATGGCTCTGACCGACGCCGATCAAAAGCCCAAGGTGCTGCCGCAAAACGCGCGCGAGGCGATGGAAAAGCTCAACGCCGAAGCGGGTTCGCTCAATATTTGGTTGCGCACCCAGGCGAATGCGCCGGCGCAGCGTCCCTGGTTCCGCGACACCGAGCTGGACGTCGCCGGTCAGATCGCGGGTGGCCGCGTCGGCACGGCACAGATGAAGGCGCGAGCCCATCGCTGGCGCTGGAAGGAGATCTCGCCCTATCTCGACCGCATCGCCGAGATTGCGAAGAACGCCGACGTGCCGCCGATCGAGTTCGCCGACCGCCAGCAATTCCTGCTGACCAATCCCGGCATGGGCGGCCGGCTTCAGGTCACGAGCACGCTCCGCTGCGCGATCTCGATCTACAATCCGGGCGATGTCGCGCCGGTCCATGTGCATGCGCCCAATGCCAGCCGCACGATCCTCTCAGCCAAGGGCGGCTATACGACAATCGAGGGCGAGCGCTGCATCGCCGAGCGCGGCGATCTGATCCTGACGCCCAACGGCACCTGGCACGATCACGGCAATGACGACGCCGCACCCGTGGTCTGGGCCGACATTCTCGATTTCCCGCTGCTCGAAATGCTCGATTGCAACTGGCTCGACGATAAGTTCCAGGGCGAGATGATGAGCAACGCGCGCGCCCAGGCGCCGAAGCTCCGGCCCGGCTACTCGCATGATCTCTATGGCGTCGGCGGCGTGACGCCGGCCTTCGTCTCGCCCCGGCGCGGCTTCGGCCACGACACCACGCCGATGTTCCATTATCGCGGTGCCGAGGTGCGGCGCGCGCTCGCGGCGCTGCGCCGCGAGACGGGCGATCCCTATGAGGGCGTCGCCTTGCGCTTCGTCAATCCCGCGACTGGCGCTTCGGTGTTTCCGACGCTCGACTATTCGGCGCAGATGCTGCGCCCCGGCGAGGAGACTCGCTGGAAGCGCGAGACCTCGAACATCTTCTATATCGTGCTCGAGGGCGAAGGCGTCACTGAGGTCGCCGGCAAGCGCTTCGATTGGCAGAAGAACGACATCATCGTCGTCCCCAATTTCCTGTGGCGGCGCCACCTCAACACCGGCACGGAGGACGCAGTGCTTTACGCGGTCTCCGATATGCCGCTCTTTCAAAAGATCGGCCAATACCGCGCCCAGGGCCGCAAACCGGATGGGAGCATCGAGCAGCTGGTCGTGTAATTTCAATCAAGGGAGGAGCGATATGGCAGACAATGTCAAGCACGGGTCGTCCCAGACGATCGCCGACCGCATCGTTGCGATCCGCGAGCGCTGGCACACGAAGAAGCATCCCTTCTTCGCCGCCTTTGCGGAGGGAAAGCTGCCTTTGAGGGCCTTGGGCCGGTATCAGGCCCTGCATTACCAGTATGTGAAACTCGCGGTGGCGAGCTTCGGCCTCATCTATGCGCGCGCGATCGAGCACGAGGATGTGCGCAAGGCGATCGCCGAGAACATCGCCGAAGAGGAAGGCTTCAAGGCGATCCCGCAGGAGGGCCATGAAGCGCATGACCATGTCGAGCTGATCTTCCGCTTCTGCCGCGCGGCGGATTTAAGCGACGAGGAGGTGCGCAATATGCGCATGCCTCCCGCCTGGTGGGCGCGTTCGCTCTACTACTACCACACGGCCGCGACCGAGCCGATCGGCGTCGTCATGGCGATGCAGACAACCCAGGAAGGGCAGATGCCCGGCCTTATCAGCGAGGTGCTGCTGCCGGCCTTCGAGAAGCATTACGGTTTCAAGCGCAACGCGCCCGAGATCGAGTTCTTCACCGAGCATGACGCGGCCGATGTCGAGCACAGCCGGCGCCAGATGGAGCTCTGCGTGCGTCATCTCGACACGCCCGCGCTCGAGGCGCGCGCCCTTGTCGTTGCCGAAGAGATCGTGCGGCTGCGCTGGGCCTCGATCTCGGAGCTCTACCGCGAGGAGGTGCTGGGCGAGCGCCCGATCCTGCCGCAAGGCGTCGATCGCTGAAGGCTCGACCCCGTCTTTTTCGCCGGGGTGCCGGGCGGTTCGGCCAACACCCGCCCCCCTTGAGCCGTCGGTCCTTTGCCGCTATCCGATAGGAGGCGAACAGACGGGATAGGGCAATGACCGACCAGACGAGCGAAGCGGATTTGGCCTTGGAGAAATTCGGCATCGGGCAGCCGGTGCTGCGGGTCGAGGACCCGAAACTCCTGCGCGGCCAAGGACATTACACCGACGATCTCAATCTCCCGGGCCAGGCCTATGCCGTCCTGGTGCGCAGCCGCTACGCCCACGGAAAGATCACGAAAATCGAGACGCGGGCGGCGCGCGCCATGCCGGGCGTGCTCGCCGTCTACACGGCCGCCGATCTCGCCGCCGCGGGCGTCAACCCGATCAAATGCGGCATGATGGTGAATGGCCGCGACGGCAAGCCGTGGAAGATTGCGCTCCGCCCGCTGCTCGCCGCCGAGAAGGTGCGGTTTCTCGGCGAGGCCGTCGCCTGCGTCGTCGCGCAGAGCCGTGCCCAGGCCAAGGACGCGGCCGAGGCCGTCGAAGTCGAGATCGAGCCGCTGCCCGCCGCTGCGAGCGCGGCCGAGGCGCTAAAACCTGGCGCCTCGCAGATCCACGCTGATATACCCGGCAACATCGCGGTCGATTACCACTGGGGCAACAGCGAGGCCGTTGCCGCGGCCTTTGCCAAGGCGGCCCATGTGACGAAGCTGACGCTCGTCAGCAACCGCATTGTCGTCAACCCGCTCGAGCCGCGCTCGGCGCTGGGGCAATACGATGCAGCCTCCGGCAAGTACACGCTGCGAGTCTGCAGCCAGGGCGTCTTCGGCATGAAAGGCGGCACGGCGAACGCGCTCGGCACCACGCCCGACAAGGTGCGGGTGCTCACCGAGAATGTCGGCGGCTCCTTCGGCATGAAGAGCCAGGTCTTTCCCGAGAATTGCCTCGTGCTGTTTGCAGCCAAGCAGCTCGGCCGGCCGGTCAAATGGACCGACGAGCGCTCGGACAGTTTCCTTTCCGATCATCATGGCCGCGATCACGTTCAGACGATCGAAGGCGCCTTCGACAAGGACGGCAACATCCTCGCCGTGCGCCTGACCGGCACCGGAAACGCCGGCGCCTATCCGATCGTGCCGCTGCCTTATACGGTCAACGCGGTCAAGAACGTGGTCGGCGTTTATAAGACGCCGCTCCTCGAGGTGAACACCAAGGGCGTCTACACCAACTCGACGCCGGTCGGTGCCTATCGCGGCGCGGGCCGGCCCGAGGGCAATTACTACATGGAGCGGCTGCTCGACACTGCCGCCGCCGAGATGGGCATCGACAAGCTCGAGCTGCGACGGCGCAATCACATCGCGGTCGCGGCCATGCCTTACAAGGCGCCCTCGGACATGAATTACGACAGCGGCGAATTCACTGCGGTTCTCGACGCAGCGATCCGGAATTCCGATTGGAGCGGCTTTTCGAAGCGCAAGGCGGAGAGCCGCACGCGCGGCAAGGTCCGCGGCATCGGCGTCGGCTCCTATCTCGAAGTGACCGCGCCGCAGGGGAAGGAGATGGGCGGCATCCGCTTCGATGCGGATGGCGGCGTTACCATCGTCACCGGCACGCTCGATTACGGCCAGGGCCATCACGCGCCCTTCGCGCAAGTGCTGGTGAGCCGTCTCGGCATTCCCTTCGAGCGGATCCGCCTCTTGCAGGGCGACAGCGACCAGCTGCTCTTCGGCGGCGGCACGGGGGGCTCGCGCTCGATCATGTCGAGCGGCACAGCGCTGGTCAAAGCAAGCGAGCAGGTGATCGAGCGCGGCAAGCAGATCGCCGCTGTTGTTCTCGAAGCGTCGCCCGCCGATATCGAGTTCGGCAAGGGCCGCTTTACGATCGTCGGCACCGACCGCTCGATCGGCATTCTCGATCTCGCCGACCGCGTGCGCGCGGGCGTGAACCTGCCCGAAGGCGTGCCGGCCTCGCTCGATGTGAACCTCGTCGCCGAGACGCCGCCTTCGGCCTTCCCCAATGGCTGCCATGTCGCCGAGGTCGAGCTTGATCCCGAGACCGGCGTGATCGAGGTCGTCAAATATTCGATGGTCAATGATTTCGGCACGATCGTGAATCCGCTGACGGTCGAAGGCCAGGCGCATGGCGGCGTGGTGCAGGGCATCGGCCAGGCGCTGATGGAGCGCACCTATTACGACGGCGACGGACAGCTGCTCTCCGGGTCCTACATGGATTATGCACTGCCGCGTGCCGACAACGCGCCGATGTTCCGCGTTGCCAGTCATCCGGTGCCGGCGACGACCAATCCGCTCGGTGTCAAGGGTTGCGGCGAGGCGGGCTGCGCCGGCTCGCTGCCCTCGATCATGAATGCGGTGCTCGATGCGCTATCAAACTTCGGCATCAAGCATATCGACATGCCGGCGACGCCCGAGCGCGTTTGGCGCGCGATCCAGGAGACGCGCGCGGGGTAGGAGGTCGCTATCGCTGCATCGGCGGCGGTGCGTCCCCTCATCCTGAGCTCGTCGAAGGACGACGTCGCTCGGGATGAGGTAGTTTTTGCGAATGGCATCGTCGTTTGATGCCGTGAAAATCCTCACCTCATCCTGAGCAGCGCTCCGCGCGAGCGGAGCGCGTGTCGAAGGGCGCACGGCACCTGTTGCAGCGCCTGATTTAACTTGCGATCTGCGTCGCGCCGGTTGCGTCCGACAGCGCGGTGACGATCTCCGCGGGAATCGGCGCGCTTTTGATGCGGCCTTTTTCGGTCGGGTGAGGAACCACCCAGACGCGCTTCTCGGTGCCCTCGACCGCGAGCTTGCCGTCCTTCAGGATGCGGTGCTGCACGCTAAAGCTGCTCTCGCCCCATCCGCTCACGCCCGATTCGCAGACGAGGTCCTCGCCCCAGCGCGAGGGGATGATGAAGCGCGCGCTGGCATCGACCAACGGCGTTCCGACCGAGCCGTATTTTTCCCACAAGGCGCGCATCGACAGCCCGGTGCGCGCGAAGAGATGGAAGGTGCAGGCATCGAACCAGGCGAAGTAGCGCGGATAGAACACGATGCCTGCGGCATCGCAATCGCCCCATTCGACCCGGAGAGTGTGGCGGTTGATCAACATTCGCTGCTCAATGCCTCCATCATGCGATCCCCTGTTGCTGCTGAGACCGCCTTGCCCGAATATTAGAGCGCCGTGGCATCGGCTGCCATCTCACCGGGCGAGACAGCGACGGCATTCGAAGAGGCTTTTCTGCGCGCGCGATGGCCATTCCCGCAAAGAATATCGTTCCGCTGATCGTCGCCTGCTCCCTTTTCATGGAGACCCTCGATTCGACGATCATCGCGACGGCGCTTCCGACCATCGCGCGCTCGCTCGACGAGGATCCGCTGCGGCTCAACCTCGCCATTACCTGCTACCTTCTGAGCCTCTCGATCTTCATTCCCTTGAGCGGCTGGATGGCCGACAGATTCGGCGCGCGCACGGTGTTCCGCGCCGCCATCGGCGTGTTCATGCTCGGCTCGATCGCCTGCGGCCTTTCCAACACGCTGTGGGAATTCGTGTTCGCGCGCATGCTCCAGGGCATGGGCGGCGCGATGATGTCGCCGGTCGGCCGCTTCGTCATGCTGCGCAGCGTCGAGAAATCCGAGCTCATGCGCGCCATGATCATCGTGACGACGCCGGCGATGCTGGGACCGGTGTTCGGGCCGCCCTTGGGCGGCTTCATCGTCACCTATTTCTCGTGGCGTTGGATCTTCTTCATCAACGTGCCGATGGCGCTCCTCGGCATCCTGCTCGTCACGCTGTTCGTCGAGAATTTGCGCGAGAACAACGTGCGGCCGCTCGATTTGCCGGGATTCCTCCTCACCGGCGTCGGGCTTTCCTGCCTTGTCTTCGGCTTCGAGATCGCGGGCCGTGGCGGCCTGCCGACCTCGGTCGTCTCGACCATGATCGCTGTCGGCGCCATCTGCGTTGCGATCTATATTTGGCATGCGCGGCGCACGCCCTTCCCAGTGATCGATCTCAACCTCTTGAAGATCACGACGTTTCGCATCGGCGTGACCGGCGGGACCTTGACACGCATGGGTATAGGCGCCTTGCCGTTTCTCTTGCCGATCATGCTGCAATTGGGCTTCGGCTATTCGCCGATCACCTCGGGTCTCGTCACTTTTGCCAGCGCCGCCGGCGCGATGACCATGCGGGTGACAGCGACGCGCATCATTCGCTATTTCGGCTATCGCCGCACCTTGATCTTCAATTCGATCCTGACATCGACGACCCTCGCGATCAACGCGCTGTGGCGGCCGAGCACGCCCTTGCTGCTCATCTTCACGGTGCTGCTGCTCGGCGGGTTCTTTCGCTCGCTGCAATTCAGCGCCGTCAATACGCTCGGCTATTCCGACGTGCCGCCGGCGATGATGAGCCGTGCTACGCCCTTTGCCAGCATGGCGCAGCAATTCTCGATGAGCCTCGGCGTCGGCACCGGCGCGTTCCTGCTGCATATGACCTTGGTCGCCTATGGCGTGACCGCGCTCGGGCCCAGCGATTTCACACCGGCCTTCGTCGGCGTCGCTCTCATCTCGCTTTGCGCGGTGCCGATCTTCATGAGGCTCGCGCCCGACGCCGGGGCCGCCGTGATCGGGCACCCGCGCAGCGCGCCCGAAACCTGAGGCCGCATCAGCGCGCCGCGCGCAGACCTTTGGCCGTGGCGAGAAAGACCGCGGCCGTCGCGATCAGCATCGCGGCGCAGAGGCCGATGCCGCCCTTGGTGCCAAGCCAGGGTTGATCGACGCAGAACCCGGCGAGGATCGGGCCGGTGATGGCGCCCAGATCGGTGGTCATGCGCATCGAGCCCATGACCGCACCGATGCGGCCGAGGGGCGCCGCGTCGGCGGCATAGGCCGAGACCAGCGCCGAGGCCATTCCCGTGCCTGCGCCCATCAGCACGGTGAAAATCCAGAGGGTCTCGGCTTGGGTCGCATAGGCGAGGATCGCGAGCGCCACGAGGATCGTGCTCGTCGCCGCGATCAGCACGGTCGCGCGGCCGAAGCGTCGCACCAGGGCGGGGATAAGCCGCAGCACCAAGAGATTGGCGACCGCGCTCGCGGTCAAAAGCGCGCCGATCGTGCCGACGCTCATGCCGAATTTCTCGCTCGCGATCAGCGGCATCAGAATCCAGGACGACGCGACGCGGCCGAAGAACATCGCAAAGGAAAAGCTCGCGACCCCCGCAATGAGGGTGATCACGCCCGCCGCGCTGGCGAGCGCCTCGCGCTGCGGCCGGATGATCTTGTCGGCGGGCATGCGCATCACCGCGAGAAAGGCGATGAGCGCCATCCCGCCTTGGAACGCGAAGGGCGCGCCATAGCCCCAGAACTGGGCCGTCAGCCCGCCGAGACCGGGCCCGACCGAGAGGCCGATCTGCGTCGCGGTCTGATAGGCGGCCATGTCGCGCACGCGCGTCGCCGGCGTGCCGCGATCGGTGACGGCGCTCAAGGCCGCCGTGCCGTAGCAGGCCGAGCCCACGCCTTGCAGCATCAGGCAGGCGAGGAGGGTCGTCATGCTGTGCACCGCGAGCGCGATAAAGGACGAGCCCGAGACGAGCAGCAGCCCCGTCAGCATCACCGGGATGCGTCCCAACCGCTCCGAGATCATCCCGGCCGGCACGCTGATGATGAGGCGCGAGGCGCCGAAGGCAGAGATCGTTGCGCCTGCGGTCGCGGCGCTGGCGCCGAGCGAGGTCGCGTAAACGGTGAGGATCGACCACACCATGCCGATGCCGACATAGGTGAAGAACATGCCCATCAGCAGGCCGAGCGGCGGGCCGGCGGCATCGGCGCTCGGACGCCACCAGCGCTCGAACCGGAGATGGAGGAACTTCACGCTGCGGCGCCCGCCTGATGGATGTTGCGGTTCGTTCTGAGCAAACGAGGAGGGCGTCAAGCTAGCATGGCGCGCCTTGCGCGCCAACGCGCCGCACGCATTTCATCCATTCGCGATTGCGGGGTCGGCTGATTGTAATACGGCGAGCGAAGCGCATGCTCTTTTTCGTCATTGCCGGGCTTGACCCGGCAATCCATCGATGCCCGGATCAAGTCCGGGCATGACGAGGAAAACAAACGCCCGCAGCGAGATCGAATTAGTGATTCGCCGCCACATAGCGCGGCAGCAGCCGCGCGACAGTGCCGCGCGCGATCGCATCGAGCTCGGCGCTATTGAAGACGCCGCAGGTCTCGAGCCCCTCGACATGCTCGCGCGACGTACGATAGGGAAAATCCGAGCCGAAGACGAAATGCCGATTGGGCACAACTTCGCGCGCGCAGGCAAGCGTCGTGTGATTGGCGACCTGCGCGGTGTCGTAGAAGAAGCGCCGCGCTTCGGGCATGAAGCCTTGCGGCAGAAGCTTCGCGAATTCCCGTTGCTGCGCCATGCGCACGAAGCGCTCGATCAGATAGGGCATGGTGCCGCCGGCATGCGACCAGATGATCCGGAGATTAGGAAAGCGCCGCGAGGCGCCCGAGAACACCATCCGCGTGATCGCGCGCGTCGTGTCGGTGCCGAACTCGATCGCCGCATCGGCGACGCCCGGCACGAGGTTGCGGCAGCAATCTGGGATCGAGGGATGGACATAGATCACCGCCTTGCGCCGGTCGAGCTCGGCGAAGACCGGATCGAAGAGGGGATCGCCCAACCATTTGTCGTGATAGCAGGTATACATGCCGACACCGTCGGCCTTGAGGCGATCGAGCCCATATTCGATTTCCTTGAGGCTCCCCTCGATATCGGGCAGCGGCAGGACGGCGAACATGCCGAAGCGCCCAGGATGATCGGCGACGATCCTCGCCGCCTCGTCATTGCAGGCGCGGGCGAGGCTGCGGCGCTGCGCGTCATTGTTGATGTGTTTTGAAAGCTGCGTCACCGAGAGGATGGCGGTGGCGATGCCGCCTTCCTCAAGATCCTCGATCGACTTGGCGAGCGACCAGGTCTTGAGCGCGCGGCCGACGCCTTCGCCGGATTCGCGCAAATACGCCGCGGGCGCGATGTGATGATGGACGTCGATCCAGCCGCGTCGCGGCGTGGTCTGGCTTGGTTGGGAACTCATGAGATCACCCAAAACCGAGAGGGACGTACGATGCTGCGCGAAAACCCTACTGTCGAAGCGGGCGCTTCGGTCGCAGGGTTGAGGCGCGTGCGGGCGCCAATATGATGGACCGGAAGGAGAGGTGAGGAAAGCCGCCGCGATGCCGCCTGTGATCGAAGAGCCGCCGGTGAACGAGGACGAAATCGTCCGCCTGGTCGATGCGTTCTACGCGAAAATCCGCCGCGACCCGATCCTCGCGCCGGTATTCGAGCGCGCCATCGCCCCCGATGCCTGGCCGAAGCATCTTGCGAAAATGTATGATTTCTGGTCCTCGGTGATGCGCACGAGCGGGCGCTACAAGGGTAATCCGCTTGGCGTGCATGCCCAGGTCAAAGGGCTCGAGGAGGGCATGTTCGAGCCTTGGCTCAAGCTGTTCCGCGAGACCGCGGGCGAGCTGTTTTCGCCGGAGGTCGCCGCGATCTTTCGCGAGAAGTCCGAGCGGATCGCCGAAAGCCTGAAGCTCGGCCTGTTTCTGCGGCTTTTTCCTCCCGGTTCGGCGCGCCCACCCCTCTAGAGAAGCCTAAAAGTAAAGACTTCTGTTGCGCTGCAACAATTTCCCGCGGGGCAGGGTTGCGGCACTGTCATAGCTTATCTTAAGCTGGCTTATTAAATTCCTCCCATGAGCAATTTCGATTTCAACCGAAGCTTCGGCTTCGTGCTGCACGAGACTGCGCGGCTTTTGAGCAAGCGCTACGATCAGCGTGCCAAATCCCTGGGACTTACCCGCGCGCAAATCCAGGTTCTCGCCTATCTCGTCTACCATGAGGGCATCAACCAGGCTGGCCTTGCCGAGCTCATCGAGATCGAGCCGATTTCGCTCGCCCGTCTGATCGACCGGATGGAGCAGGCCGGCTGGGTCGAGCGCCGTTCCGACCCGCGCGACCGGCGTGCCTGGCAACTCTACATCACCGAAAAAGCAAAGCCCGTCTTTGCAGAAATGATCGCCATCGGCGTTGAGGTCAGAGGCGAGGCGCTGGCGGGCTTTAGCGAGAAGGAACGCGATCACGTCATGGAGCTGCTGTTGCGCGTGCGGCGCAATCTTTCCGATCGGGGCGGCGAGGATGCATCGCCGCTCGCGGGAGCCGCCGAATGAGCGCCGTCAGCGACGCCCGTGCACGCATCAACCGTGCCGGCGTGCGGCTGCGCCTCCTGTTGATGGCGAGCGTGCCTTTGATCCTGGTTGGCATCGCCGCCTATCTCTACGTGAACGCCGGAAGCTCGGCCTCGACCGACGACGCCTATGTCCAGGCCGACAAGCTCGCGACCAGCGCCGATGTCAGCGGCCGCGTGGTCGCGGTCGAGGTGAAGGACAATCAATGGGTCAAGAAAGGCGCAGTGCTGTTCCGGCTCGACGACGCGCCGTACCGCATCGCGCTCGAACATGCCAAGGCTCAACTTGCCAGCGCGCGGCTCCAAGTCGACGGGCTGCGTGCGACCTATCATCAGCGCGCCGCCGATTTGAAGGCGGCCGAGGATACGCTCGCCTATATGCAGCGCGAGGCCGACCGCCAGCAGCAGCTGCTCGCGACCCATGTCACCACTCAGTCGAAATACGACGAGGCACGGCACAATCTCGATAATGCACGCCAGCAGGTGACCGCGATGCAGCAGCAGCTCAACAATGTGCTGGCGAGCCTCGGCGGTCAGCCCGATCTTCCGACCGATCAGAACCCGCTGGTTATGCAGGCGCAGGCGCAGGTCGACAAGGCTGCGCTCGACCTGTCCTATACCGTGGTGCGGGCGCCGGCCGACGGCTTTGTCACCAAGGTCAATAATCTGCCGGTTGGGCAATATCTCGCCGCGGGCAGCACCGCCTTCGATCTGATCGAAACCGACCACGCCTGGATCGAGGCCAATTTCAAGGAAACGGATTTGACGCGCATGCGGCCGGGCCAGACGGCGAGCTGCGCCATCGACACTTATCCGGGCAGGACCTTCACCGCGCGCGTCGAGAGCATCAGCGCCGGCACCGGCTCCGAGTTCTCGGTTTTGCCGCCGCAGAACGCGACCGGCAATTGGGTGAAGATCGTGCAGCGCGTGCCTGTGCGCCTGGCCATCGAGAATCCCGATCCGGATTATCCGCTGCGCGCCGGCATGAGCGCGACCTGCGACGTCGATACCCGCACCTTGCCGCCCTGGACCACGCCGGAGACCGCGTCTCGGCAATGAGCCCGGCCGGCAGTCCTTTCATCGAAGTCAAGCATCACGGCCTGATCACCATCTCGATCATGGCGGCGACCATGATGCAGGCGCTCGACACGACGATCGCCAATGTCGCGCTGCCCTATATGCAAGGGACGTTCTCGGTCGCACAGGACCAGATCACCTGGGTGCTGACCTCCTACATCGTCGCGGCGGCGATCGCGACGCCGCTCACCGGTTGGCTTGCCACCAGCTTCGGCACCAAGCGAGTGTTCGTCCTCTCGATCGTCGGCTTCACCATCGCTTCGGCGCTGTGCGGCGTCGCCGGCAGCATTTATCAGATCGTCTTCTATCGGCTTGTGCAGGGGATATGCGGCGCGGCGCTGGTGCCCTTGGCGCAGTCCGTGCTTCTCGAGATCAATCCGCCCGCGCGCCAGGGCCGCGCGATGGCGATCTGGGGCGTCGGCGTCATGCTGGGGCCGATCTTGGGGCCGACGCTCGGCGGCTGGCTCACCGAGCATTACTCCTGGCGCTACGTCTTCTACATCAACGTACCGATCGGCATTCTTGCGACGTTCGGCCTCGCGCTGTTCCTTCATGAATCGCCGCAGCACCGGCGCAGCTTCGATTTCTTCGGCTTCGCCATGCTGAGCCTCGGCATCGGCGCGCTGCAAATGATGCTCGACCGCGGCGAGCTCAAGGACTGGTTCGGCTCGACCGAGATTCGCGTCGAGCTGGCGCTCGCCATCGCCGGATTCTGGGTGTTCCTCATTCACGCCGCGACCGCGAAGAATTCCTTCATCAATCTGCGCATCTTCAAGGATTGGAATTTCTCCGCCGGCCAAATCCTGATGTTTCTCATCGCGATGGTGCTCTATTCCTCCACCGCGCTGCTGCCGACCCTGCTGCAAGAGCTCTACAGCTATCCGGTCGAGACCGCCGGCTGGCTGATGACGCCGCGCGGCATCGGCACCATGGCCTCGATGATGATCGTCGGCCGCCTCACCAACCGCTACGATGCGCGATTGCTGATGCTGGTGGGGTTCCTCATCGGCGCCTATGGCTTTTGGCTGCCGACGCGGTGGACGCTCGATATGGGTTGGGAGCCGATTGCTTGGGCGGGCGTCGCCCAGGGCATCGGCATGGGGCTGTTGTTCGTGCCGCTCTCGCTGGCGAGCTTCGGCACGCTGGCGCCGCAATTCCGCAACGAGGCCACGGCGATCTACAGCCTCGTGCGCAATATCGGCGGCAGCATCGGCATTTCGATCTCCGAGGCCTATCTCGCCAATTCGATCCAGGCCAACCATCAGACGCTCGCGACGCATGTGACGCCCTTTAACAGCGCACTCAACGCACCGGGCGCGGCGACGATCTGGAACCTCCATTCCGCCTCGGGACTGAGCGCGCTCAATTTCGAGGTGACGCGGCAGGCGACGATGATCGCCTATCTCGACGCGTTCATGATGATGACGGTGCTGACCGTCTGCGCGGTTCCGCTGCTGGTGATGCTGCGGCGGATCGATCCGCGCCGCGGCCGCGCGCCTGCCGCCGCCGAATAGCTTGCATTCAGTCCCGCTCGAGGGCTGCGCGAAACTGCCTCGGGTCGAAATCGGCGGCGCCGTCGGCGCCGCGGCGCGTCACGTTGAGATCGAGGCGCGCCGCCGCCAGCAGCGCATCCTCGGTCAAGGCGCCGCCGGGCTCCTCCGCATCGATCGCGAGGACGGCGAGAGACGGGCTTTGCGCCAACATCCGGTAGAGCGCCGTCACGCGCAGATAGAGCGTCAAGGTCGCCTGCACGCCGGTGCCGAGCTCCTCGGCAAAGAGATCGAGCACCGCGCGGGTGTCGATCGGCGCTTCGGCCTCGTCATCGTCCTCCGCGGGCGGCGTCTCCGCGGCGAGCTGCTCGAGGTATTCGCGAAAGAGAAAGATCGCCGACGCCAAAAGCTCGGGCTCGACTGGGGGAACGTGCGGCGGCAGGGAGGGGGGCGGAGAAGGGAGCTCGTCCATCGCCGGTTCCTAGCGCGGCCGCGTCGGCCTGTCAGCGGGGCAGCGCCACCGGCGCGCTGCGATATTCCGGCAACAGCGGCGGTTTTTTTACGGCGGCGATGGTTTCGGCGCTGCGGAAAACGCTATGCCGGGCGTTGTCGAACTATTCCGGCGCTTACCAAGACCGGCCGGATCGGAGTGATTGTTTGCGCGACAAATCTGTGGCCGCCGAGGGGCGCGTCGCCACCCTCGCCGAGCTCTCGGCAGTGGCGCTGGCGCTCGGCGTCGCGACCGGCCTCGCGGGCGTCGCCTTCCGTGCGGTTGTGGCGGCCATTCACGATTTCTTCTTTCTCGGCGAATTCTCGCTCTATTACGACCCGAACGTGCACACGCCGGCGAGCTGGCTCGGCCCGCTCGTGATTTTCGCGCCCTTGATCGGCGGCATGGCGGTGGTGTTCCTGACCCGGCTCGAGCCCGCGGACCGGCGCGGGCAGGGGGTCTCCGACATCATCGACGCGATCTACTATCGCGAGGGCCGGGTGCGCTCCGCTCCGGCTTTCGTCAAATCCTTCGCCGCGGGAATTCAGAGCGGATCCGGCGGCTCGGTCGGCCGCGAAGCCGCGATCGTTCAGATCGGCGCGGCGCTCGCCTCGCGCCTATCGCGACTCATCAACTTGGCGCAATGGCAGCGCATGACGCTCGTGGCCGCGGGCGGCGCGGCGGGCCTCGCCGCCGCCTTCAATGCGCCGCTCGGATCGATCGTCTTCGCGGTCGAGCTGATGATGCCGGAGATCAGCCCCCGCACGCTGCTGCCAGTGACAATCGCGGCCGGCGCCGGAACCTTCGTCGCCCGCTTGTTCTACGGCTTGCAGCCGACCTTCCTGGTGCAGACGGTGATGGCGCCGGAGCTGCACATCTCGGGCGTGGCCGATCTGGTGCCTTATGTCGTCTTCGGCATCCTGCTCGGCTTTGCCGCGTGGTTCATGATTTGGGCGCTCGGCGCAACCGAGCGGCGCCTCACAGCGCTCGTGCCTCATCCCTATCTGCGCCACGCCACGGCAATGCTGGTCGTCGGGCTGATGATTTACGGAATGCTGCTCATTTCCGGCGATTATCAGCTTCAGGGGCCGAGCTACGCGGCTTTGCAAGACATTTTGCGCGGCGACGACAGCACGCTGGCGTTTCTGCTGCTGCTGTTCGCCGCCAAATTCGTGGCGACGACCTTGACCTTGGGCTCGGGCGGCAGCGGCGGCGTGTTCTCCGCCTCGCTCATCATCGGCGCGTCGCTCGGCGGTGTCGTCGGCAATGTGACGCATCTCCTCCTGCCGCAGCTCAACGTCAACCTCCCGGATTACGCCGTCGTCGGCATGGCGGGCATGCTCGGCGGCACCACCGGCGCGGCCATGACCGCGATCGTCATGGTGTTCGAGCTCACCCGCGACTACAACGTGATCGTGCCGCTGATCATCGCGGTGACGCTCGCGATCGCCGTGCGCCGCGCCGTGCTGCCGCAAAGCGTCTATACGCTGAAGCTCGCGGGCAAGGGCCATGAAGTGCCCGACTCCCTGCAAGCCAACATGTACCGCATTCGCCTGGCCGGGCGCGCGATGTCGACCGATTTCGAGCTGCGACCCGCCGAGGCCAGGCTCTCCGACACGCTTGCCTCGCTGGTCGAGACTGGCCGGCCGCTCTACGTCATCATCGCCGACGGCAACCGCATCGCGGGTTATCTGCGTCTCGATGCCGGCTTCAAGCTGTGGCAGCCGCGCGAGGAGGGGCTCACGCTCGGCGATGTGGCGCGCAACGATTTCGTGCTGGCGCGGCCGAGCGATACGATGTTCCACGTGATCGGGCGCTTGGCGCGGCGCGGCGCGCGGCTGGTCATCGTCGTCGGCGGCGCGCAGCGCATTCCGCGCATTGGCAATGTCGGGGGCGTCATCGCACTCGAAACCATGGGCGCCGCCGTGATCGAGAACGCGCGCGCCTATGCGCCGCACGCGGCGCGCGATCCGTTTCCCTTACTCTATCGCAAGCGCGTTATCTGGCCGTTCCCATTCCGGCGCGGCCGGCGCGATCACGCCTGAGCCGCGGCGCCGCCGCGGCGGGTGCTGACGTCGCCTAAATCTGCTCGCCGGTGTCGGCGGCGAGCCCGGCCGCCTTGATGCCGGCGACGGCGCAAGCCTCGTCATTCTCCGAGGTGTCGCCGGATATGCCGACAGCGCCGATGATCGTGCGGTCGGCGGCGCGGATGAGGACGCCGCCCGGCGCGGGCACGACCTTGCCTTCGGATGCGACCATCAGCGCCGTCAGAAAGGCGGGACCCGATTGCACCCGGCGAGCGAATTCGCGGCCGCCGAATCCCATGCCGAGCGTGCCCCAGGCTTTGCCTTGGGCGATTTGCGGCCGCAGGATGCTCGCGCCGTCCTCGCGCTTGAACGCCAGGAGATGGCCGCCGGCATCGAGCACGGCGACGGCCAGCGGCTTGAATTTCGCCTGACGGCCATGCTCGAGCGCCTTGTCGACGATGGTCGAGGCTTGGGCGAGGGTCAGTATCGTCATTGAAATCTCCCTGAAAAGCCGAGGTGGCGGCGATGGCTCACGGGTGGCAATATCACGCCCGTCACGCAAAAGGGATAGGAAATCGTCGATGTCGAAATTGCGTCTGTCTTTTTCGTGCTGGGGCTATGACCGCATGCGCGCCCTTGTCGATGGCAGCGTCGAGCCCGAAGGGATCGATCTCAACTGCTTGACCAACGTCGTGGAGGAAACTTTCTTCCGCATGGCGCGTCACCGCGAGTTCGACGTGGCCGAGATGTCGCTCTCGTCCTATTGCGTGTCGCTCATGCGGCCCGAGCGGCCGTTCATCGCGATCCCGGTCTTTCCCTCGCGCATGTTCCGCCACGGCTTCACCTTCGTTTCGGCCAAGAGCGGCATCAAGGAGCCAAAGGATCTCGCCGGCAAGCGCGTCGGCACGCCGGAATATCAATTGACCGCGCCGGTGTGGATCCGCGGCATTCTGCAAGACGAATACGGGCTCGATCCCGCGAGCCCCGACTATCTGACGGGCGGCCTGTTCGAGCCCGGGCGCGAAGAGAAGATCACGCTGAACCTGCCCGAAAAATTCCGCGTCCGCTCGATCCCGGCGGGCAAGACGCTCTCCGGCATGATCGAGACGGGCGAGATCGACGCGCTGCAGGCGCCGCATCCGCCCTCGACCTTCTACAGCGCGCCGCAGGCGGTGAAGCGCTTGCATGAGAATTACGTTGAAATCGAGCGGTCCTATTTCCGCAAGACGCGCATCTTTCCGATCATGCACACCGTCGCGATCAAGCGCGAAGTCTATGAGGCCAATCGCTGGATCGCGCGGGCGCTTTTCAAGGCGTTCCTCGCGGCGCAGCGCAAGGTCTATGACGGTTTCCACCATCACGAGGCCTATCAGACCATGCTGCCCTGGCAGATGGCCCAAGTCGAGGAGGCGCAGCGCATCCTGGGCGATGATTGGTGGGCCTATGGCTTCGAGCCCAATCGCCACGTCCTCGACACTTTTTTGCGCTATCACCACGAGCAAGGGCTCTCGTCGCGGCGCTTGACGCCCGAAGAGCTGTTCGCGCCGGAAACCTTCGAGAGCTTCAAGATCTGACGGAAGCCGGAGAAGCCATGCGGCGGCGGTGGATTGAAGAGGCGGGTCTCGGCGTCGCGCTGCTGGCGGGAGGAGCGCTCGGGCTGGGCGGTGCAGCGCGTGCAGCCGAGCCTATCTATCAGGGTCAGCAGGCTTTCGGCGGCTATCCGCGCGACGCACCGGGCGTATGGCACAAGATCACGCCGGCCGATCTGCCACCGCCTTTTGCGCCCGAGGCGCCGCCGAGTCCGCCGCATGAGCCGCGCGCCCAAGGCACGGCGCCGCAGGTTTTGCCAGGCTTCTCGCTCTCGGTTTTCGCGACCGGACTCCGCGAGCCGCGCCAGATGAAGCGAGCGCCCAATGGCGACATCTTCCTCTCCGAAAGCGGCGCCGACCGCATTCGTGTCTTGCGCGCGCCCCAGGGCGCCGCCAAGGCCGCGAGCGATGAGATCTTTGCCGAGGTGCCGGCGCAGCCTTACGGCATCGCCTTCTACCCGCCCGGGCCAAACCCGCAATACCTCTATGTCGCCTCGGCAGGCGAGGTCGTGCGCATTCCCTATCGCGTGGGCGACACCAAGACGCGCGGACGAGCCGAAACCGTCATCCGCAACCTGCCCGATAGCGGCCATTGGACGCGCGACATTCTCTTCACGCCCGAAGGCAAGCATATGCTCGTTGCGGTCGGCTCGAACAGCAATATCAGCACCGGTGCGGCGGAGCGCTTCCGCGCCAATATTCTCGAATATTCGATCGATGGCACGGATCGCCGTGTCTACGCCTCGGGACTGCGCAACCCCGTGACGATCGCGTTCGATCCGGTCAACGACGCGCTGTGGGCGTCGGTCAATGAGCGCGACCGCATGGGCGACAATCTACCGCCCGACTACGTCACCCATGTCGAAGAAGGAAAATTCTACGGGTGGCCATATTTCTATATCGGCAATCATCGCGATCCGCGGGTCAGCGGCACGCCGCCCGTGCCCGGCGATCAGGTCGTCCTACCCGATGTTTTGATCCAGCCGCATTCGGCGCCGCTCGGCATGGCATTCTACACGGGTACGCAGTTTCCCGCCGAATACCGCAACGATCTCTTCGTCGCGCTGCATGGCTCGTGGAATCGCAACGAGCCCACCGGTTACAAGGTGATCCGCGTGCAGATGCAGGACGGCCGTTCAACGGGCGCTTACGAGGATTTCATGACCGGCTTCCTCTCGGCCAATGGCGGCGTGCGCGGTCGCCCCGTCGGCGTCGTCGTGGCGGCAGATGGATCGCTCCTCGTCAGCGATGACGGCTCCGGCACGGTGTGGCGCATCGCCTATTCCGGCGGGAGAGAGGGCCGTTGAGCGACGCCATTCCGCTCTCCGCGACCGTGCTGCTGCTGCGTGATCGCGGCGAAGGCATCGAGGTGCTGATGATTACCCGGCATACCGAAGCGGTGTTCGCCGGCGGCGCGCGGGTCTTTCCTGGCGGAAGGCTCGACCCGGCGGATGCGGGCGCGGCCCTTATCGCGCGCTGCCGCGCAGTGCCGGGCGAAGGCATCCCGCAGATGGCGCTGCGTGTCTGCGCCATCCGCGAGACCTTCGAGGAAGCGCGGCTTCTGCTCGCGCGCCCACTCGGTTCGGCGGAGCTTCTAAGCGGCGACGCGCTCGCCGCGATCGAGGCGAGGCTCAAGGCGCGATATGGACGCGCGCCCGATTTTGCCGAGCTCGTGATCGAGGGTGGGCTCGAGCTTGCGACCGATCTGCTCGTGCCCTTTGCGCATTGGATCACGCCCAAGCCGCGGCCGCGCCGCTTCGACACCTATTTCTATCTGGCGCCGACGCCCGAGGCGCAGGAGGCGCTGCACGACGGCGGCGAGGCGGTGGACTCCATCTGGGTCGATCCGGCGGAAGCCGCCGCCGATGGCGCGGCCAAGCGCGTCAAGATGATTTTCGCGACGCGCTTCAACCTCTTGAAGCTGGCGCGCAGCCGCAATCGCGACGCGGCTTTCGCCGCGGCGCGCGCCGATACCATCATCACGGTGTGCCCGGAGCATCGCGATACGCCGCAGGGCGCGGTGTGGTGCATTCCGCTCGAAGCGGGTTACGGCGTCACGGAAGTGCCGATCGCCAATGAGGTGACGGCGTAGCGCTTAGCCGCGCCGGAGATCGGCGAAGCTCCTGGCTTCGCGCGCCAGCCGCATGAGCAGCGGCGCGGGCGCGAGCCCGTCATCGCCGAAGCGCCGCGCCGATTGCTCGAGCCGGTCGCAAATGGCGCCGAGACCGACCTCATCGGCATAGCACATCGGCCCCCCGCGATAAGCCGGGAAGCCATAGCCATAGACCCAGATCACATCGATATCGCCGGCACGCTCGGCGATGCCTTCCTCGAGGATGCGCGCGCCCTCATTGATCATCGGATCGAGAAAGCGTGCGACGATCGCCTCGGGCGGCAGGCTCGCACGCGTCGCGGAGCCCCGCGCCGCATCGATGATGCGCTGCGCTTCGGGATCGGGCATAGGCGTGCGGCTGACGGCTTCATACCGGTAATAGCCCGCTCCGGTCTTCTGCCCCAGCCGTCCCGCATCGACGATCGCATCGGCCAAAGGCCAGTGCCGGCCACGCTGCTTGCGCGCGCGGTAGGAGATGTCGAGCCCGGCGAGGTCGCCGGCGGCGCAAGGCCCGATCGGAAAGCCGAAACCGGTCATCGCCTGATCGATCGCCTCGATGGCGATGCCCTCCTCGAGCAGCCGCTCCAGCTCGCGCCCGCGCTGCGTCAAAAGCCGGTTGCCAACGAATCCGTCGCAGGCGCCGACCACGACCGGAAGCTTTCTGATCTTGCGCCCGAGCGCCATGCCGGTCGCAAGCGCGGCCGCCGAGGTTTTGGCCGCGCGCACCACCTCCATGGCGCGCATGATCGTGGCGGGCGCAAAGAAATGGAGGCCCAAGACCAGCTCTGGCCGGCGGGTTTCGGCTGCGAGCGCATCGAGATCGAGGTAGGAGGTGTTGCTGGCGAGGATCGCGCCGGGCTTCGCAGCGCGGTCGAGCGCGGCGAAAATCTTCCGCTTCAGCGGCAGATCCTCGACCACCGCCTCGATGACGAGATCAGCCGCGGCGGCGTCCTCGAGTGCGGTCTTGCCGGCAATCGATGAGAGCCGGCGCTCGATCTCGGCGGCGGCGAGCCCGCGCTTGGCGCTCGCCTCGTAATGTCGGCGCAGCGCTGCCCGCGTGCGTTCGAGCGCCGCGTCGTCAGCCTCGACCAGCGTCACCGGCAGGCCCGCATCGGCGCAGCAAATCGTGATCGCGCTGCCCATCGTGCCACCGCCGATCACCGCCACGCGCGCGATCGCTTGCGTCGGCGTGCCGGCCGGGATCGCTGCGCTTTTGGCACAATCGCGCTCGGCGAAGAAGAGATGGCGCAGCGCCTTCGACTGACGGCTCGTGACGGTCTCGGCGAAGATCGCAGCTTCGCGCGCGAGGCCCTCATCGAAAGGCCGAAGCGCCGCTTCGAGCGCGTCGATCGAGCGCCGCGGCGCCTCGAGCGCGGCCTTGCGCTTGGCGAGATCGGCGCGCGCGCGGGCGAAGAAATCCGGCTCCGGCGGGGGAGGCGGCGCCAAGTCGCGCACGCGCCTGAGCGGCTGCCGCTCGCGCAAGACCTGCTCGATAAAGGCGATCGCGCCGGCGCGCAGCTCGCCCTCGATGATCGCGTCGATCAGCCCCGCCTTGCGCGCAGTCTTGGCGTCGATGGCATCGCCGCCTGCAATCATCTCGAGCGCCAGGGGGAGGCCGACGAGGCGCGGCAGACGCTGCGTTCCGCCCGCGCCCGGGATGAGGCCGATCTTCACCTCGGGCTGGCCGAGACGCGCCTCGGGTGTCGCAACGCGATAATGACAGCCCATCGCCAGCTCGAGCCCGCCGCCGAGCGCGTGGCCGTGAATGCCGGCGACGATTGGAATTCGGCTCTCTTCCATCACGGCGATGATCGCTGGATTGAGCGGCGGCTGGCGCGGGCTGTCGAACTCGGCGATATCGGCGCCAGCAATGAAGCCGCGTCCCGCGCCGAGAAGCAACACGGCTTTGGTCGCGGGCTCGGCAAGCGCCGCTTCGAGCGCGGCTTTGAGCGCGACACGCAACGCGTGGCTCGTGGCATTGACCGGCGGGTTGTCGATGGTCAGAACGGCGATGCCGCCGATGTCCTCCGTGCGGACCAGGTCTTTGCCATTACCCATCGGCCGAAGCCTCCCTTGCGACAAGAAGGCTTGAAGCGCCGCCCGGTTTCTGTCAAGCAAAGGGCGGAAGCATGCTCGGTTTGATGAGCGAGAGCATTGAACAGGGAGGAAGAATACGCCGCCTCGGCGCCGTGCTCGGCGCGAAGGAGCCGTCTTCTCCCGCGCCCGCAAGGGCGAAGCGCGGCTGAACGGGACGGGATCGCATGCTGTTCTTGCAGCTCCTCGTGAACGGCGTGCTTCTGGGCGGGCTTTACGGCCTCATGGCGCTCGGCATGGCGCTGGTCTGGGGCGTGCTCAACATCGTCAACCTCGCGCATGGCGCGCTCATCATGCTGGGCGGCTATTGCGTTTATTTTCTCTTCGCCGGTTTGGGCATCGATCCTTTCGCCGCGCTGCCGGTCGCGATGGCGGCGATGTTCGTGCTGGGCTATCTGCTGCAGCGCTGCGTGCTCAATCTCATCATCCGCTCGGCACTGCTCAACACGCTGCTCATCACCTTCGGGCTCGAGATCGTCCTGACCTATCTCGCGCAGCTCGCCTTCAGCGCGGATGTCCGCACGATCAACCCCGCTTATGCGGGCGCGAACATGTCCTGGGGTGGGATCACCGTGCCGAGCGTGCGGCTCGCAGCCTTTCTCGTCGCGCTGTTCCTGGCGGCGGCGCTTTGGGTGCTGCTCGAGCGGACGCGGCTGGGGCGCGCCATCCGGGCGACCGCACAGAACCTCGTCGCGGCGCGGCTTTATGGCGTCGATCCGGCGCGGCTATATGCCATCACCTTCGGGCTGGGCGCGGCGCTCGCAGGCGCGGCGGGCGGCCTCTTCGGCCTTGTTTCGCAGATCACGCCCTATATCGGCGCGACCTTGACCGCAAAGTCCTTCGTTATCGCGATCATGGGCGGGCTCGAGAATCCCTTCGGCATCATCCTGGGCGGGCTCGTCATCGGCATCGCTGAATCGCTCGCCGCGATCTATATCGGCCCGACTTTCACCGACGCGATCAGCTTCGGCCTCCTCGTGCTGATCCTCGTGGCGCGCCCGGCGCGCAGCTTGCGCGA
>DATEKH010000211.1:0-2018 GCA_035277525.1 Allostellaceae bacterium
CAAAGCCGTGGCCGCGCCCGCAAGCCGCGCTATGAAGCGCTGCCCTCGAGACTCCAGGACGACCGCTCCTGGATGCTCTACGACTCGCGCAGCGAACGCCTCATCGTCATGCCGCTGCGCAAGAGCGCGGCCGAGACGCTCGCTCACACCCTCAACGTCGCGGACTTGAGCGCGCCCGTCATCGATTACGGCGGCGATCCTTAAGCCCTTGATGCGCCAGCCGCAACGAGCCGCTGCGGGCGCGCAGAACCGTTCGTTAACAAAGCCATGGCACCATCGAGCGCTCGTGCCTCAGCGCGCCGCGGCACCGACGGGCTCGCGCCCTGCCGGATGCGCGTCCGAAGGCCGGCGAAGAGAGGGATGACCATCGTGAGCCGATCGACCTCCCCGGCCGCGGGTGCGCCCGCCGCGCGACGCGAGAAGCGTCTGGCGCTGCGCGTGCTCGAGCTCTGGCGCCAGGCGCGCATCGACGATCTCGCGCCCAAGCTCGGCGCGCTGAAGCCCGCCGATGCCGGCGAGGACGAGCCCTACGTCTTCATGATCGAGCTTTACGACGGCGCGCCGCCGCGCTTTTCCTTTGTCGGCGACGCCGTGCGGCCGGCGGGCTTCCCCTCCTCGCACGATCCGCTGGTCTCGGACTGTCCGGACGAGTCCGTGCTGCATCTCGTCACCCGCGACTGGCTCGAAATCGTCGAGCGCGGCGTGCCGGTGACGCGCGGCGGCAAGGGCGTCAACAACGGCAAGCCGGTGCGCTACCGCGGCACCATGGCGCCGCTGGTCGACGAGGACGGCGTGATTTGCGCCATCATCGGCGCTGCGAATTGGCGCGCGACCGAGACCTAACATGCCGACCAAGCCGGACAAGGAAACCGGCGCCGCGCTGTCGATGCCGGCGCGCACCTACGAGGTGCAGCGCCTGAGCCAAGGCCGCTGGATCGTCGACAGCGTCTCCGATGAAAAGGAGATGGCGCTGATGCTGGCGAAGTCCCTCGCCAACGGCAAGCGCGGACAGGGCGGCGTGCGCGTGATGTCGGTGATGGCGACCGAGCGCGGCAAGTTCAGCGAGATCTCGGTGTGGCGCTCGGGCCAGCCCGAGCCGGTGCGCGAGGCGGCGCCCGCGCCGAAAGCCCCGCCCGAGGCGCCCGCCGCGACCGTCAATCAAACCGGCGATTTCAAGCATACGGGCGGGCATCCCGCGCCGCCGTCCGAGACCAGCCCGCTGCGCAACGTCGTCTACGCGCTCCAGGCGGCGTTCGGCCTCGGCGTCAGCCTCGCCGCGGCCGAGGCGGTCTATCTCCTGATGCGCTGAGCGCGGACGCTTCACGCCTGCGCTGCAAATCGGTGCTGCGTGCTTCGAGACGGCGCTTCGCCAAGCTCGGGATGAGGTGCTCGGCTGCGCTATTGCTCAGCCTCGCGCTCGGCGTCGATGCGCGCGCGTTCAATGACGAGTACGACGCCAAGCGCCTTCCGCGCGAGCCCTACTGACGGCGCACCCTCATCCTGTCCTTCTCCCGCAAAGCAAGCGGGAGAAGGGACGCACGGCAAGATCGCAGCAGCTGCGTCCCCTCGCCCGCGGAGCGGGAGAGGGACAGGGTGAGGGCCCTCGCCGCTACTTCTTCGTGCTCGGGTAATCGGCCTTGGGGCGCGTCAGCTTTTCCGGATGGACGATGGTCTTGTTGACCGCGGCGCGCGCCGCCGCGAGGTTGGCGAAATCCTGATCCGCGCCCTCGCGGCGCACGAGATACACCGCCGAGACCGGCTTGGCGCTGCGCTGATCGGCGACGGTGCGCTTGATGATCTGCCAATCGACGCGCTTGGTCGCGCCTTCATTCGCCGGATCGGCCACGTCCTCGAAGCCGCGATCGACGATCGATTCCATACTATAGAGCTTGGGCGGCTCCTTGCGCCGCGCATCGTCGCGCCCCTTGCCGAAGCCTTTCTTGTTGCCGAAGCGCTTGTCGCCGCGCGGGCCGCCGCGGCGCTCGCGCTGCTCGCCGCCCGGGCGCGGTCCGCGATCG
>DATEKH010000212.1:0-7354 GCA_035277525.1 Allostellaceae bacterium
ATTGGACGAAAGATCGGTGTATCGTCGATTGGTGGCGCATGTACGTTCACCATGTCGGCGAACTCTTAACCGTCTCGGTTGCCGCAGACGGCCGGACCGTCTCGCTCGGGATGGCCGACGAAGATAGAAATTCGGTAACGCTGGTACTTCCTGCGAAGCTCTTGCAGGCATTCGTGATGACGCTTCCAGAGATGGCACAACAAGCGCTGCGCCGAAAGAATGATGACCCGGGCCTGCGCCTTGTGTTTCCGGTGGGGGAGTGGAAGCTGGAAAGGGCTGTCGAAAGCCAGCGCCTGATTTTGACGCTTACGACGACGGATGGGTTTTCAGCATCGTTTGGGATCGACGTTCGTGAAATGGCGCGAATGTCGCTGGCCGTCTTTGGAGATCACGTAGATCTAGCCACTGATGAGAATTCGGAACAAAGGAAAGGGCGGGACAGGCCCAACTAAATCGAGAGGCATCGTCATGATATCGGAGCAGTTCAAGCGCCGGGTTCTTCCAGCCGGACTTTGCCTTGCTCTTGCGGCGCTCGCCTCGCCCGCAGCGCGCGCCGAGGACACGACCCTCGCGATGCCGGGACAGACCGTGGCCCTCCTCGTGCGCTATATCGCCGACGACCAGCGTCTGTGGTCAAAAGAAGGGCTCAACGTCAGAATCCTCGACATAGCGGGCGTCGGCTCGATGAACGCGCTGATCGCAGGCTCGGTCGATTTCTCGCTAGGCTCGGGGCCGGGCATCACCCGCGCCTCGGCGAAGGGCCAGAAACTCGTGGTACTCCTGACTGCGGAAAGCCAGTTCGGCGTATCGATCGTCGTGCGCAAGGACATCGCCGAGGCTGCGCATTTCGATCCCAACGCGCCGATCGCCACGCGCGGCAAAATCTTGAAGGGCCGTAGGATCGGCGGGGCGGGCGTCGGAGGCATCCCAGACATCGTGTTGAAGGTGATCGCGAAAGATGCCGGACTGGACCCCGGAGCCGATGTGGTAACGACGCCGATGCAGTCGGCGGAACTCATGATGGCTTTTACGGCCAAGAAAATCGACGGCTTCACGAACGGGCCGCCTTTCCCAGAGCAGGTGGTAAGCGACGGCACCGGCGTCATGGTCATTGATGCGCGCAAGGGCGAGCCGACGGAATTCACGCCGGTCGCGGCGGAGTTGTTGTTGACGCGCGCCGATTTCTGCGCCGGGCATAAATCCGTTTGCGAGAAGATGGTGCATGGCCTCTACGAGGCAACGCAGATCATCCGCAACGATCCGCAGACCTCGCTGGCAGTGATAAAGGCACATTTCGGCACCTATGACGAGAAGGTGCGGCGGGCAGCGTATGAGACGGTGAAGGCGATAACGGTGGATAAGCCGATCACGACCGTCGAGGCTCTCGAGAACGCCGACAAAATGAACATCGCGGCGGGTTTCCTCAAGCCCGAGGACAAACTGCCGGATTACACGCCGCTGATCGACAACAGCTACGTGAAGTAGGGCGGCGAAAGCAATCCCGACCTGGCGCCCCTTTTTGTTCCGTAGGCTTTGGCGAAGGGAGGTTTCGTCATGACATCGGATCAGTTCAAGCGCCGGGCTCTTCCGGCGGGACTTTGCCTTGCTCTTGCGGCGCTCGCCTCGCCCGCCGCGCGCGCCGAGGATACGACCCTCGCCATTCCGGCACAGAGCTTGGGTTTCCTGTCGCGCTATATCGCCGACGATCAGCGTCTCTGGTCGAAGCAGGGCCTCAACGTCAAAATCCTCGACATTAGAGGCATCGGCTCGATCAACGCGGTGATCGCGGGCTCGGCCGATTTCTCGATCGGCTCGGCCCAGGGCATCACCCGCGCCTGGGCGAAGGGCCAGAAACTCGTGGCGCTCCTGAGCGCGACCAACCGGACCGGCATTTCGATCGTGGTGCGCAAGGACATCGCCGAGGCCGCGCATTTCGATCCCAGCGCGCCGATCGCCACGCGCGGAAAAATCTTGGAGGGCCGTACGATCGCGACCGGCGGCATCGGAGGCTTATACGACATCGTGCTGAGGGGATTCGCGAAGGATGCCGGACTCGACCCCGAAGCCGATGTGGTGGAGGCGGCGATACCGGCGCAGGAATTCGTGGCGGCTTTTGAGGCGGAGAGGATCGACGGCTTCTTAAGCAGCCCGCCTTACCCCGAGCAGGTGGTAAGCGACGGCACCGGCGTCCTCGTCAGCGATGCGCGCGAAGCCTGGGGCGAGCCGACGGAATTCACGCCATTCGCGGGCGGGCTGTTGTTGACACGCGGCGATTTTTGCGCCGGGCACAAATCAGTTTGCGAGAAGATGGTGCATGGCCTCTACGAGGCGACGCAGATCATCCGGAACGATCCGCAGACTTCGCTGGCGGTGATCAAGGCGCATTTTGGCACCTATGACGACAAGGTGCTGCAGGCGGCGTATGAGACGGAGAAGGCGATAACGGCGGATAACCCGATTACCACCGTCGAGGCTCTCGAGAACGGCGACAAGATGAGCATCGCGGCGGGTTTCCTCAAGCCCGAGGAAAAGCTGTCCGATTACAAGCCGCTGATCGACAACAGCTACGTGAAGTAGGGCGGCGGAAGCGAAAAGGGCGACCGCGAAAATATTGGTAGAGGGGAGACCTACGCATATTTTTGGGATCGCTGGTTATCGCCGCTTTCGTCGCCGCCGCGCTGCCCGCGCGTGCGCCCGCCCGCCCCATTGTAGTTATTACTCTGCGACTCCATCGCTCGGCACTTCGGTCACCTCGATCTCATCGGCTTCGAGATGTCTGCGGCGGGTCAGATGCTGACCTTCGCCTAAAGTCGGACAAAAGTTGATTTCGTGCCATACCCGGACGTGCGCCGCGACGTTTCAAGCGCGGTCAAAGAGCAGCGGACTTTTGCACGGCTTCCACCTCCACCATCAATGACCACGCGCTGGAGACCACGAAGCTGACCCCGAGAAGGTAGTGAGCGGTGATCAGGTAGAAGCCGCCACCAACCCGAAGCCACAAGCTCAATCCTCCTGCGATGCCGAGAAAGGAGGAAGTCCCCAGACACTGCGCCCGATGGGTGGTTTCCTCGCGTTTAGGTTTCCGCGGATCCTCGCCAGAATTATCCTTCCATGGTCAAAGGCAGCGGTAAGAAGGTTCAATGCGAATAGTTCGAGACCGATTGTGGAGTAGCTCTCCGGCAGCAGCACCACAGCGGCCTCGATGATCAACATCGTTGACAGTGCCGTGTTCGTACTCGCACGTAGTCGGAGGAACGGCACCTTCATTACGCCTTCGACGTGCAGCGATGTAGAGATGAACAACAGGCCCGTCAGCGCCGCCGAAGCGCCACAGAGCGCGATATAGAGATCATGCCATGCTGCTGGCTGATACGCGGCTTCCACGAGTGCCTCCCCCAAGGTTTGCCCTCGGGAACATCATGCGTTCATTTTTCTGCGTCGCAAAGTGGCCGACGCTTATTAGTGACTCGCCTCCCACATGCACCCATTCCGCCCCGTCAGTTCAAATGACATAGACGAGCGAGCCAACCAGGCAGAAGAAGATGCCTGCGAGCCGCCCACGATGATCCACCGGGGTAGCGAGGGTGGGGTTTTCTTTTGATCTCCCTATTCGGATTGCGCAGAAAGTGGGGTCCGCTCTCGAATCCTGAGCCGTCGCGAGCGCCAATCAACATTCCCGCGATGTGCGAGAGCCGGAAGCCGGCCAATCGCGTCAACGCAAAGCTGCGACCTTCATGATCATCGCTTCTATGTTCTGACGAAACGCATGCCATAAGGCTTCGGTGTCGGCTTGCCGTGGCATGAAAAACGCGTGAACACTCGCAGGGTATTGATAAGAACTCGCTAGATCATCGCTCCATAAGGAATGTCCAGTCGCTGTATCGATCAGCGCATATTGAACCTCCACGGTTGCTCCATATCCGCCCTCGTCCTGCTTTATGATCTTGGCATTCAGCAAATATCGCGCGCCGCCACGCGGTGTTGGCTGAGCGAACCCGTCGTAGCGCGAGTCCGTGCCCCGCTGCACGTCGGCGAAAATGGAGGCATTCCGCAGCGAGTCGACGAGAGCTTGCTGAAACATTGGAGCCGACACTGGCGGCGCGCCATTAAGAGCTTCCAATACTTCACCCACCGATGGGTTCGGACGTGCGACCGGCGCGACCGATACGATATCGTTCTTGAAGCGACCGGTTTCTTGCGATTGCGCGACGTTGGCCGGCTGCGCAACCATGTTCGGTGGCACGTAATGGCAAGCAGCGACACAAGCGGCAAGCAACGCAGTCAGAGAGGGCCACACGACAACGCGCGAAACATCAGTTGTAAGGCGCTCGCCCATGCCTTGCCCCCGATATGGCTCCGGCGCAGTCTTAACAGAGCGACGGCTCAAGTCTGCTGGTCGCGGGTAGCCCGCTTCGGATCAACTTCGGATCCCGGATTGGCGCGCGCCGGCCGCTTCGTATTCGAGAGCGGAAGCCGACCGGTCTAACCGGACCAGCTCCCCACGCTAACTGCCCAGAACGATCTTCTAATCGTGCTGCGCGCTCTATCGCGGCGCGCTCGCGTCGAAATATTTCACATCCCAGGAATAAGGCTTCTTCAGATGCTCCGGGATGTCATGCACCCACACGCTGCCGCCGAAATTCTCTTCCCAATCGCGCGGCATCCAGCTGTCGTCGAGATAGTCCTGATCGGCGAGATATTCGGCATGCCCGCCCGCCGGGCAGGGGATGTAATAGAACAAGGCCGAGGAGATGCGGTGCCGGCCGAGGCCGACGAAGCCGCCCGGCCGGCGCGTCGCCCAGCCCTGGCGTTCGAGGTAATTCGCGCCCACCATCATCTCGTCGATATCGTCGCAGGCGAAAGCCGTGTGGTTGAAGCCGAGCTTGCGGACCGGCGGCGGCAGGTATTCGGCGTTGAAGAAGAAGATGTTGTGATGCTCGTGGCTGCCATCCGCGCGGGCGTAGCAGCCGAGGCGCCGCTGCGTGTCGGAGAGGCGGAAATGCAGCCGCTCCTTGAAGAACTGATAGGACTTCCACGGGTCGGCCACCTGGAACACGACATGCGCGATCGATTTGGGATTGGCGCGCTTGCGCCAGGTGCGGTTGCGGTTGACGCGCGCCGCCTTGGCCGGGGTGTTGATCTCGTCGGCGGCGGAAACGATCGGCCGGGGCCGGTAAACCGTCAGGCCCTGCGGCATGCCGTCATCGGCGATGAAATGCGCCGTGCCGTCATTGTCGCGCCGCACCTCGCGATCGGTCTTCAAGCCCTCGACGAGATGCTCGAGCGCATCCGCTGTGTCAACGCCCCAGATGGTTTCCTTGATGCCATTGCCGTCGAACCACGCCTTGGGCAGCGACGGATCGTCCTTCTTGCGCAGGATGACTTGCGCGCCGTCTTCGAGCTCGAAGACCACTTTCTCCGCGGCCTTTTCGCGGAGATCGAGCCCGTAATCGGTGAAGAACCGCGTGCAGAGGTCGAGATCGTCGACCCCGTAAACCGCTCTGGCCACGCCCATGATCGCCATCTGCGCACCTCTCCCATGATTTGCCCTCGCCCTGCGGCGAGGCCGTCTTGGTGCCGATTGTAGCGCCCGCCGCGCGGCGCGCGAGGCCGAAAATCATCCGGCGGCGAAGACCGCGCTGCCCGCTTGCGGCTCGGCAAGGCGCAGCCTCACATCGAGCGCCTCGGCGAGCCGCGCCGTATAATAGGCATGGACGCTGCGCGCGGTGAGATCGGCGACCGCGACCGAGCCATCCAAGGCCGCGCGCATTTCGGCGGCGATATTGACGCTATCGCCGGCTGCTTTGACGCTGAGCCCGGGCTTGCCCGCGGCCGCGCCCACCTCGATGCTGCCGCCGCGCGGCAAGGCCTCGGCCGCGAGCACCACCATGTTGCAGGCGAGCCGCTGCCATTCGACCGGGAGCGCGCTCACCGCCTCGCCCCATTCGCAGCGCGCCTTGCCGCCTTCGAGCAGCCCCAGCGTCACCTCGCGCCCCGTGCCGGCGCGGCCGCTGCCATAGGCGAAGCGATAGAAATTGAGGCGGTTCCCGGCGCTGCGCGCGCTGTTGGCGATGAGCTTGGTTGCGTCCTTGACGAAGTCCGGATCGTCCTCGCCCATGAGCTCGATGCCGTTGTTGATGGCGCCAACCGGGCTGATGAGCTCGTGGCAGAGCCGCGAGCTCAAGAGTTCGAGCACGCGCAGATCAACCGTCACCTTCATCGACTGCTTCCCCCTCGCCGGCCCGCCGCCGGCAAAACATAGGCCCTCAGCTTGCCCGCGTCACCAGATGCTCGGCCTCGGCCAGATCCTCCGGCCGGTTGGCGTTGAAGAACGGATCGACCGGCGCCGCGGGAAACTCCACCTCGATCAGGCGATAGCGGCCGGTCCATTGATCGACCTTGCGCAAGCCGCCGGTGAGCGCCCGCCGCAAATCCTCGCGCAGGGCCAAAGGCCACAGCCCGAACACGGGATGCGCGCGGCCGTCCGAGGCGGCGCAGGCGAGCTGGTAGCCGCCTTCGCGCATGCCCTCGCGCAGCGCCGTGACAAGATCGCGCGGCAGAAACGGCGCGTCGGTGGCAAAGCTCGCGACATGCGTCGCCGCGGGAAGATGGGCCGCGGCCCAGTCGAGCCCCGCGAGCACGCCGGCCAGGGGTCCGGCAAAGCCGCTGACGCTGTCCGCCGCGACCGGCAAGCCGAAAGCGGCAAAGCGCGCCGGATCGCCATTGGCGTTCAAGACGAGCGCCGCCACTTGCGGTTGCGCGCGCTCGATCACATGCGCGAGGATCGGCTTGCCCCCGAGCAGCCTCAGGCATTTGTCGCCGCCGCCCATGCGCTGCGACTGGCCGCCGGCGAGGAGCACGCCGGCGATGCTCAATCGAGCTCCCCGCCGACGCTGGCCTTGCGCTTAAGCCTCGGCGATTCCTCCTCGACCGCAGCGGGATCGCCGTCGAAGACGATGCGCTCGGCGCCGGACAGCGCGGTGAAGCGCTTGCCCTTGGCGCGGCCGATCAGCGTCAACCCCGCGCGCTGCGCCAGCTCGACGCCCCAGGCGGTGAAGCCCGAGCGCGAGACGAGGATCGGGATGCGCATCTGCACGCATTTGATCACCATCTCGGAGGTGAGCCGGCCGGTGGTGTAGAAGATCTTGCCCTCGGGGCCGATGCCGTGCAGATGCATGTAGCCGGCGATCTTGTCGATCGCGTTGTGGCGGCCGACATCCTCCATATAGAGCAGCGGCCGGTCCTCCTCGCAGAGAACGCAGCCGTGAATCGCGCCGGCGGCGAGATAAAGGCTCGGGCTGGTGTTGATCTTCCTGGTCAGCGCATAAAGCCACGAGGTTTTCAGCACCGCATC